>DWYS01000002.1 GCA_019118585.1 Candidatus Enterocloster faecavium | reverse complement strand
ACATAGGCCACTCCGCACACATTCGGCATATTTCCCCAATGCATCCTCCGATATCCGGCCTTTCACCTTAACGATTCGAACGTTCATCCCGCACCATAATATAGAAAACAAACGTTCTCACTCACCACTTTACAAAATCAAGGTCTGATCCGCTGCAATCCCCCTGTCCACCCCTACATGTTCAACCTTTGTCTGATACTTATTTCCAAGATAATAAAAGCGCAGACTGTCAACCTTTTCATCGATAATCTCCGTCAACACAGCCTTTAATGCCACAAACTGGGCCTGATCCAGGATGCATTCAAACACAGAATTCTGCACCCGTCTCCCGTAATTCACGCACTGTTTTGCCACCCTGCGCAGACGCTGCCGTCCGGCGGCTGTTTCCGTATTTACATCATATGTAATCAGCACCAGCATTTTCACACCTCATTTCCAAAGAAAGACCGGGTATCCATCCAGATCGCCTCTTAAGTATCTGGCCAAAAGCATTGCCTGGACATAGGGCACCATCCCCCACTCCACTTTCTCCTTTAAATACGGATGGGTGATGACTTCCTTTTTCTTATTCTGCCATTCCGTCAGCACTCTTCTCCTTGTCTCGTCATCCATCAAAACAGCGCCATTTTCTTTTTTGGAAAAATTTTTCTTGGAAACCATTTTTTTATTAATTAAGGATAATACAAATCGATCCGCCAATACCGCGCGAAGTTCTTCTATCAAGTCTAAAGACAGCGAAGTTCTTCCTGGCCGATCCGTATGCAGATAACCAACATAGGGATCCAATCCCACCGTTTCCAGGGCTGAAGTGATCGTATGGGTCAGCAGCGTATACACAAAAGACAGGAGGGCATTTACGGGATCCAGAGGCGGTCTTTTATTTCTTCCATGAAACGCAAAATCTCTTTTTTGCTGCAGGATCAGCTGATCAAACACACCAAAATAGATACTTGCCGCCTCGCCTTCATACCCCCGAAGCTGGTCTTTGGACTGGCTGGCCTGTATAAACTCCAGTGACTGCTTCAAAAATCCGCTGGCGGCCTTCACCTTTTCCGCGTCAATCTGCAGTTCATGATCTCTGACTGCCCGCTCCAGTACCCAGCGGGCATTATATACTTTCCCTAAAATGCAGTTCCGAGCAATATCCAGGCTCACCTGCTCATCCCGACTGCTGGCATACTGCTGCTGCCGCAGAATAACATTTCCTTTCACTCTACCCGAAACCCTGGCAAGGAATTTTCCCTGCGGTGTGAGATAACACAGAGAAATGTTTCGTTCCGCGCAGGCTCCCATCAGAGCCGGGCTAGTCCCCCGGTATCCAAAAGAGACAATTCCTTCCAGATTATGCAAAGGCAGCCGTCCAATCTCCGTCTTTTCATCAAAGACCACCACATTCTCTCCGTCCAGCGCCAGATAACTGTTTTCGGAAGTCACATACAGGGTATTCAGCAGTTTTTTCATTCCTCTTCCTCCTTCAGCATCTGATTTACATACGTTTTCACGGAGAAGGATTTTCCCAGTTTGGGAAGACAGATTTCCTTTAGAGAACAGGCGCTGCAGGCTTTGCTGTATTTAACCCTGGGCGTATACTTCCGGTCAAAATAGTTGTGCATCTCCCGAAAGCATTTTTGTACCTCCTGACGCAGCTCCTGGGTAATTTCCACACGCTCCCTCCGCCTGGTCTCCCCATAAAAAACCGCACCCTCCGGAACACTTGCAGAAAACATCTCTTCCAGGCACATTGCCTGGGCCGCAAGCTGCAGCCTGTCTTCCTCTGTCAATTTCGGCTTTCCCTTCTTATACTCAACCGGGTATATGGAATATAGGCCTCTGTGTCCGTGAAGCTTTATTCCGTCCTCGCACAAATGGAATTCCACCACATCGCATTCACCGCTTACCCCCATCTCTCTGGAAGAAACCGGAAGGGCCCTTGCAATAATCAGGCCCTTCCTTTTTTCTGTCAGCTCCGGGTCATGGGCCTTCCGATGAAGCAATTCCCCCACCGCTGTGTGTACATTTTCCTCCCACTGCTGTTCAATATGGATCAGTGCCCACTGCCGCCGGCAAAATTTAAAATGCTGGATTCCTGAAATCATCAGATAATCATCTTCTGCATACTCCATTAAATCATCCTTCTTACTTCCACTGACTCCGGTATCTGTTCTTCATGGACAAGAACCGTGTAATCCTGGTAACGCCTGGGGTACATCACATTCCCATTTTTCCTGACCTCCACTGCATCAAACAATTTATAGGCCGGACAGTCCCCCAATTCCCTGCTGTGTTTGAATACAATGAGTTCCCGAACCGACATTTTCCCTCTGGCAGCAGAATGATCATGTTCAAACATATTGATAATGGCCTCCCACAAAAGCTCCAGATCCTCCTCGGAAAATCCCGTCACCTTTCGGGCAAGGTTAGCAGAAATATACCCCTCCGCCCGGTATAAGCCATAAGGCACAATGCTCTTCCTGCCCATCTCCGTTGTCTTATTTTCCGCATCCTTTTCCGTAGTAATAGCAACCCGTGTGATCGTAACCTCCTGGCTAACCACCGGATCAATGCTTCTTGCAAATCCGATCTGCACCGGCCCCCTGACCTGTCCGCAGTTCAGCGAAGCCTTCACAAATGTAGTCATAACCGCCCCGAATGTCCGAATATCATAGAAGTTTTCACACATATAATCCCGCAGCTTTATATCCACGTCCGGATCACTCTTCTTTAATTTTTTCAGGGCTTCCGTCTGCTTTTTCTCATCCTCTTCCTGGATTCCTATATCCCGGCATGCTTCACGGTCGCTTCGGTTCAACGGCACATCCTCACGGATATAAATCTTATATCCTTTCTCATCCTCTTTTACGGTTTCCACATAGTTTCGAATTTTCCGCTTCAGACATACGTCCGTCACCAGTCCTAAGCCGCTCTCCGGATCAATTCTGGGCATATTTCCCGCATCGGGATCCCCGTTGGGGTTTCCATTTTCCACATCAAACAAGATTACAAACTCGTACCGATTCTTGATCACTTCCCTCATCTACTTTTCCTCCCGCTTTTCATACCGTTTCTGCATCTGATGATAATAGCCCAAATCAAATTTGCCCTGCTCCTCCAGAGACAATCTGGCTGGAAATCTTTCCAATTTTCCCATAATCTCTGTCAGCAGCTTCTCATAGTATATCTTTGCCCCCATCCGCTCCCGCTCCAGCTTTTTCATATGGCTGTTTTTCAGTCTTATCAGCACCGGGAAAACAGAGGCCGGAGCCGCGCAGGCCGAGTTAAAATACCGATCTCGAATCGTGGCATTCAGCCCCGGATTCGCATCCTGCTGAATGGATTCCAGCACCGCAAAAAGCCGCCCCAGCACATATGCCTCATCCATGCTGCCTTCGTTTAATCCCATATATCCCTCCCCTTCCTTCCATTTGTAATTTTGAATTAAATACGCTTTGATAATTCCGGCTCTCCCCCAGGTCACATTTCCCTGCTCCGCCCGGATGCGAATCAGTGTATCCGTATAGAGGCTTGCCGGATATTTCCCTCCGGAAATAACGGCCTGCAGCACCATAGCCGCCATGTTGGGAACGGGAGATTTGTCCTTTGACTTTTGGTTCACCGTCTCAAACAGCATCTGCCGGATACCCAGATACTCCCTGTCCTCCCATTTTGGTTTTATCACGCGCATCCGCTCATAGTGGGCGGAGAGATTGTCCAAAATTTTCCCAAAACTGTCCTGATAAAAAAAACGAACCGACAATCTGGCCGCATTGGGAGCGAGGGCCAGGATAAAAAACCTCTGCTCCGGATTTAATCTAACTTGGTTCACCTGTACGGGCTTCTGTTTTTTCAGATTTTCAAAAACATCTCTCACCACATCCTGGTTGTCCCTCTGTGGATCCGCTGACCAAAAAAACGTCTCTTGGTATTCCTCCTGGCTGCTCTCATCCCAGAATACGACCATGGAATCTCCCAGCTGGAATGTATACTCCCTATGACTGAGCAAGTCATTTAACGCCGTCGTATAGGCAAACTGCGCGTATTTTCCAACCGGCGCATTATAGCTCTGTTCCTTACCATAGGATTCAAATGCAGGAGCATTGAAGGAAACCAGCGCCGCTCCGCTGGACTGGGCTCCCGGCACCCCCTTGATTGTCCGGTGAATTCTGGAAATCTCGGACCGCTTTCCCGTAACCAGACAGATCCTCTCCGGGCCATCCCCCAAGCCGCCGCGCGCCTTTTCCCACGCCTCCTGTACAGCGGAATCCGCTTGGGCTTCCTCCATTCCCATACAGAAAATCAGGTTCCCTCCATCCGTGATATCCTCCCAATTTTCCTTAACAGCGCTGCACGCTTCCGCCCTCTGGGGCTCCCATTTCTCAAAAAACAGACGGACTGCCCGGGCCATGTCGCTCTCCGCACCTTCCAACAGTTCCAGATGCCTCTTTCGGGCTGCCTGAAAGCATTCCGATATCCGCTTGCCTGTTCCCTGGGCATCAATTCCCAAAAGATATTTGGAGTTGTCACATAAAAAATTGGCGGACACACCAGAAGAACGGGTGACCATCTCCGGAACCATTCGCAGCGCCGGAACAGGTACCTTCTTTTTCCCTCTTTCTTTCTCCTGCTTTAAAGAAATAATACCGGTAATCTCTCCTTCTTTTGACAGATTAATGCCGTAGGAAACCTTTGCCTGGCACCAGCCCTCCCGGGATACTTTTTCCTGGGCTGCCAGATTTTCGTAATGTCTGACCAATGCCTGCAGAATCATCGCATCACCTCACAGTTCCTCAAATCCAGGACTCCCCGCCTCATCACTGCCCGAAAAAACATAGGCTGTATCTGTTCCGGGTCGCTGTAGTCCATATCAAACAGCATAAGGCCCAGGTCTTTTTCCTCCGCATCATCATAAGCCGTTGGAACCGCCTCTTCCTCCCAAAGACAAAAATGAGCCGGGAACTCACGGCAGCCAAAATACGGGGTATGAAAGCACTCCCCCCTTCTCAAACGCCGCATGACAATATCCTTAAATTTCCCCGGATTATCGGATGCATTTGCCCGCTCTGTCATTTCAAAATGCGCTTCAATCACGTACTCCACATCGCACAGCAGCAGGGAGGCTCTCTGGACAATTTCCTCCTTGCTGCTTATGAAGAGGGGTTTATCCCCGCCGTTGTACGCCTGCAGCACACTGCTGGCCAAAACCTTGCTTTTCACCTCATTGCGCCGAACACTGGTAAACCGGATGGGCTTCCTCACATATATTTTGTCCACCACCCATTTAAGTCCCGGATGCCAGTAAACGGCATCCAGTATCCCCCGTGCTGCAGACGGCGTCATCACATCGTAGGAACACCGCTCCACCTTCAGTTCCGGCCGGGAAAACAGGGCAAAATCTCCCCACACCCGGATTTTCACTCCCATTCCCATACGATCACCACTCTCCTTCGCATCACTATAAAACCACCGCCATTCCCAATTCAACACCTAAGTCCAGCCCCATATCTTCCGTATACTGACTCTCCTTCACCAGCTCAAAAAAGTCTTCTATATCCGCCGAGACCTCCCGCACCATCCCGGCGCCGTACAGCTTCTCGAAGTCCCTGTCATACACCTGAATACAATATTGCTGGGCTCTGCGCATAACGGACTTGGAATATCCCTGCTGCCGTATTTGCGCCAGAAGCTCTTCTGCCCC
>DWYS01000052.1 GCA_019118585.1 Candidatus Enterocloster faecavium | reverse complement strand
CAATGTTGCAGCCTCCAAGGTAGGAAGTCCCTATGTATGGGGGGCCAAGGGACCCAGCTCCTTCGACTGCTCCGGATTCGTTTACTGGTGCTTAAACCAGGCAGGAGTCAGCCAGAGCTACCTGACCTCCTCAGGCTGGAGAAATCCGGGACGTTATACCAGGATCAGCAACTTTAACGACATCCAGGCAGGCGATATCGTGGTTGTAAACGGCCATGTGGGAATTGCCGCAGGCGGAGGAACCGTTATCGATGCTTCCTCCAGTAACGGACGGGTGGTACACAGAGGACTGACCCAGTGGTGGGCAAACAACTTCATTGTGGCATGGAGAATTTTCTAAAAGGAGAGGCATTATGCAGACAATATTGGTGTGCGATGATGATAAACAGATCGTGGAAGCCATTGACATCTACCTGACAGGCGAGGGCTATGAGGTGGTGAAAGCCTATGACGGCTATGAGGTTCTGGAATATCTGGAGAATCATGAGGCCGACCTGCTGATCATTGATGTAATGATGCCGGGGCTGGATGGGATCCGCACCACCTTAAAGGTGCGGGAGACCAGCAGCATTCCCATCATCATTCTCTCCGCCAAATCTGAGGACACGGACAAGATCCTGGGTCTGAATATCGGTGCGGACGATTATATCACAAAGCCCTTTAACCCGCTGGAGCTGGTAGCCAGGGTGAAGTCCCAGCTGAGGCGCTATACGCAGCTGGGGAACTTAAACCAGCAGCCGGAGGGACAGGTCTATAAGTGCGGCGGCCTTCAGATCAACGATGACAACAAGGAAGTGACAGTAGACGGAGAACCCATTAAGCTGACCCCCATCGAGTACAACATCCTTCTGCTCTTGGTGAAGAATGCGGGGAAGGTATTCTCCATCGATGAGATTTACGAACAGATCTGGAATGAGGAGGCAATCGGAGCGGACAATACGGTGGCCGTTCATATCCGCCATATCCGGGAGAAGATTGAGATCAATCCCAGAGAGCCTAAGTACCTGAAGGTGGTCTGGGGCGTTGGATATAAGATTG
This sequence comes from Candidatus Enterocloster faecavium, assembly GCA_019118585.1. Classification (GTDB taxonomy): domain Bacteria; phylum Bacillota; class Clostridia; order Lachnospirales; family Lachnospiraceae; genus Enterocloster; species Enterocloster faecavium. The sequence goes on along the minus strand of DWYS01000052.1, from coordinate 34,799 downwards.
AGAAACAGAATTAAGAGAAGCAATTGAGGACGGCTTTTACCTGGGTCCTCTTGGATACTTCAGCCTGGGAACTACAGGCGGGGCCTTGATCGGCGGACTTCTTTTGGGCTCCATCGGAAAAATCGGCTTTATCAATTTCTATATGGATGACAAGGTCCTGCAGGTGCTCAGAACTCTGTGTCTGGAAATTTTCCTGGCTATTGTGGGGCTGCGCTATGGGTATGGCGTAGTGGACGCCATCACCGGAAGCGGACTGGTATTTGCGGTTGTGGCATTTATCTGCGGCCTGATTGCTCTTCTGTCCGGATTCCTTGTGGGACGGTATGTAATGAAGATGAATTATGTGCTTTTAAGCGGAGCGATCTGCGGCGGAATGACCAATACCACCGGAATGGGAACCCTGCTGGATGTGCTGGGCTCCGATGATGCGGCTACCGGATACGGGGCGACCTTCCCCTTTGCGGTGATCGGCATGGTTCTGTTTTCCATATTGATGAGATTTGTATTAGGGTAAAAAAAGGGATTCCCCAAGCTGTTTAATGGCCTGGGGAATCCCCGTTTTAGATGCGTGCAGATTCTGAGTCTGCAGATGATGGTCTATTTCAAAAATGCTCCGAATACGATGGAAGCGATGATCAGTACGATGCCTCCTCCAAGGCGGGAAGACAGCTGAGCATAGGCCATCAGAGGCATTCTCTTGCATGCGCCCAGAACAGCCAGATCGCCGGAGCCGCCCCGGTTTGCCATGCACAGACCGGCAGTGATGGCAGAGTCAATGGGATAAAAGCCGACCAGATATCCGACCAGAGCGGAGCCGAGGATGGCGCCGATTACGATTGCCAGCGCGATGATAACGTTTCCGGGCGTAATGGCATGAGCCAGCTCAATGATATTAGTATCAACACCAACGCCTACCATAATAATTAAAATCAGGTTGCCGGAGAAGAAGGACTGAAGCTTCTTGGCGCCGGCGCGCACGTTGTCCGGGATAATTCCAAGTCCTGCTGCGATTGCCACAAAAATAATCATGTAGGCAAACTGGTGGATAGGGGTTCCGAAAATAGTAGGCAGGATGGTAGAGGAAAACAGGCGTCCTAAGGCATAAAAACCGATAGCCAGGAAAAATGCTCCGCCTAAATCCTTCATCGTGGCTTTGGCGGTGGAACCCTCAGATTTATTGAAATCTCCGCCTCCCCGGATCAGAGTGGTTCCATCGCCGGTCCAGGTTGTCATTTTCTCTCCCAGTTTATTCAAAAGAGCAGCAGAGAGAATGGCAAAGATGTTGGCGATCGTTAAAATTGTAATAGCGAAGGAGTAGTAGTTGGCTGCCGGTTCTCCCGTAATGGTTTCGTAAATCTGGCTCAGAGGAACAGCGCCGGCGCCGTTTCCGCCTCCCATGATGGGAAGCATGTATTTGATAATAATATCAACCGGATTGATCCCAAATGGAAGACCAGCGGCTACTCCCAGGAGGGAGGCGCCGATGAGGCCGCCGAAGATAGCGGGAATGTAACCGGCAAAAGATCTGAGAAGAAGTTTGCGGTCCAGGGACAGGATGGAGCCGGTTATCAGAAAGATGATGAAGAAGGAAAGAAAATCCGCTTCATCCATAACCATAGCCATACCGTCGGCATATTTCTCCGGAATAATGTTATAGGTAAACAAGAATGCGGAAACAAGGAAGGTAAGTACCAGCCCGCCTCCAATGTAACTGTTCCAGAACGGAATCCGTTCGCCGATTTCGTTGCAGATCAGTCCAATGGAGAGCATGAGGACAAAGCAGCCGGCTAGATCAGCGCCCAAAGCTCTGGTTGCCGCGCCTGCGATGGCAACAACAGCGATGACACAGGCAATCCAAACCGGTAGTCCAAATGTTTTCAGTTCAAATCCTTTTTCGTTCATATAAACCCCTCCTTTACATCAGTTGCTGCAAATTATAAATCCCCCTCGTAAATTCCTGCTGCCTTTGCCAGGTTAAGGGTGCGCATAGCCCCGTCATAAAAGGCAATATCGATCATTTTTCCGTCTACGGTAAATACGCCGATCCCCCGTGCCTTCTTTTCGTTAATTTCCCGTACGACCTTTTCCGCGAAAATGATTTCTTTTTCGCTGGGAGTGAAGATTTCATGCACAATGGAGATCTGTCTGGGGTTGACCAGAGACTTCCCGTCAAAGCCCATGAGTTTGATCATCTCCGTCTCCCTGCGGAAGCCGTCCATATCGTCCAGGTTGGTAAATACAGTGTCCCAGCACTGGACCCCTGCGGCTCTGGCGGCAATGATCATATGCTGTCTTGCCCCCATCAGTTCTACGCCGGTTCCGGTAATCTTGGTCTGAAGGTCTTTGGTGTAGTCGCCTCCGGAAAGGGCAATTCCAATAAGACGCTCTGAGGACTTGCAGACCTCCAGCGCATTCAGAACGCCTTTGCAGGATTCCAGCGCGGCCATGAGAAGCGTGCTCCCCTCGGGACGTCCAAATTCTTTTTCAGCCGCCAGCACGTGCTCCTCCACCGTGTGAACATCCTGAGCGCTTTCTGTTTTCGCGATTCGGATGACATCGGCTCCGCCCGCCACGCAAACGCGGATATCCTCTTTCCAGTGAGGAGTATCCAGGCCGTTGATCCTGACTACCCGTTCTGTTGTTCGGTAATTAATCTCTTTTAAAGCGTGATATAAGGAATACCGGGCGGCATCTTTCTGATTTTCCGCCACCGCATCCTCCAGGTCCAGCATGATGGAGTCGGCCCTGTAGATATATGGGTCCTTGATCAGGCTGGGCTTTTGGGCGTTTAAAAACATCATGGACCTTCTCAAACGTTTCTTATTGGGATGGATCATCGGATAGCACCTCCCCACGGAAGATTTTCGCTGATATCATTGGAGCGGTACAGTGCACATTCCAAACGCGCCTTTATGGTGCAGTCCAGAGCTCCTTTATCTACAATAACAATACGTCCATTGGTGACTTCCAGCCGGTTTAAGGTGTCCAGGGCCACCTTTCGAATCTGAGAACCAAACTGATGAATAACACTGCTCTCAATAGAAAGCTCAATGCCATCGGTTCCCGGTTCTACCGTGATTTGGGCATCACTGGATTCCAGTGTGCCGGCCATAGCAGCCTTTTTGATTTCCATATTCCGCCTCCTTCTGTTCTGCGCATACAGTGCGTTATTCCTTGATCTTTCGTATTACATCCATGATAGTGCCGTCCCGGCTTTCAATGATTCCGACTACCTGGTCTTCGAATTCAATGGGGTCAGGTTCGCCGGTAATTTGATAGGCCATATCCCGCAGTTCTTCGATGGTACAGATTGGAAGCCTGGAGTTCCGATAGGCTTCCACCAAATCGGTTCTCCTTGGATTGATGGCGATGCCGTAGTCGGTCACGACGATGTCAATTGCTTCTCCTGCGGTGGTAACGGAGGTGCAGCGGGTGCAAATGGTGGGGATCCGGCCTCTTACCAGGGGAGCAACGATGATGGAACACTTGGAGCCTGCAGCCGTGTCGGGATGTCCGCCGGGAGCCCCTCTTACAATTCCGTCGGAGCCAACGACTACGTTGCAGTTAAAATCTACATCTACCTCCAGCGCACCCAGAATAACGAAGTCCAGTTTATTGACGTAGGCTCCCTTGTTCATGGGATTGGCGTATTCGGAGGTGGAGATTTCAAAGTGGCGGGGATTGTTTTTAATAGACTCAATGGAGGCGAGGTCAAACGCCTGGGCATCTACGATGCACTTCACCAGGCCTTCATCCAGAAGCTGGCACATGGGCTGGGTGATCCCTCCAATGGCAAAGCCCATGGTGATGCCCCGTTCCTTCAGAATGTCTTTTAAGAACATGTTGACAGCCAGGGAAGCGCCGCCTCCTCCGGTCTGGAAGGAGAAGCCATCTTTAAAAAACGGGGATTCAGCCATGATTTTGGCGCAGTATTCGGCCATCATCAGCTCCCTCACATCCTTAGTCATGCGCACTACATTGCTGACGATCTTGGCGGGGTTGCCAATCTGGTCCACCACGCAGACGTAGTCCACATCCACCATGGAGATGCTGGCAGGCATATTGGGGAATGGCACCAGGCAGTCTGTGATGACCACTACATGGTCGGCGTATTTTGCGTCCACCATAGAGTAGGAGAGGACGCCGCAGTCGCTTTTTCCTCCAACGCCTCTGGAATTGCCGCATTCATCAGAGGTAGGTGCGCCGATAAATGCAATATCAATATGGACATCGCCCTCCTCAATGGCCCGTACCCGTCCGCCGTGGGAGCGGATGATGGCGGGAGTCTTCAGCTTGCCGTAGGAGATGGCCTCACCGATTTTTCCACGAACGCCTGAGGACTGGATCCCGGTAACAATGCCTTCCTCAATCATCCGGGCCACCGGGTCATGGGCAGCCCCAAGGGAGCTGGCGCAGATGGTAATATCCTTTATGCCCATGGCGGCAACCTCTTCCATCACCATATTGACCACATAATCCCCATCCCGGAAATGGTGGTGGAAGGATAAGGTCATTCCGTCCCGGATGCCGCATTTTTCAAGCGCCTCACGTATGGAAGAGACCAGTTTGCTGTGAGCCGGGTCCACTGCTGCCCGTACCGTAGGACTTGCTTTTGTGTAGGAAGCGTTTTCGCGATAGTTCATTCCCTGATAACCGGTCTTGTGGTATTTCTGCAGAATTTCCTCCGGAATTTCCCGGCCGGCATGATTGATCATATGAGCATTCCTCCTTTATAGATGTTGAGATCTGGCAGAAAGATCTGGCTGCCATTTGTGAAAAATGTTTAAATTTAATAAAATATTCATAAATTGATAGTAACATATATACCAAATTGATTCAATGACAAAAAAACCTATCATTGCTATAGGATTTTTTCTATAAGAAAGGGAATTTTATGAACGATAAACATGCGGAATATGTTTTAACCGTGCTGAAAGAGGGAAGCTTTACGGCTGCTGCGAAGCGGCTTTATATTTCCCAGCCGTCTCTGAGCCAGATGGTGAAAGCGGCAGAAAGCAGGCTGGGGGCCCCTATTTTTGACCGCACAACAGACCCGATCACGCTGACGCCGGCAGGAAAGCTGTATGTGGAGGCGGTGCTTCAGGTGAGGGGGATCACGGAAAATCTGGCGAAACAGGTAAGAGAGCTGACAGAGGAGGAGCGGGGGGTGCTCCACATTGGCATCTCCATTCAGAGGGCCATTGAAATCGTGCCGTACCTGTATCCTGTATTTTCAAAGGAGTTTCCCTGTGTAAAACTGGAATTTCATGAACAGGGGTCGGCGGATCTGGAAAAGAGTATCCTGGAGAATACCATTGATTTTGCGTGCCTGGCTACCGTGCCTTTAAATCCCCAGCTGACCTATGAACTGATCAAGGAGGAATACGTAGTGCTTCTTGCCAACCGAGAGTGCAATCTTGCAAGGAAGTATCCGTCCGGCACCGCTATCGATATCCGTGAAGCCAGGGAGGAAACGTTTATCAGCTGTAAAAAGGGGCATGGAATCCGAAAGACGCAGGATATGATGTTTCTGGCCTATGGAATTCAGCCGCGGATTGCCTTTGAAATAGACAGCATCGAAGTGGGAAAGCGGACTGTCGCTGCAAGCAGGACGGTCATGGCCTGCCCGGATGCGTTCGCGGCTCTGGATGGAGCTTATCCTTATCAGGTTTATCCATTGAAGCATGTGGATGTTTCCAGACATTTCTATGTATGCTACCGAAAGGGAATGTACATGAACCGATATCAGAAGGAATTTCTGCGGATTCTGCATGAGATGCCGAAAGCGGCCAGATCAGCGGCCGCTTTCAGGATGGTTACAGATGATATAGATGAGGAGACGGGTGCATGATCAAGCCTGACTGCGGTTCTGCAGAAGCAGCCATTTCATTTCATAAGGCTTTAAGGGCACATCCCGTGCCCCCTGCTGCTGTCCGGTCAGAAGATCCTGGTAAGTTCCCTCCTCCTTGATCCAGGCGGTCTTCGGCTGGTCAGAAAAGTTGAAGAGGGAGACCAGATATTTCCCCCCGCCTTGGCGGCACAGGCAGAGAACGGAGGGATCCCAGGTCTCTTGTAAGGAAAGGGAGCTTTCTTGGGAGAAAACCTTTAGTTCTCTCCGCAGCGTCTCCATCTTTCCGAGACCCTCAAAGATCCTCTGCTGAATGGTGCCGGGGACATGGCGCAGCTTTGCCTCCTCCCAAAGGAAGGGACCGCGGTGGACGTACCGGGAATCAGCCGCTTTTTTGGGGTCATTGTGATAGGTGTAATCGTTGAGGCGGGCTACCTCATCCCCGCTGTAGATCATGGGAATCCCGGACAGGCTCAGCATATAGCCGTGGAGCAGCAGATCCAGGGCGATCGCCTTTTCGAGGTCCTCCGGATTTTTGCCTTTGCAGGCTGCCTCAATGCCGCAGAGGGAGGCAGCGGTGCCGCAGAGCCTGGCATCTCCTGAGGCAGGATCGTCGTTGTAGAGCTCTCCCCGGGAGAGGGAGCCGGGATAGTTCCCGGTAAAATAATCGTTGAGGAATTTTTTGTGGGGATTTTCCTCCATATGATGCTCCTTCAGCCAGCCGTACTCCAGCCCCCAGCCGATATCATCGTGGCAGCGGATGTAGTTGAGGAATACATAGTCTTTTGGGAGAGAGGCCACAATCTCCGTCTGGCGTTTTAAGAGAGAGGCATCCTTTACCGCCGCAGTATGCCACAAGGTAGCCATGGTGGTGACATTGTAGAGCATGTGGCATTCCGGTTTTTCAAGGGTCCCGAAATAGGGAACCACCTTGTCGGGAGCCATTACCACCTCCCCCAGCAGGAGTACGCCGGGGCAGACGATTTCGCAGATCATGCGAATCATGCGGACGATGGTGTGGACCCTGGGAAGGTTGCGGCAGCTGGTTCCCAGCTCCTTCCAGATATAAGGTACCGCATCAATCCGCATGATGTCGATGCCGTGGTTGGCCAGATTCAGCAGATATCCGGTCATATCGTTAAAAACGGCCGGGTTGCGGTAATTTAAGTCCCACTGGTAGGGGTAGAAGGTGGTCATCACATATTTTCCAATATCTTCAAGCCAGGTGAAGTTGCCGGGGGCAGTGGTGGGAAATACCTGGGGGCAGGTCTTTTCATACTGGGCCGGAATATCAAAATTGTCAAAGAAGAAATAACGGTCCTGATACTCTTTCTCCCCGGCTCTGGCTCTTCTGGCCCATTCGTGTTCCATGGAGGTGTGATTCATGACAAAATCCAGGCAGAGGCAGATGCCCCTTTTGTGGCAGGCATCGGAGAGGCGGGACAGGTCCGCCATGGTCCCAAGGCGGGGGTCCACCCGGGTATAATCAGAAACCGCGTATCCTCCGTCGTTGTCCGCCTCCGGCATCTGGAGCAGCGGCATAAGGTGGAGACAGTTTACATGACATTCTTCAATGTAATCCAGTTTTTGCCGTACTCCGTTCAGGGAGCCAGCGAACGCATCGGTGTACATCATCATGCCGAGAAGGCCGTTTCCCCTGTACCAGCCAGGATTTTCAAGCCTCTCCTCATCCAGCTTTTTCAGGCTGTCCTTACGGTGCAGAAAACTGGATTCCATGGTCCGGCACAGTTCATGAAAAGCGTCCATAGATCCATACAGTTCGCAGTAAAGCCATTTTAATTCATCATAATGCCGTTGAAGGCGCTTTTTAAATGATCCATTCTGATCCATATTACCGTTCCTCCGCCATGGTAAGCTCGAACTGGATTCCTTCATACTCCTTCAGACCGGAGGGAATGGGAATGCCGGCATTCATGAGAAGCGCGCCGGACAAGATCCGCTCCTGTCCCTCGATGCGGTAGCGCCCCTGCCGGGAAAGTCCCCTAAGCTTTACAAAGCGCTGGGCATCGTTGCTCTCCTTGTCAGTGAGAACAACGCTGACGACAGACCTCTTCTTATCCTTGGAAACGAACTGCCAGGCCGTGAAATAGGGGTTGGCATAGGGGCTGGAGAGACGATAGTAATCTCCGTTCAAAACCAGTTCCTCAAAATGCTTGTAGGTCTCCACCTGTCTGCGGCACTGCTCCCGTTCCTCGCTGCTCAGGCGGGTGGAGTCCAGCTCATAGCCCAGAATGCCGTCCATAGCAGTGATCCCCCTGGTCTTCAAAGATACGGTGCGCCCGGTCTGGTGGTTGGGGCAGATGGATACATGGGATTCCAGAGCGCTCATGGGATAGAAAAAGGAGGTCCCATACTGGATTTTCAGCCGGCTGATGGCATCCGTGTTGTCGCTGCACCAGATCTGAGGATGATAGTAGTACATTGCCGGGTCATATCTTCCGCCTCCGCCGCTGCAGCCGCAGAAGATAATATCCGGGTGGGTCAGGATGACCTGGTCCATGATGTGGTAAAGTCCAAGGACATACCGGTGGTAGACCTCACCCTGGCGGCTGCGGTCTAAAAGAGAAGACCAGGCTTCGCTGAGACTGCGGTTCATATCCCATTTAATGTATTCGATCCGGGCCTCGGAAAGCAGGCGGTTGATGGCCGCGATCAGATAGTCGCATACATCGGAGCGGGAAAGGTCCAGGACTAGCTGATAGCGCCCGCGCACTGCCGGACGGCCGGGAACGCGAAGGCACCAGTCTGGATGGGACCGGTAGAGGTCGCTGTCCTCGGAAACCATCTCCGGCTCGATCCAGAGGCCAAAGGAAAGACCCATCTGGTGAATCCTCTGGGAAAGCCCCTTCAGGCCGTCCTTCAGCTTGGCGTAGTTCACAGTCCAGTCCCCCAGGCTGCAGCAGTCATTGTCCCGCTTTCCGAACCAGCCGTCATCCAGGACGAACAGGTCCACGCCCATCTGCAGGGAACTTTGGGCAATATCCAGAAGCTTTTTCTCGTCAAAATCAAAGTAGGCTGCCTCCCAGCTGTTGATGACAACCGGGCGGGGCTTCTTCACATAGGGGGAGCGGCACAAATTGTCCCGGAATATGTCATGATAAAGATGGCTTAAAGCAGTCAGGCCCTGAGCAGTGAAGGCTAAGACCAGCTCAGGCGATTCCAGGGAATCACCCGGGTTTAAAAGCCAGGAAAATCCCCTGGGGTTGATTCCTACGTTGATCCTCAGCTGGCTGTACTGGTCTTTTTCCGCTTCCATGAGGAAATTGCCGCTGTAAATCAGGGAGAAGCCGTAGCAGCAGCCGTGCTCCTCACCGGCATTTTTCTCGCAGAGAATGAGGCTGGGATTATACTGGTGGGAGGAGGAACCTCTGGAGCTTCCGATGGCGTGGAGACCACGCTCAACGGGAATCCGGACCGCTTCCCGCTCCATGGTATGCCGTCCGGCAAAGTAAATCAGGTCATAGTCAGAATCCATATAGTCCAAAGTGGCGGACATGAAACGGTTGATCCGCACCGGCCCGGAGCCGTTGTTGACAAGGAGCACGCTCCTGGTAATGATATCCTTTTCTTCAAAGACTCCATAGATCAAATCGGCCTGGAGTCCGGAAATTTCGTCCTGAAGATGAATGGTCAGGGTCTGAACCGTATCCTGGTCCCCGGCCCGCAGGGAGGGCATCCCCTTCAGCAGGTGTTTTTTGGGTTCAATGTCAAAGTGAGATACCTTCCCGCAGAAGATGCGGCTGCCGTCCTCGTTCTCCACTTCGATGCTGCCGGAGCGATAATCGCCGCTCTCGCTGGTGGAAAACTCCTGGGGGAGAAAATCCAGGGAAAAGCAGCGGTCGTTTCCGGCCTCGAAGGGATTGGGGGAAAATCCCCGGTCCTGAAACTGGATCAAGTAGTCCAGGTCCGAATCGGGGATTAGCCGTCCGTAATACAGATGGAGAAGATAGCCGTACGGGGCGATTTTCATAGCATAGGAGCTGTTTTTCGTATTCAGAAGAAAGGTTTTGGTGGATTCATTGTAAGTGATGGACATGTAGGTTCCTCCTGATTTATTTCGTAAAAGTTTTCAGTTATTTGCCTCCGGTCATGGCAACACCCTCGATGAACTGTTTCTGGAAAATCAGATACAGGATCACCATGGGAATCATGGCGAGCAGGGAGCCGGCCATCAGTGTGGGGAAGTCCGTGCTGAACTGTCCTCTTAAAGTGGCCAGTCCGGAGGAAAGTGTCATCATGTTCAAATCTGTGTTGACGATCAGAGGCCACATCAGGTCTCCGTATGCGAAAACGGCGGTAAAGACGGCCAGGGCTGCCATGGAGGCCTTGGTCAAGGGGGCCATGATCATGGTAAAGGTCTGCCACTGGTTGCAGCCGTCCAGATAGGCAGCTTCCGCTATTTCGTCAGGAATGGCCAGGTAGGCCTGACGAAGGAAAAAGGTTCCAAAGGCACTGACCAGGCCCGGAAATACCAGGGCAAATACGGTATTGGTCAGTCCGAAGCGGGCCAGCATCTGATACTGGGGTGTAATGAAAATCTGGGAGGGCAGCATCATCTGGATCAAAACGATGGAAAAGAGGATGTTTTTTCCCGGAAATCTCAGTTTGGCGAAGGCGTAGCCTGCCATGGAGGAAAAGGCTACCGCGCACACCACTCTCCAGAATATCAGCAGAAACGTATTTTTGTAAAGGGCCAAAAAGGGCAGGGAATCCAGAGCTTTTTTGAAGCTGTCCAGCCGCCAGCTCTCCGGCAGGATGGTAGGAGGGATCATCATGCTCTCCTCCACCGTTTTGAAGCTGGTGAGAAACATCCACACAAAGGGAAAAATCATGACGATGGAACCAATGATGAAAAAGGCGTAGATTCCGCCGGTCCGCAGCTTGCGGGCTTTTTCTAATGACGAATTCATTTGCGTTTCCTCCTTTACACTTCGTAGTTGACCCATTTTTTCTGTCCCCAGAACTGGATGGCGGTGATCAGACCGATGAGAGCTACCGTCCAGATGACCACGGAGGAGCCCAGGCCGCGGTTTCCGGTGACAAAGGATTCGCGGTAGAACAGGTACATGAGGGACTGAGCCTTCGGCAGAGCCGGGTTGGACTCCTCCACCAGCATGTAGATTAAGTCATAGACCTTTAAGGAGGACATCAGACGCATGATCAGGACCACGAAGAGGGTGGGGGAAATCATGGGGAAGGTGATGGTTAAAAACTGGCGCACCTTTCCGGCTCCGTCCAGGCTGGCGGCTTCATAGTAGGACTTGGAAATGTTCTGAAGCCCGGACAGAAGCAGTACCGCGTCGTAGCCGATGGAAGACCAGATGGCCACAATGGCGCAGGTGACCATGATGATGTTGGGGTCGGTGATCCAGCTGATCTTTGTGCCGATCACCGTGTTGATGATTCCGTATTCCGTGTTGAACATCCATTTCCAGACCATGGCTACAGCGGCGGGTGCCACGACCATAGGCAAGAAGAAGATGGCCCGGAACGCGCTCTGTCCTTTGATCTTGGCGTTCAGCATAACTGCCACGATCAGGGCGAGGAAGATCCCCAGAGGGACCGTCAGAACACAGAAATAAAGGGTATTTAAGTTGGCCCGCCAGAACTCCGGGCTGGAGAACATCTCAATATAGTTCTCAGGACCCCGCAGCTGGTACAGGCCAAAGGGCAGAGTCTTGGAGAAGCTCAGTTTGATGGTGTCCAAAAACGGATAGATATTTAAGACCAGAAGTCCGATGATGGTGGGAGCCACCATAAGGTAGCCCCACATTCTCTCCGAGTGGGAATTCCGGTGTGTTTTTGAATGCTTTCCCATATGTTACCTCCTTAATCGTCCTGGGCAGCACTGTTGACTGCCTCCTGCATGGCGTCCATACCCTGCTCAAAGGTATATTCGCCGGAATAAATTTTCAAAAGAGCTTCCGTCACAGCCGGTTTCCACTGGGGGCGGTACTTGTTGTTGACGGACTGTACGCTGTAGTCGAACATATCTACAAAACACTCTACATTCAGCCGGTAGTCAAACTGGTCGAATACGTGTATCCAGGTATCTTCAAGGCCTGTGTAGGCGGGGATAGCCGCGCCGGACTCTCCCTGGATCCTCTGGCCCTCCTCAGAGCCGAAGAAGCGCAGCACATCCTTGACGATTTCCAGATTTTTTCCCGTAGGGGAGGTGGCGTAGCAGAGGCCGTTGGAGATGGTGGCTCTGCCGTCTCCCTGAACGGGGGCCGGGCACTTGGGGAGAACCGCTACATCCCATTTGCCTTCCATGTTGGGATAATTGGTCATCTCGGAGAGAATGTTCCAGTTCCCTTCCAGGAACATGGCACCCTGACCGGAGAAGAAGGCGGTGCCAGGTGAGGTCTCAGCAAAATAGTTCTGGTCGGGACACCAGTCATTTTTCTGAAGGTCAATGTAGAAGCGCATGGCATCCCGGGTGGCGGGATTGTCGAAGCCTCCGGTTACGTTGTCATCTGCCAGAATGTAGCCGCCCTTCTGATAGACGAAGTTCCAGTAGCCAAGCTGGTCATCTCCGTAGGCCATATAGCCGTATTTGCCGGTGGCATCGTAGATCTTTTGGGAAGCATCGCACAGATCGTCCCAGGTCCAGTTCTCATCGGGATAGGACACGCCGGCGGCATCGAACATTTCTTTATTATAGACCAGCCCCACCGTATCTTTGTCCTTGGGCACACCGTAGTAACGGCCGTCGCTGCCCTGGATATTGGAGAGAGACACCTCTGAATAGTGCTTCTGGAAGAATTCCGGGTCCGTGTCATCGTACAGATCGGTCAGATCCGCGATCTTTCCATAGTCTGCGTACTTCAGGATCTCGTTGGTGTGCATCCAGAAAATGTCCGGCATCTGATTGGAAATGGCAGCGGCCTCCAGCTTGGTCCAATACTCGCTCCAGCTGGTTACCTGGACCTCGATTTCCACGTTGGGATTCTTCTGGGTGTAGGCATCGCAGATGGCCTGCATGCCGTCCCTCTGGGCCACATCCCAAATCTGAAAGGTCAGATGGGTTTTTCCGTCAGCAGAGGCGCTTTTGGAGCAGCCGGAGATGGCGGAAGATACCAAAATGAAAGAAGACAACAGTATCAATTTTTTTAGCTTATTCACAAGTTAACCCCTCCCTTTGTGTATTTTATATATAAATATAAGCTAATTCTAGGAAAGATTATAGCAACCTTTGTGAAAAACTTATATAAATAAGACAGACAACTATATATCAAAATGCTAAATCTGTACGTTTGAGTAAAAATGTGTTATCATTTTGGTATATTTCATCTGCCTTCTGCTGATGGAAAACAAAGGATATTTGTGAAATGTGAAAAAAATATCAATAAACAGGAGACGGAAAGAAAAGGAAATTAGTGAAAATGGAGAAAAATTACAAGTTTAACGTTTTTCGGAATGATAAGAACATTGACCTGACACTGTTTCAATATGGGTGGGAGCAGTGCGTTCCCCTGCATTCCTATGGTCCGGCCAAGCGGAATCATTATTTATTTCACTTTATTTTCAGCGGCAGGGGATTTTTAAGCTCCACCGATTCCACAGGGGTGACCCATCTGCACAAGCTAGAGGGAGGACAGGGCTTTTTGATCTGTCCTGGACAGGTCAATACCTATTATGCGGACGAAAAGAATCCCTGGGAATACGCCTGGGTGGAGTTTGACGGGGTGAAAGCTTTGGAATATATGGAGATGGCCGGACTCGGATGGGACAGGCCGGTGTATCACCTGAAAAAGAGGGAGGATGGAATCCTCTTAAAGGAAGAGCTGATGACGATTGTAGATAATCCGTTTGGCTCTTCCATCAATCAGATCGGACATATGTACCTGTTTCTGGACGGGCTGATTCGCTGTTCGGTCAATCGAAAGACAGAGGCTCAGGCAGGGCGGATGCGGGATACCTATATTAAGGAGACGATATCTTTTATTGAGAATAATTACGCCAGGGCCATTACCGTGGAGGATATTGCGGAATTCTGCAACATCAACCGGAATTACCTGAACCGCCTTTTTAAAGAGAGCACAGGAAAAACACTGCAGAATTTCCTGATGTACTATCGGATGAACCGGGCGGCGGAGCTGTTAAAGGTATCGGATCTGACGGTCAATGAGATTGGAAAGCGCTGCGGCTATCAGAATCAGCTCCATTTTTCCAGGGCATTTAAAAATATTTTCGGACTGTCTCCTATGCAGTGGAAAAAGAAGAAAAAGTCGGAGGAGGGGCTGTAGAGGGCGGGCTCCACACGGATTTTACAGGGATTTTACGGCAGGCTGGTGTTTGCTCCGGGGATTCTGACGTATGCTTATAGCAACAGAGGTCAAACGATTTTTGAACTCAACAACGTTGAAAAGGAGCCCTGCCCATGAAGACCTATGTAGTTGATACCAATGTACTGATCCAGGCCCCCTATGCGGTGTACTGTTTTGAAGAGCACCTGGTGGTGCTTCCGGTGGTGGTCCTGGAAGAGCTGGACCACCTGAAGAAGGCGGAGGGGGAACGGGGAGCGAACGCGAGGAATGCGATTCGGATTCTGGAGAATTTAAGACAGAAGGGGGACCTGTTAAAGGGAGTGCCCCTGAAAAATGGCGGCTGCCTGAGGGTGGAGAAGAACTTCGTGGATGTAAAGCTGCCTCCGGACCTTCCGGAGGAGAAGATGGACAACCGGATCCTGAAGGTGTGCCTGGGCCTGAAGGGGAGCGCTATAGAGAAAATCCCGGAGCAGAGTGCCGGGGAATCCGGTCCGGAAGGCAGTCCTAAAGAGAGCCGGGAGCCGGTAATCCTGGTCACCAAGGATATCCTGCTGCGGATTAAGGCCCAGATGCTCGGAATCCGGGCGGAGGATTTCGCTGCGGAGCAGGTGTCCGGCAGAGAGGAGCAGTATACGGGCCGGGAGGAAGCCTTTGTCCCGGAGGAGCATTTAAAGGAGTTTAAAAAGAAGGGGATCGGGGCAGACTTGCTCTACCAGGTAAACGAGACCGGGGAGCCTTTGCCGGTCTGTCTGGAGGAAAATCAGTTTGTAGTATTAAAGGGAGACCAGTCGGCCAAAAAGACCATGCTGGGCCGCATGGAAGGGGGAAAGGTGGTGCCCCTGGCTTACAAGAAGGCAAAACCCTACGGCGTCAGCCCCAGAAATGCGGGCCAGTATTTCCTTCAGGAGGCCCTGATGCAGCCGGCTTCCAAGGCGCCTCTGGTAATCGTAAAGGGGGCGGCGGGTACGGCCAAGACTTTTTACGCTCTGGCCGTGGGCCTTGAGAAGGTGCTGAACGATCCGTCCGGTGAATACCGCCGGATCCTTGTCAGCCGCCCCAACGCCCAGTTTGATGCGGATATCGGCTTTCTGCCCGGCGATGAGCAGGAGAAAATTTCGCCCTTGATGCGGCCGGTCATCGATAATCTGGAACAGCTGGTGGATTCCAGCGAGGAGAGCCGGTATGAGGATGAGCGGGAGCTGAAGGGCAAGATCGATGAGATTTTCGGCCGGGGCCTGATCCAGGCAGAGGCATTGAACTTTATCCGGGGACGCTCCATTGTCAAGACCTATCTGATCATTGACGAGGCTCAGAACATGACCCCCAACCAGGTGAAGGGAATCATCACCAGGGCAGGGGAAGGGACGAAGATCATTCTTCTGGGAGATCCGGGGCAGATTGACCGGCCCTTCCTGGATGAGAGGACCAATGGTTTAAGCTACGCCTCGGAGCACATGAAGGGAAGCCCCCTGTGCTGGCAGATCACCATGACCAGCAAAGAGTGCGAGCGGTCGGCTCTGGCCATGGATGGAGGCAGACGGCTGTAAAAGCTTTGGGGACAAAAATCAGAGAAAGAACAGGAAAAGAGAAATAGTGTTGGAAGTTAAGAAGAAAGAGAAAAAAGATGTAACCTACAAGATGGTCAGGAGCAGCGAGGAGGTCAATCTCCTGATCGAGAGGGGAAATGAAATCCTGGGAGTTCTGGGGTATACGGAGCATTCCAGGAAGCACGCAGCCAAGGTGGCGGAAACCGCCGCCGGGCTTTTGGAGGATTTAGGGTATGGGAAGCATACCATCGAGCTGGCCCGGATTGCCGGGTATATGCACGACATCGGAAACAGCATCAACCGCAACGACCACGCCCACAGCGGAGGGATCCTGGCCTACGGGATTTTAAAGGAGATGGGCATGGATTTAAAGGATGCGGCGGTGATCGCGGGGGCCATCGGCCACCATGATGAGGCCACGGGAACGGCGGTGGATGTGGTGTCGGCGGCGCTGATCCTGGCAGATAAGACCGATGTGCGCCGCAACCGGGTGAGAAATCCCATCATTTCCAATTTTGACGCCCACGACCGGGTGAATTACGCGGCCCTTTCTTCCAAAGTGCGGGTGAACCGGGAGAAAAAAGTGATCCAGATGGATCTGGTGCTGGACGACTCTATGTGTACGGTGATGGATTATTTTGAAATTTTCCTCCAGCGGATGATGATGTGCCGGAGGGCGGCAGAGGCCCTGGGGATGAAGTTTAAACTGGTGGCCAATGGGAGTAAGGTGTGCTGAAAAGACTGCCGGATCGGGACAGAATCCTGTCAGAAACCTGGCGTGCCCGCTGGGAGGGATAAGCTAAAATATATTTTTCATCTGCTAAAAGGCGGAGGTCGATATAGGGCTCTCCGGCTTTTTCGTATATATGGGAGGCAGAGGGCTGTTCTGTGCAATGACCACCACATAAGGGTCCCGGGCGATGGCTAAAATCAAATCAATCTATGGTTTGTCAGCTATAACAGATTTGTAATATATTACGTTTTATTATCAGAAATGGAATAAGAAAATTTCTCATTAAATCCTATTGACATTCCCTCCATAAAGCATATAATAGAGTCATAAACAAATGAATGATTGTTCATATGATAAAATGTTAAAATAAAGAAAGAGGGGATGAGATGGCATTAACAGATGTGGAGCGCTGTGATTTTTACCAGGTCCACGAGGATGTGGTGAAAGCGGTGAACGAGCGGATGCCCGATGAAGATAAGCTCTATGATTTGGCGGAGATTTTTAAGGTTTTTGGAGATTCTACCAGAATTAAGATCCTGTATGTGCTCTTTGAGGCAGAGATGTGCGTGTGCGACATCGCCCAGCTGCTGAACATGAACCAGTCGGCCATTTCCCATCAGCTGAGAATCTTAAAGCAGAATCGTCTGGTAAAGAGCCGCAGGGAGGGGAAGGCAGTGTTTTATTCCCTGGCGGACGGACATGTGGGAACAATTATCAATCAAGGTATGGAACATATCAACGAATAAAGGGGATTTCCCGAAGTAAGAGGAGGACATGGACTATGAAGAAGAAATTTAAGCTGACAGATTTGGACTGCGCCAACTGTGCTGCAAAGATGGAGGATGCGATCAAGAAGATCGATGGCGTAAAGGATGCAAATGTGAGCTTTATGATGCAGAAGATGACCATTGAGGCCGATGATGACCGGTTTGATCAGATCATGGACCGGGTGGTTGAAGTCTGCCGCAAGGTAGAGCCGGACTGTGTGATTAACCGGTAAAGGACCGGGGAGAGTTTAACCGGAGCCTGGTGCTCCGGGAAAGGATGGAAAACCGCTATGACTGAGAAGCAAAAGACCATGAGATTGAGGATTATTGCAACCTTTATCATCTATATACCGTTAGCCGTTCTGCAGCATATGGAAGTATTTGCTTCAAAAGACTCCCTGCTCTGGCTGTTCTTGTATCTGATCCCGTATCTGCTGGTTGGCTGGGATATCCTTTACCGGGCGGTGCGCAATATCCGCAACGGCCAGGTCTTTGACGAGAACTTCCTTATGACGCTGGCTACCTTTGGCGCCTTCGGCGTGGGCGAGTACTCTGAAGGAGTAGCGGTAATGCTCTTTTACCAGGTGGGAGAGCTGTTCCAGAGTTATGCAGTAAACCGCTCCCGCCAGTCCATCACAGAGCTGATGGATATCTGCCCGGAATATGCCAATATCGAGGAGGATGGTGTTTTAAAACAGGTGGACCCCGATGACGTTTCCGTGGGAGACATTATTGTGATCAAAGCAGGGGAGAGGATTCCTCTGGACGGAACTGTAGTTTTCGGAGAATCCATGGTGGATACCTCCGCATTGACGGGTGAGTCAGTGCCGCGGCGGGTGCGGACCGGAGATGAAATCATCAGCGGCTGCGTCAATGGAAGCGGACTTCTGCGGGTGGAGGTTACGAAGGAATTTGACGATTCCACGGTGGCGAAGATTTTGGAGCTGGTGGAGAATGCCAGCAGCAAAAAAGCTAAGGTGGAGAACTTTATCACGAAGTTTGCCCGGTATTATACGCCTGTTGTGGTAATCGGAGCTGTGATTTTGGCGGTACTGCCTCCGCTCCTTTTGAAACAGTCCTGGAGCGAGTGGGTGCGCAGGGCCTGTACCTTCCTGGTTATTTCCTGCCCCTGTGCTCTGGTGATCTCCGTTCCCATGAGTTTCTTTGGAGGAATCGGGGCGGCTTCTCGCAAGGGAGTTTTGGTGAAGGGCAGCAACTATCTGGAGGCGCTGTCCCAGATGGATACGATCGTATTTGATAAGACGGGTACTCTCACAAAGGGAGAGTTTAAAGTCTCTCAGTTAAATCCTGTTTCTATGAAAAAGGAGGAGCTGCTGGAACTGGCGGCTTATGCGGAGTGTTACTCGGATCACCCCATTTCCAGGTCCATACTGGAGGCGTACGGGAAGGAGCCGGACCGCAGCAGAATTGAAGACAACCGGGAAATTGCTGGCCGGGGTATGGAGGCTGTGATAGACGGACGGCCGGTGCTGGCCGGAAACTCCAAACTGATGAAGGAGAATCAGATCTCCTATGAAAGCTGCCCCGCACCCGGAACGGTGGTTTATCTGGCAGCAGACGGGAAGTTCGCCGGTTCCATCGTGATCCAGGACGGCATCAAAGAACAGTCCTTTGCAGCTATCCGGGAACTGAAGCAGGTGGGCGTCCGCCATACGGTGATGCTGACCGGCGACCGGAAGGAGGCGGGAGAAGCGGTGGCGAAGGAGCTGGGATTGGATGAGGTTTACACACAGCTTCTTCCGGAGGATAAGGTGGCTCAGGTGGAGCGCCTTCTGGCGGCTCAGGAAAAAGGCCGGAAGCTGGCCTTCGTGGGCGATGGAATCAACGATGCACCGGTATTGAGCCGGGTGGACATCGGAATCGCCATGGGCAGCATGGGTTCCGATGCGGCCATCGAGGCGGCGGACGTGGTTCTGATGGACGATGACCCTTCCAAGATTGCCTCCATTGTCCGGATTTCCAGAAAGACTATGGGGATTGTAAAGCAGAATATTGTCTTTGCCCTTGGGGTGAAGCTGATCGTTCTGGGAATGGGCGCCTTCGGCGTGGCCAATATGTGGGAAGCGGTATTCGCCGATGTGGGCGTTTCCGTAATCGCGATCATCAATGCTATGCGGGCGCTGAAGGCGGAGTAAAGAAGTTAAGACAGAATCAGAGGCATGCAGGAAGAATATCAGAGATCTTCCGGAATCTTAAGTCAATCTAGGTTTAAGACTTCCGAAAGGTCTCTGTTTTTGTGTAAAAGTGAAAAAGAAGTACAGAATTTTGAATTGTCCAGTTGTAATATTGCACACAAACGGGCGATAAGGTAAGATGTTATTGAAAATACAGATTTCAAATAAAAAATGGAATAATTTTCAAATAACTTACAAGGAGGCCGGAGATGAATCAATATCAAGAATTATTTTCACCCTGTAAGATCGGCACCTGTTCTCTTAAAAACCGTTATGTGATGGCGCCGATGGGGCCTGCAGGCCTTGCAGATGAAAGCGGAGCTTTTAATGACAAGGCAATCGAGTTTTATACGGAGAGGGCCAGAGGAGGAGTAGGCCTGATTATTGCCGGAATGTGTTATGTAGAGAATGAGGTGGAGTGGCATGCGGCAGGCACAATGCCATGTCCTACTCAGAATGCGGCTCTGTTTAAACGGACGGCGATTCAGTTGACAGAGCGTGTTCATGCATACGGAGCAAAAATCTTCATACAGTTGTCCGCAGGCTTTGGAAGGGTATCAAACCGCATCAAGCCTGGCACAAAGCCTATTGGTCCATCGGAGATTCCTTACCGGTGGGATCCCAGTATAATCTGCCGGGCGATTACAACGGAGGAAGTACAAAAGATTGTAAAGGCTATGGGGCAAGCTGCCTCCATCGCTAAGGCGGCGGGGTTTGACGGGGTGGAAATTCATGCCATGCATGAAGGATATCTGATCGACCAGTTTGCCATGGAGTGTTTTAATCATCGGACGGATCAATACGGGGGAAGTCTGGAGAACCGGATCCGTTTTGCGGTTGAGATAGTGGAATCCATTAAGAAAGCCTGCGGAAAAGATTATCCGGTAGTGATGCGTTTTTCCAGCAAAAGCTTTATGAAAGATTTAGGAAAGGGCGCAGTACCTGGCGAGAAGTTTGAAGAAATGGGCCGTGATTTTGAAGAGGGCCTGGTAATAGCGAAGATGCTGGAGGATGCCGGCTATGACGCTCTGGATGCGGATGTGGGCTGCTACGACAGCTGGTATTGGAATCATCCGCCCATGTACTTTGAAGAAGGAATGTATCTGCCTTTCAATAAGCGGCTGAAAGAAAAGGTATCCATCCCCGTTCTTACTGCAGGACGTATGGATGATCCGGATTTGGCTGTGAAGGCAGTGCGGGAGGGAGCTACTGACCTGGTAGCCCTGGCACGGCCTTTGATGGCAGATAGTTTTATTGTGGAAAAGATACGGAAAAACCGCAGAGAAGAAATTCGTCCCTGTCTTTCCTGCCAAGAGGGGTGTATTGGAAGACTGAAACAGTACCTGCACATCAGCTGCGCCGTTAATCCTGCGGCATGCAGAGAGAGGGAATTGGAGCTGAAGCCGGCTTTAAAGCCCCGCCGGATTGCGGTAATCGGCGGAGGAATCGGCGGGTGTGAAGCTGCCCGTGTTTTGAGAGAAAGAGGGCACGAGGTGACTCTTTATGAGGAGAGCGGACAGCTTGGAGGCAAGATGCGTCTGGCGGGAGCTCCGGATTTCAAGAAGGATGATCTGGCGCTGGTTCGGTGGTATGAAGTACAGATGGATCGACTGAACATACCGGTTCATTTTAACACATCCATTCAGGAGGCGGAGCAGCTGAAATGGGCGGATGCAGTGATCTTAGCTTCGGGTTCCGGGGCGATTACGTTTGATTTGGGAAATTGTATTCCGGTTGTGGATGCAGGAAGTGTTCTGAAATCGCCGGAATCTTTTAAAGGCCCCTTTGTGATTGTGGGCGGAGGTCTGGTGGGCTGCGAAACCGCTCTGATGCTGGCGAAAATGGAACAGCAGGTATCAATTGTGGAATTGCTGCCGGATGTGATGTATCACAATGGCCCGATCTGCTACGCAAACCGGCAGATGCTGATTGACCTTTTAAATTTCTGCAAAGTGAAGCTCTACTGCGGGAGCCGGGCCCTCAAGACAGAGGAACAGGGACTTCGGATTGAAAAGGACGGTCAGCAGGAGCTGGTGGAAGCAGCTACGGCAGTGCTGGCGGCAGGATACCGTGCGGACCATACATTGGAGAAGGAGCTTAAGGAAGCCGGCCTGGATGTCTATGTAATCGGCGATGCCAGAAGCGGAGGAGGGAATATTCTCCATACCATTTGGGATGCTTACGAGGTGGCATCTCATCTGTAAATCATATATATAACGGCCTCAATGATCTGATGGGAGGCAGCTGCTCCGGCAAGTAGATCCGGAGCAGTCTGCCTTGAGGCAACATCAATTATCTTATTTCAAATCTATTTTCAAATGTGTATTTAGCACAAAAACTCCAATATTAAAAAATAAAAACTGTTAAAATAAATAAAAAAGCAAAATAGGTTTAATATTTTAAACTTTAATTACAGAATATTGCACACAAAATTAAAAGCGATTATAATTATGTTCAAGAATCAGTACACGATAAAAAGAAGGAGGTGAAACTATAGAATTCGTTGTATTGATCGGGAATGGGTAAAAACTAGAAATACAAAAAGATACGGAGGGGAAAATAATGTCAGCCGCATTACCAATTGCTTGTTTTGTAGCATTAATTTTAGCATTTATTATCAGCTGTGTCTGGGATGTACACATGGGCATTATGGGCTTCGCCTTTGCCTTTATTATTGGCATCATGGGAGGTATGAGCACCAGTGAGATGCTGGGGATCTTCCCGACTACGCTTCTGGTAACGCTGTTCGGGGTTAACTTGTTTTTTACGATTTGTAAGGTAAACGGAACGATTCCCTACATTTGCAACGTCCTTCTCAGGACGGCAAGAGGAAACCGGGCGATTCTGCCTTGGGTTTTCATGATTTTCGGCTTGATTATGAGCGCAACGGGAGCCGGACCTCTGGCCACATCTTCTCTGATGATTGGTCCGGCCCTGGCAGTAGCGGCCCAGGCGAACATTGACCCGCTTCTGATGGGCGTTATGACAGTGTGCGGAAGCCATGGAGGAGGATTTTCACCGATTACCGGCTTTTCTGCAAATGTTACTTCTACATTAGCAACATTAGGGCTGCCCAACTTTATCGTATACGTCTTTATCCGGTCTGCTATTACGAACGTACTGCTTGCCCTGGTGGCCTACATTCTGTTTGGCGGACTGAAGATGATCCGTGAAACCAGATCGAATACCGGTTCCACTGCGGAGCTGCTGAAGGAGCTCCACGAGAAGAAAGAACCCCTGACGCTGGAAAAGGGAATTTCTCTTGTTGCGATTGTGGCTCTGTTTGTGGGGTCCATCGGTTTTAAGATGAATGTTGGTTTTCTGGCTATGATCCTTGCTTTTATACTCTGCGTTCTGAACCGCAAAGTGCAGCAGCAGACCTTTAAGGAAATGCCTTACGGCAGTATCCTGTTGGTTTGCGGAGCCGGATATCTGGTAAACCTGATGGATAAAGTGGGAACGACAGATCTGATCAGCCAGCATCTGAGCGCCCTGAATTCTCCGCTGCTGACGATTCTTATTATTGTCTTCATCAGCGGCCTGCTGTCCGCCTATGCTTCTTCGGATGCGGTATTTATTGCTATGATCCCTATTGCCGTAGGAGCAATTACAGCTTCCGGTGCAAACATTAGTATTGAGGGTACGGTCAGCGCTGTGTGTATTGCCTCAACGGTCGTGGATACCAGCCCGCTGAGTACGCACGGTTCGCTGCTGGTGAGCCAGGTAAAGAACCGGGATCCGGAGAAATATTTCAAGCAGTTGATGACCTGGGGATTCTCCATGATACCGGTGGGATCGCTTTTGGCTTGGTTCATGTTTGTAGTCCTGGGATTATAGGAAATCTTTGATGAAGAGGAGGAAACCATGGTTTTAACACAGGAACAAGTAAGAGAACAGGGAAGGCTTCATTTTGAAGCCATCAAAACGAAAAAGCTGGTGACGCCTCCCAGCTACCTGTACCCGGATATGGGATATGACGATGCCTACGCGATTGCCAGCGCCATTGTGGAAGAATATAAAAAGGCGGGCTATACGGAATCGGGAAAGAAGGTAGGCCTGACCAGCAATGCCATGAGAAAGCATGCAGGAATCGAGGAACCGGATTATGGAATTATTTTTCATGAACTCTGTTATCCCAATGAATCCGATGTAAGTTTTGACTGGTTTGCTCAGCCCAGGGTGGAAGCGGAATTGTGCTTTAAGCTGCGCAAAGACCTGATCGGGACAGACATCAGCATTGAACAGGTTCTGGATGCAACGGAATATGTGGTTCCGGCATTGGAAATTGTAGATATCCGGCAGAGAACAGACGGTCCCAGAAAGATTTTTGATACGGTGGCGGATAACGCATCCTTTGGGGCGTATGTGGTAGGAGACCGTCCGATTCGTCCTTACGAGGTAGATTTCGGCTTGGTAGGCTTTATCTTTGAGTATAACAACCATCAGAAGGAGGTTGCAAGCGGAACTGCGGTATTGGATCATCCGGCCAACGCAGTAGCCTGGCTGGCGAAGCGGTTTACGGAGTTGGGGAATCCTCTGAAGGCGGGGGAGATGGTAATGTCCGGCTCAGCAATTACCATCCTGGATGCAAAGCGGGGAGACAATTTCCGGTGCAGATACGGAAAGTTCGGTGAAGTTTCCGTAAATTTTGTATAGGAGGCGCAAGATGGAAGAAAGACGGGAATTACTGACAAAACTGGCGGAGATCTCTTTAAAGGGAGAACGAAACCGGGAATCCATCGACCAGTTTTTTAAGACCTATCCGGATCTGGATACCCATGACGGATATGTGGGACAGAAAATACGTTTGGAAATGATGGAAAAGGAAGGATACCATCTGATTGGTTTTAAATTGGGGGGGACCAGTCTGGCTAAGCTGACACAGATTAAGGATTCTTTGACGGAAGGAACCTTTGTTCCCAGGAAAGATCCCAAGTGCGGTATGCTGATGGATTATATGCGTCTGCCGGATTGGGAACCCCTGAAAATTCAGGAACTGATTCACCCGAAGATTGAGTCGGAGCTGGCCTTTGTTCTGGATCAGGAGCTCTACGGACCAAATGTAACGGCGCCGGACGTAATGATGGCTACCGCTTATGTGACCCCTGCATTTGAGATCATTGACAGCCGGTTCCATGATTTCAAAATGGGCGGCAAGGCAGATGCACTGATTGACAATGTATCTTCTGCCCGGTTCAAGCTCGGCAGGGTGAAAAAAGATCCCTTTGAGGTGGATTTGGTGGGAATGGGTGTGAGAACCAGAATTAACGGGACCTACACCGGATTCAGTGCGGCAGGAGCTGTTTTGGGCCATCCGGCCCGGGCGGTAGCAAAGCTGGCGAAAATTATGTATGAGCAGCTGGATATGGCTATTCCTGCAGGTTCCATTATTCTGACCGGCGCAATCTGCGCTTCCCAGAAAATTCAGGCGGGAGACCGTATCGTGGCCGATTACGATACATTAGGCTCTATTGAACTGACGGTTGAGTAAGAGGAATGCCTACGGGGCAGAGGCACATAGGAAGCACTGGCAGTGAAAGGTGAAGGTGATGCCAATGAAAATCCTTGCCATATCAGGAGGAATCAAAGACGGGGATAACGATTCGATTTGCAAAGAGGCACTTCTGGGAGCGCAGGAGGAACACTGCGAGATCGAGTTTATCCGTTTGCCGGACCTCCATTTGGAAACCTGCAAGGGCTGCAGGCAGTGCCTAAAAAAGCCAGGAGAGCAGGAGTCATGTATCCTTGAAGATGATCTGGAGTGGCTGAAAGCCAGAATGCAGATGGCTGATGGACTTCTCTTTTCCGTTCCGGCGCGCAGAAGAGGGGCGGGAAGTTTGATTCATCTTCTGATTGATCGCCTGGATGGAGGAGAGAATGGCAGACTGCCTTACTGGGAATCGGATTTTGGTCAGAACTGCGAAGAGATATTTCCGGAGGAGGGACCCCAGGGAAAGCCGGTCGCTTTTCTTGGAACCAGCGGTTCGGAATTTCCGCTTCGGCTGCGCTGGGACTGCGCGCTGCTGGCGGAGGTGATGATGTGGAGAATGATTGAAAACCGTGTATTTACCCGTACCAAATGCTTTTCCCTGGAAGCAGAAAAAATCGGATATGCCCGCATGGTAGGAAAAACGCTGGCCCAGGCGGTTCAGGATCCACAGCAGGCCGCCTATATTGGAGACTGTGGAGTCTGTCCTCACTGTCACGGACGGAATTTCTATCTTAATGAGTATGCTTTGAAAGCAGTATGCTGTACCTGCGGAATAGAAGGGAAACTCGAAATAGAAGATGGAAAGGTTCGATTCCGCTATGAGGAAGAACAGCTGGACCGGGCTTATGATACCAGAGCGGGGATCGCTTATTACGCAAGGGAAGCAAAGAATTACCAGATGGTGGCTTCCAAGATGAAAGACAGCTATAAATACCGGCAGCGTCTGAAATTTTATCAGAATTTTATTCAGGGTCTGCTGCCGCAGAATATAAAAGAGAAAGGATGATGGATTGTTATGGCATTTATTGTGAATTGTTACGATTTGCTGATTAAGAATGGTACGGTGATAGACCCGGCAAACGGAATTAACGGAAAGCGGGATATCGGAATTTACGCCAGTAAAATTGCCGATGTATTTGAGCCCGGGACGAAGCCCGGCAAGATCTGCGGCAGAAAGGTAATCGATGCAACCGGAAAATACATTGTACCCGGCTTGGTAGACGGCCATGTTCATGTTCTTCCCGGACTGCGCTTTGAGTACCCCATCGATGAGATGTGGAAAAGAGGAATTACAGCATGCCTGGATATGGGAAGCCAGACATCCGCATCCTTTAACAGAACCAGAAAAATCATTGATGAGGCCCCCTGCGTGATTAATGCCTGCCTGGGACTTTCCAATATGGCGGAGACTCAGGGCGAGATTCCCAGATACACGATTTTGGATAAGGAAGTCAATAAAGAGAAGATTAAAGAGCTTTTTGAGATTCACAGCGATGTGCTGGTGGGAATCAAGGTGTTTGTGGGACATGGAGACTCTCCCACAGCGGAACTTACCCATGCGGTTATGAAGAAGGCCAGAGAGGTTTGCGACTATGTAGGCTGCCGGATGTTTGTCCATGTGGCAAATCCGGATATCCCCTTCCCGGAGCTGATTCCTTATTTTAATCCAGGAGATAACTTTACTCATACATACAATAAGGGCAATATCCTGAATGAAAAGGGAGAGGTCTATCCGGAGGCATGGGAGGCAAAGAAGCGCGGAGTGCTCTTTGATTCCGCCAGAGGTTCCAGAAACTGGTCTGCCGAGGTGGCAAAACAGGCGTTTGCGCAGGGCTTCTATCCGGATGTAATTACCGACGATTTAACCTGCTTGAGCAATGATCCGAATACCAGCCGTCTGACGGTTCACATGTCTGAGTGCATGGCCATGGGAATGAGTTTGGAGGATGTGCTGTATGCTGCCACCAATGTTCCGGCCAGCTACATGAAGGGTGTCACCGTAGGAATTAAGAGAGGTCTGGATGCGAATATTACCATTCTGGATATCAGCGATAACGGTCATCAGTTTGTGGACGCTTTTGGAGTTCCCTATGAAGGAAAATACTTTATGGAACCCAGAACCACGATCATCAAGGGTAAGATTATGTACAATGAGATTAAGACGGATTATTAATGTTTAAGGAGGTGGAGATTTATGCCCTTTATTACACTTTATATGCAGAGAGGCTGCAAGGATGCGGATATTGAAAAGTCCATGAAAGAAATCACAGAGGCCGGAGAAGAAATCCTGGAAAATACGTTAAAGCGGATGATCCGTGTGACCGTTCTGGAGGCGGATCCGGACCGTGTCTACAAAAACGGAGAAAAGGAAGAGAAACTGGCGCCTACCGTTGTATTCCGCATCGGACCTGGCCGCAGCGCAGAGGCCAAAGATCGCTTTATGAAGCGGATTTCGGAGATCCTTCAGACAAATTTAGGCTGTGAGGCGAGTCAGGTCAGGGCTTATGTGATGGATAATGAGGACGGTCATCATTTCTGTATAGGCGGTAAACATAAAGATTTTGGAAAGAAGGTGAAGTAACATGCCGGTAATGTGTACAGTACGTCTTCCGAAAGGAAAAAAGCAGGAGACCATTGAAAAGACTCTGGTGGATATCTCCAATGTTTTGATGGAGAATTTTGACATGCAGCCCAATCAGGTTCGCGTGACGATTGATGAACTGCCCAAGAACCGATACAGCGCAGGCGGTGTGATGGCATATGAGATGCCGGAGTTTAATGAAGAAGAGTAACGCGGTATAGCAGCGGCCCTTTACAAAACGCCGAAGGGCGTTCCTATGGTTGAAAATTGAACCAAAGGAGCGCCCTTCAGGGGGTTATAGGGGTCAGATGAAAAGAAGGAACGGGACAGATATGAGAGATAATCTGGTAAAAGAGAGATTAAAAAAGGGAGAGTGTGTGTTTGGCGTATTTGCCAATGGGCTCAGTCCGGAAATGATGGAGATTATGACGCTGGCGGGTTTTGATTTTATTGTGATTGACAGCGAGCATGCCTCATCAAGTCCGGAGACCAACCGCCTGCTTCTGATGGCGGCGGATGGCAGGGGAGAAGATGTGTTTATCCGTGTGCCTAATAAGATTTCATCCAGCATTCTGCAGAATCTGGATGTAGGAGCTAAGGGACTTCTGGTTCCCCAGGTCAATTCCCGAAAAGAGGCGGAACAAGTGGTTTATGACGCCAAATATTTCCCGGAAGGAATGAGGGGAGTAGCAACTCCCAGGGCCTCGGATTACGGCATGAGCGTGCCGATTAAGGATTACATGAAATGGGCCAATGAAAATCTGCTGATCGCGGTACAGTGCGAGAACATTAAGTGTCTGGATGAACTGGACGACATTGCGGCGGTGGAGGGAATCGATGTGATCTTCATTGGTCCTTTTGACCTTTCTCAATCTATGGGAATCCCGGGGCAGGTTTATGATGAAAAAATTGAACATGTGATGGAGCTGGTGCTGAATGCTACGAAAAAGCACGGAAAGTATGCCGGAATTTATACCGGTTCTGTAGAGATGGCGAAAAAATACCGGGATATGGGATTTCAGTATATCATTGTGGGATCGGATATAAAGCATTTCAGTACAGAATGCAGACGGGTTGTAAAAGAGCTGAAAGGCTGAAGGAGGAAGAGAAAATTATGAAACCATTTACTTTTTCCGTACCGCAGAACATTATAATGGGGGCAGGATCCTTAAAACGGCTTCCGGAGATTGCCGCAAAAATCAATAAGAAAAAGGCCTACATTATTTCGGATCCCGTGTTAAAACAGATGGGAACCGTGGATGCCTGCGCGGGATACCTGAAAGAGGCGGGAATTGAATCCGGGGAGTTTACAGAGACAGAAGGGAATCCATCGGTTGAAACGGTAGAAAAGGCCAAAGAGGGATTCTGCCAGTCAGGTGCAGATTTTCTGGTAGCTCTTGGAGGCGGCTCCGCCATGGATGTGGCCAAAGCTGTGGGGGTAGTGGCTACATATGGGGGAAGTATTACGGAATATGAAGGAGCACAGAAGGTTCCGGGTGAGATTGTTCCCCAGATCGCCATTCCCACTACCGCAGGAACCGGTTCGGAGGTGACGGCCTTTTCCGTTATTACGGACCACAGCAGAAATTATAAATTAACAGTATTCAGCTACCAGTTGCTTCCGGCTTATGTCATTCTGGATCCGGAGCTTTTGGCTACGGTACCTTTTTCTGTGGCTGCGGCCTGTGGTATGGATGCCTTTATCCATGCAATGGAGTCCTATATTTCTGTGGATGCCTCGCCCTTTACGGAGGCAATGTCGGAAAAAGCCATGGAGCTGATTGGGCAGAATATCCGTCGTTTTGTGGCAAATCGGAAGGATATAGAGGCTGCCAGCGCTATGATTACCGGCTCTATGCTGGCTGGAATCGCTTTTTCCTGGGCCCGGCTGGGAGATGTTCACGCCATGAGCCATCCGGTCAGCGCTTACTACAATGTTCCGCATGGCGTGGCCAATTCCATTCTGCTGCCGGTTGTGACGGAATTTAATATGCTGACGGATCAGGGGAAGTATCATAAAATTTATAACTATATTGCTCCGGTTAAAGAAAGAAGCCACACCTTTAGACCGGAGATGCTGGTGGAGGCTATCCGCAGATTGAATCGGGAACTGGGGATTCCCGAGACACTGAGTGCGTTCAATCCGGCTATTACGGATGAACACTTTGAGGCAATGGCTGCGGATGCCATGAAGAGCGGAAATATTGCGGCAAATCCCAGAACGACTACTATAAAAGATGTAATTGCCCTTTATAAGAAGGCTCTGTAAATAATTATTTGAAGAAGTCTGTTCCGCTCTTTTGACAAATATAGTATAATGAAGAAGGAGGGGGGCAGCCTTGCTGTTTTGGCTGTCCGGACTATTCGGTAAAGGGAGAAAGGATGGGACAGGCTATGGAATCGGACCGTGAGCTGGTTTCCACAAACACATCATTAGATAAAGCATTTAAAATTCTTGAATATCTGGCGAAAAGGGGAACGCCTCAGAGCGTCCCCCAAATCAGCCGGACTTTAAAATTGAATAAGACCACCACATACAGCCTCCTGAGAACCATGGAGGTCCATAATTATATTGTAAAACATATAGATGGAAAATACAGCTTGACCAGCAAGATGTATGAACTGGGATATTTGTATTGTTCCTGTAATCCGGTAGGACATGTGTTCGAGCTGTGCGTGGTTCCCACTCTGGCAAAATATCCCTGCTGCAATATTAGCCTTGGGACCTTCGGAAGTTATTTTAGTGGGGTGTATTTAAGCGTTCAGGGGAAGAATACGACCTATATATCTGCCGGATCCGCGTTCCCTTTGCATGCAACAGCAGTGGGAAAAATTCTTCTGGCTTTTTCTAATGAAGAGTATGTAGAGGAGTTTCTCAGAACAGCAAATCTGACACGTTTTACAGACAAGACGATTAGCGAAAGAACCGGGCTGGAGAGACAGCTGGACCGGATCCGGGAACAAGGATACTGTTTTCTGGAAGGGGAGCTGTATTCTGATTTTTACTGCATCGCGGTACCGATTTTTGGAGCAGATAAAAAGATTGGAGCCGCTGTCAGTATGCGCGGTTCCCAGGAATTTGTAGAGAGCAATTTCGATAAGATGCGGGAGGATATGCTGGATTTGGGGCGGCGGATCTCCTATTCTTTAGGGTATCCCGCAGATGCGACCTATCCAATCAGCGGATGGGAATACAAATAATCCGTATAAAAATAAGAGCCAGCCTTTTGATCTGGCTCTTTTGCTGATTTTTCAAAGGGACAGCTGGCAAAAGCACATCCTCCACCTGCCCCTTCGGATTTCCCAAAACCGATATCAGCTCCTTTAACATAAGGGGCCTCTTTCCGTAGCCGTGCTTTGCGGTTCCCTACTGAGCTACATACATATCCGGTGAAAGCTCTTGGCAGGAAGTAATATGGCGCTTGATAGCTTCAAAGCTGTCGGCGCTCAGCACATGTTCCATGCGGCAGGCGTCCTCCACAGCAGTTTTCTGGTCTACGCCCAGGTAGACTAGCCAGCTGGACAGCATGGTGTGGCGTTCATACATGGTTTCCGCAATCTTCCGGCCGGCATCCGTTAACGTGATATAGCCGTTGCCGTCCACCTGAATATAACCGTTCTGCCGGAGATTTTTCATGGCAACACTGACGCTGGGCTTGGAGAAGTCCAGTTCATTGGCAATATCGATGGAGCGCACATGAGGCTTGGTGTGGCCGAGCATTAAGATCGTTTCTAGATAGTTTTCTGCTGATTCCTGTATTTTCAAATTCCATCTCTCCCTCAAAACAGTTTTGCTGGTTAGCTACTACAAAGTGTAACATACTTTGAAAAAAAGTTCAAATGGGAACTGTCTGGCCAATTGGGAAAAAAACGCGCTTCCTCTTCTTGACAAACGGGGGAAGAAGTGCTAATCTGGAGCTGAAAGTTAGAAGAAACTAACCACCATGAAAGGATGTGCGGATATATGAGTTTTCTGATGGAAAATTTATCAACAATCATCATACTGCTGATCGTGATCGCGGCGGTGTGTCTGGCCGTCCGCTCCATAATCCGGGACCGGAAGGCGGGAAAGGGCTGCGGGGCATGCCCGGGCGGCTGCCATGGCTGTCATGGAAGCTGCGGCGGGCATGAATTGGGGCAGAACCATAGGAAATAAGAGCGCGGTTTTATAAAAATCCGGAGAGGGCATTTGCCCTCTCCTTTTTCTCCCTCTTTTCATGAGAATCCTGGTATGTTACAATGAAGGAACACCAGGCAGCTTTGCCGGGGTTTTTAAGACATAGACAGGATGAACGTATGAATTATATTGTTTTGGATTTGGAATGGAACCAGTGCCCCGACGGCCGGGAGGGAAAGGTGGAGCATCTGCCTTTTGAGATCATGGAAATTGGCGCCGTGAAACTGGATGAGGATTTTCAGGAAGCAGGGGAATTTCACCGGCTGATCCGGCCCCAGGTGTATCCGGAGCTTCATTATAAGATTTTGGAAGTAACCCATATGGACCCGGAACGGCTGAAGCGGTCAGGGATGACCTTTGTTCAGGCGGCGGAGGAATTTTTCGACTGGTGCGGGAAAGACTGCAGGTTCGTCACCTGGGGCTCCATGGATTTAACGGAGCTGCAGCGGAATATGACCTATTACCAGATGGAAAGCCCTTTTCCCCATCCACTGCTTTACTATGATGCCCAGAAGCTCTACTGCCTTCTCTATGGGGATGGAAAGACGAAGCTGTCCCTGGACCAGGCGGTTGCCCAGCAGGGCCTGGAGAGCGATGAGCCTTTTCACCAGGCATTGGATGATGCCCGGTATACGGGGCGGCTTCTGGCGCGGATGGATTTTCAGAAGGTGCGCCCCTACGTGTCGATGGACTATTACTGCCTCCCTGGTTCCAGGGAAGAGGAAGTTTTTTTGAGATTTCCCGGCTACACCAAATATGTGTCCAGCATATTCCCCGACCGGGAGAGGGCTATGCAGGACAAAGTGGTGACGGACATGGTCTGCCCGGTGTGCAACCGGATGCTGAGAAAGAAGGTGCGCTGGTTCCCGCTGGGACAGCGGTCCTGCTACGGCCTTGCAGTATGCCCGGAGCACGGACTGGTAAAAGGGAAAATCCGGGTCCGCAGGGAGGAGTACGGCGGCACCTATGTGATCAAGACCATGAAGCCGGCCACGGAGGAGGAGGCGGAGCTGATCCGCCAGAAGCATGAGGCAGGGAGAAAGAAGCGGAATACCCGGAATCATATCCGGCAGAAAAAGGGGAGAAAGAGATGATACTGAAACAATATGTTGTGGATGCATTTACGGATACGGTATTTAAGGGAAATCCTGCTGCCGTATGCATTTTGCCGGAGTGGATTTCCGATTCGCTTATGCAGAGCATCGCAAAAGAAAACAATTTATCGGAAACTGCTTTTGCGGTAAAAAATGGAGATGGATACGGCCTGCGCTGGTTCACGCCAGGAGGGGAAATTGACCTGTGCGGCCACGCCACTCTGGGGACCGCTTATGTTCTTCTGAACGTTATCGAAACGGATTGCAGCAGGATTTCATTTCTCACGAAAAGCGGACGGCTTACGGTGAAAAGGGAAAGGGATTTGTATGAAATGGATATGCCGGCATACCATCTGAAGCAGGTTCCGGTTACGGATGAGATGGAGCAGGCAATCGGATACCGGCCTGTGGAAGCGTGGATGGGACGGGATCTGGTGTGTGTGATGGAAGATGAGCAGCAGGTTTTTCAGGCCGTACCAGATGAAGAAAAGGTAAAAAAGCTGGATGGCCTGCTGCTGCAGATTACGGCCCCAGGTACGGCGTACGACTGCGTCACACGCAGCTTTGCCCCAAAACTGAACGTATCGGAGGACCCTGTCTGCGGTTCCGGTCACTGCCATGTCATTCCGCTGTGGGCGGAAAAGAAGAAACAATCTCAGCTGACGGCATTTCAGGCTTCGCAGAGAAGCGGTGTCCTCTACTGCCGGATGGAAAAAGACAGAGTCATGATTGCCGGAAAAGCTGCGCTTTACTCAAAGGCAGAACTTTTTGTCCCGGTTTAATGAAACTAACAGCGGCGCCCTGTGACGAGCGCCGCTGTTTTATTTTCTCCTAAAAGGAAAATGCCTGCGTCTGCTGCGGCTGGGCCGCTTGGTGTAGGTGGTAGTGGTGGAGGAGCGGTACTGCTCCATAATCCGCCCGAACTCGGAGGAGGAGTAGCTGACATCGTCCATGCGCTCCCGGTGGCGCTGATGGCGTCGGATCTGGTCGGACTCCTGCTGCTGCCTGCGATGCCTGCGCAGGGTGATGACGACAGCGCTGATGATGCCCAGGGATACCAGAGCGCCGAAAATAGCCGCTGCTCCTGCGGGGATGCGGATATTGAGAGCGGAATCTCTGTGCTCCCCGATCTGCAGCTGGGTTTCCTCCGGGGAGGAGCCCTCAGCCGAAAGCGGCTCCTGTGCCGGATTTTCCATTTCTGCTTCCGTGTTTTCCAATATGGCATTTTCCGCCAGGGCGGCAGAAGGACTGTCTATCCGGGCAGCTCCTCTCCGGCAGAGATAGGCGCAGCCCACATAGCGGTCCTCATAAGAATAACGAATCTGGGCTACGGCTCCTGAGGGAGCGGAGGAAGGCAGGTTGTAGTTTAAGGAGGCCTGGGCATCGGAGAATGCGGCGGCCTTCGGTATGGTGATGGAATCCGCCTGGCTGAGAGTGAGGGAAATGCCTTCGCCGGAGGGGATGCCCCCGATCAGCATATCGTTGGTGATGGAGGTATATTTGGTCTCATAGTCCGCCACCCGCAGGGACTGGAAATTGTCAAATCCGAAGTCAAACAGTGCCTTGGTATCGGAGTAATGGGTCTGATGGCCGTTGAGGACCACTGCGATCAGCGTCATTCCGTTCCGCTCTGCGCAGGTTACCAGGGTATTGCCTGCCAGGGAGGTGTAACCGGTTTTGCCGCAGAAGGCGCCGGGGTAGTAGACGGCTGTATTCTTCATGCACATCTGATGATGGTTGGCAATGGGGTAGCCGTTTGGGAACTCCTCAGCGGATACGCGCTTCAGCCCGTAGAGCCGGTAGGTCCGGGAACCGCTGATTTCCACAAAGGTGGGATTTTGGATAGCGGCCTGGGTAATCAGGGCCATGTCGTAGGCTGAGGTGTAGTGATCTTCGTCATTCAGTCCGCTGGGATTGGCAAAATGGCTGTCCTGGCATCCCAGACTCTCAGCCTTCTCGTTCATCAGGTCCGCAAAGGCCTCCCGGGAGCCGGCTACATGCTCAGCCAGGGCATTGGCGCTCTCGTTGGCGGAGGCCAGGAGGAGGGCGTAGAGACAGTCCCGGACCGTCAGCTC
>DWYS01000051.1 GCA_019118585.1 Candidatus Enterocloster faecavium | reverse complement strand
ATGCGTTTATGTACCTTGCATAATTTGTATTTTTATAATACAATGATGAAAGAGATTCGCGACGCCATTGAGGAACACCGCTATGCCGAATACAAAAAGGCCAAGCTGTCCGGCATGGAAGGGTCTCAGAGTTAAAATAGGGCTGTCCGCGGCGAGGCGGCGGCAGTCGTGATAAGGAGGAAGAAAGAATGACGAGCACTCCGGCTTTTTGGATTTTCTATGTGATCCTGCTGGTAGGTATGCTGTATTTTATGGCAATCCGTCCGCAGAAGAAGGAAAAACAGAAGATGCAGGAAATGTTAAACAGTGTTGCGGTAGGAGATACGGTGCTGACCACCAGCGGCTTCTACGGAGTCATTATCGATATGACCGATGATACTGTAATCGTAGAGTTTGGCAGCAACAAGAACTGCCGGATTCCCATGCAGAAAACTGCTATTGCTCAGGTAGAGAAGCCTGAAACCTAAAAAGAGGCCCGGGGCCGGCGCTCAGTAAGGAGCGGAGGTTCCGGGTCTTTCTGTAAGGAGAAAATCGCGAGCGTTCAGGATGCCCTGAACGGTTTATGGAGGAAATATGATACGGAATATTGTGTTTGACATGGGAAACGTGCTGGTGGACTATGACGGGGACCTGGTTTGCCGGGCTCTGATTCCTGATGAGGAGATGAGAAAGCGGGTTTACACCGCGGTATTCGTCTCGCCGGAATGGGTGAAGCTGGACATGGGCATCATCTCAGAGGAGCAGGGGCTTGAGGCTATGGAGAGCCGTCTGGATACTCCGGAGGAGAAGGCGGCAGCGGCCCGCTGTTTTGCACAGTGGCATCTTTACAATATGCGCCCCAAACAGGGGATGGAGGAGCTGGTCCGTCATCTGAAGAAGGAGGGCTTTAGGCTTTATATCTGCTCCAATGCATCTGTGCGTCTGCTGGAATGTTACCGGGATGTAATCCCTGCCATTGACTGCTTCGACGGCGTGCTGTTTTCCGCAGAAGTGAAATGCATGAAGCCTCAGAAGGAGATGTATGAGCATCTCTACCGGCGTTTTCAGTTAAATCCCCGGGAGTGCTATTTCATTGACGACCTTCCGGAAAATATCCGGGGAGCCAGAGATACGGGCATGGACGGGTACTGCTTTTCAGACGGAAATGTGGAAGGCCTGAGAATGGTTCTGGAGCAGGTAAAGGGGCAGAGGGCCTCTTCAAAATGAGACGGGCATATAGAAAAAGCTCCATACTTTTCAGTACGGAGCACTTTTCTTTAGGATTTCGGATTTTCAAAAAGGGTTGAAGGATAGTTGTTATTCGTGCATCTCTTATGTTCATAGTATATCATGCATCCGCTCAGAATGTTTGAATGTTCCTTGAATAGATTATTAAGATTTTCTTAATTATTTTCGTTTTATGGTAAACCGGATCAGGATCAAATTTTTTGTAAAAACAACGT
The DNA here is from genome assembly GCA_019118585.1 of Candidatus Enterocloster faecavium. Taxonomy (GTDB): domain Bacteria; phylum Bacillota; class Clostridia; order Lachnospirales; family Lachnospiraceae; genus Enterocloster; species Enterocloster faecavium. Next base: position 6,277 of record DWYS01000051.1, on the reverse strand, counting down.
TTTTGCGTTATTTTTAAAGGCTTTTTGTTAATCGTACCGAACCGTAAAAAAGCGGCTGTACAAGAAGGGTTATCAGCAAACTACTAACAAAATTATTACGGATTTATTTTTAACTTCAATCTAGTATTGCGATGATTAGCACAAATGGAACATCCGTATGCCAGGATTTCAGCTGGCAGAAGGAGGGGACAGAACTTTTGCTTTACATTTATGCAGAAACATGTTTATAATAGTATATAACAGTTCAGGGCGGCTTGGACTGCTGAGATAAGAGCAGGCCCATCTAACTGACCTGCATTTCACATTTCAAAAGATTTCACAAAGTCTGGTACAAACCCCACATTTTGGATACTTTTAATTTCACAATAAGGAGATTAGTATGCGCGAAAAATTAGAAACCCTGCCGGTATCGGAGCTCAGGGAGATGGCCAAGGCACAGGGCCTGAAGGGAACCAGCGCCATGCGTAAGGCGGAGCTGGTGGAGCTGTTGTGTGCTCAGGCAGAAAAGGAACAGGAGCCTTCGGAGGCAAAGAACAGCCAGGAAGGAAAAAATTCACAGGAGTCCAGAGGATTCCGGGAGAATTCCAGAGTCCGGGAGTATTCAGCCCCCTATCATGGAAACGGTAAAAATCAGGAGAACGGCCGCCAGGGGGATACGAGAAGAGGAAACAGGCCCTATGAGCGGAATGGGCAGGGAAAGCCTGTCCAGGCTGCCGGCAGCGAGGAGAGGCCGGCGCGCAGCGAAGTAAAGAATGATGCTACGGGACTGTCCAATCAGGATCTGCTGGAGCTGGACAGCGGGATCGAGGCCCAGGGAATCCTAGAGGTGATGCCGGATGGATTCGGCTTTATACGGTGCGAGAATTTTCTGCCCGGGGAAAATGATGTCTACGTGGCGCCTTCCCAGATCCGCCGCTTCAATCTGAAGACGGGAGATATTATCTGCGGGAACCGCCGGGTGAAGTCTGCTGCGGAAAAATTTGCAGCCCTTCTCTATGTGCGCACGGTAAACGGATATCCTTTAAGCTCAACGGAACACCGACCCAACTTTGAGGATCTGACTCCTATTTTCCCAAATGAGCGCCTTCACATGGAGATGCCCGGAGTCCGCACATCGGTAGCCATGCGGGTCCTGGACCTTTTGGCTCCCATTGGAAAGGGACAGAGAGGCATGATCGTATCTCCGCCCAAGGCCGGTAAGACCACCCTTTTAAAGCAGGTGGCAAAGGCGGTGACCACCAATCATCCGGATATGCATCTGATGATCCTGCTTATTGATGAGCGCCCGGAGGAAGTGACAGATATCAAGGAGGCCATTGTAGGACCGAACGTGGAGGTGATCTATTCCACCTTTGACGAACTGCCGGAGCGGCACAAGCGTGTTTCCGAGATGGTGATCGAGCGGGCCAAGCGTCTGGTGGAGCATGGACGGGATGTGATCATCCTCTTAGACAGCATCACCCGTCTGGCCAGGGCCTACAACCTGACGGTGGCCCCCAGCGGACGGACCCTTTCCGGCGGCCTGGACCCGGCGGCCCTGCACATGCCCAAGCGGTTTTTCGGAGCAGCCCGGAATATGAGAGAGGGCGGAAGTCTGACGATACTGGCCACCGCCCTGGTGGATACGGGAAGCCGTATGGACGATGTGATCTATGAGGAGTTTAAGGGAACCGGCAACATGGAGCTGGTGCTGGACCGGAAGCTCTCCGAAAAGAGAATCTTCCCTGCTGTGGATATTTTAAAGTCCGGGACCAGAAGGGACGACCTGCTTCTGACCAAGGAGGAGGCGGAATGCGTGGATCTGATCCACAAGGCCACCAGCTCCTTAAAGCCGGAGGAAGCAGTAGAAAAGATCCTGGATCTTTTTGCCAGAACCAGGAACAACCGGGAATTTGTGGAAATGGCGAAGAAAATCCGGTTTTTCTGATGGGAACCTGTCCGGCAAAATGCCGCTTTTGGATCGATCCTCCTCGGATTTTCCGCAAAAAACGGTTGCATTTCCAGGTGCCCTGTGCTATACTGTTTAAGCTGTCTGGATTGACGGCAGTTTTAGCATCTTCGTGAGTCAGAACCTTACGGGTCGGGTGCGTGAGACTGGAAACAGTGCCGATATTTGTGCGCTCCTCCGGAGAGAGGCTGTGTACAAAGGCAGATTGGCATAAATCGCCGCGGTCGGAAACCGCAAAAAAAATTAAAGAGGTGAATATCATGAAGGAAGGAATCCATCCCAATTATTACCAGGCAAAAGTTGTTTGCCACTGTGGAAACGAGTTCGTTACCGGTTCCACCAAGAAGGAAATCCATGTAGAGGTTTGCTCTAAGTGCCATTCATTCTACACTGGTCAGCAGAAGGCTGCCGCCGCCCGCGGACGTATTGATAAGTTCAATCGTAAGTACGGCATTAACGCTGGTAAATAGGGAAGCTGATAAGGGGTTGAGCTTAAAACTAGCTCAGCCCTTTTGTTATTCTGTAACGGTTCGGGCCATCCTGAACGGTTGCGTTATTTTTAGCGGAAAGGTTGACAAGATGAAATATTCTGGAATCGGGGGGCAGGCGGTGATCGAGGGCATTATGATGCAGAACGGCACCGACTACGCGGTTGCCGTGCGCAGGCCCGACGGGAAAATCGAGGTCATGAAGGACCGGTATGTGAGTTTGACGCGGAAGGTGAAGCTCTTGTCCCTGCCCTTTATCAGGGGAGTGTTCAGCTTTGTGGACTCCATGGTCCTCGGAATGAGAGCCCTGACCTGGTCCTGCAGCTTTTTTGAGGACGATGAGGAGACACAGCCCTCCAAATTTGAAAAATGGCTGGACAAAGTTTTTGGCGAAAAGCTGGAAGCCGTTCTCATGACGGTGGTGATGATCTTCTCCTTTGTGCTGGCCATCGGCATTTTTATGGTGCTGCCCATGCTGATCGCCCGGGTATGCAGGAGGGTCATCCCGTCGGAAACGGCCATGGCTTTTCTGGAAGGATTGATTCGAATTGCCATTTTCATCGGATATATTAAGCTGGTGAGCCGGATGGAGGACATACGGCGCACCTTCATGTACCACGGCTCGGAGCACAAGTGCATCAACTGCATCGAGCACGGGCTTGCCTTAAATGTGGACAACGTCCGGGCCAGCTCCAAGGAGCACAAGCGCTGCGGAACCAGCTTCCTCATGTTTGTTATGATAATCAGTATTTTGTTTTTTCTGGTAATCCGCCCGGAGTCGCTGCTTCTGAGGATTTTGAGCCGGATTCTCTTGATCCCGGTCATCGCCGGGGTGTCCTATGAGTTTCTGCGGTTTGCGGGACGCCACGATTCCTGGATTGTGAATCTCTTTAGCAGGCCGGGGATGTGGATGCAGGGACTGACCACCAAGGAGCCGGATGATTCCATGATCGAGGTGGCCATCGCCGCGGTGGAAAAGGTGTTTGACTGGAGGGCTTACCTGGATGAGAATTTCCCCGGATGGGAGAATGCGAATCAGAAGGACGGGGAGACCTTATGACGCTGCAGAAGCTTTTAGAGGAAGGAAGAGAACGGCTGAAACGGGCAGGCGTGCCGGACTGGTCTCTGGATGCCCGCTACCTTCTGCTGGAAGCCTTTGGCCTGAGTCTGGCCTCATTTCTGGCAGCGAGCGGCCGGGAGCTTTCAGATGATTCCGGCACCCGGGAGAAGATCAGGCGCTTTCGGGAGATGACGGAGCGCAGGGCCGGACGGATCCCCCTGCAGCAGATTCTGGGCGTGCAGGATTTTATGGGGATGGAATTTGAGGTCAATGAGCATGTTTTGATTCCCAGACAGGATACGGAGACACTGGTGGAGCTGGTCTTACAGGAGCGCCCGGACCCTGCCTGCCAGGTTCTGGATCTGTGTACCGGAACCGGCTGCATTGCGATCAGTCTTGCCAGACTGGGAGGCTACGGGAAAGTCTGGGCCCTGGATCTGTCCGAAGAGGCCCTCAAGGTGGCCCGCCGTAACCAGCAGAAGCTTTTAAAGGATTATACCGGGGAGTTTCGTCTGCTGAAAAGCGACCTTTTTCAGGAAATTCCGAAAGGGGAGAAGTTTGACATTCTGGTTTCCAATCCTCCCTACATCCCGAAGAAGGTCATTGAGGAGCTGGAGCCGGAGGTACGGGATTATGAGCCCAGAATGGCCCTGGACGGGGATGAAGACGGCATGAAATTTTACCGCATCCTGGCCAGGGAGAGCGGGCGCTTTTTAAAGAAGGGCGGCGCCATTTACCTGGAAATCGGCTGGGACCAGGGGCTGGCGGTGGAAGGACTGCTGGCAGAGGCTGGCTTTCAGGAGATCCGAACGGTACAGGACCTGGCGGGGAAGGACCGGGTGGTCTGCGGCGGATGGCCATAGCGGCGTCTGCCTGTATGGAAACAGAACAGTCACAAGATCGGGAGAGGAAAATAGCGATGTTTGATAAATTAGATGATATGCTGATTCACTATGAAGAGCTGATGCATACCCTGGGGGAGCCGGATGTAGCCCAGGACACCAAGCGCTTCACGAAGCTGATGAAGGAGCAGGCGGAGCTGGCTCCTATTGTAGAAGCCTACCGGGAGTACAAGAAGGCCAAGCAGAGCATTGAGGACAGCCTTCAGATCCTGGAGGAGGAGAGCGACGAGGAGATGCGTGAGCTGGCCAAGGAGGAGCTTTCCGAGAGCAAGAAGAGGGTGGAGGAGCTGGAGCATGAGCTGAAGGTTCTGCTGCTGCCCAAGGACCCCAATGACGACAAGAACATTATTCTGGAGATCCGGGCCGGAGCCGGCGGAGATGAGGCTGCCCTTTTTGCTGCGGAGCTGTACCGCATGTACTGCAACTACGCGGACAGCCAGCACTGGAAGGTGGAGATGATCAGTCTCAACGAGAACGGCATCGGCGGCTTTAAGGAAGTGGTGGCCATGGTAACGGGAAAGGGCGCTTACTCCAAACTGAAATATGAGAGTGGTGTTCACCGGGTACAGCGTGTGCCGGAGACGGAGTCCGGCGGCCGGATCCACACCTCCACAGCCACGGTGGCAGTGATGCCTGAGGCCGAGGAAGTGGACGTACAGATTGACATGAATGACTGCCGAATCGACGTGATGCGCGCATCCGGAAACGGCGGACAGTGCGTCAATACCACCGATTCCGCAGTACGGTTAACCCATATCCCCACAGGAATTGTGATTTACAGCCAGACAGAAAAATCCCAGCTTCAGAATAAGGAGAAGGCCTTCCGGCTGCTGCGCTCCAAGCTGTATGACATGGAGCTGGAGAAGCGGCAGAATTCCGAGGCTGAGGAGAGAAGAAGCCAGATCGGTACCGGAGACCGGTCGGAGAAGATCCGCACCTACAACTTCCCCCAGGGACGGGTGACGGACCACCGGATCAAGCTGACTCTGTACAAAATTGATTCTATTATGAACGGGGACATTCAGGAACTGCTGGATAACCTGATTGCTGCGGACCAGAGTGCCAAGCTGGCCAAGATGAGTGAAGAATAAAAGTTTCTTAAACTTTATGCCCCGCATGGTTTGAAATGAGGGGCATGATATGATATAGTGAACGTAACCATCGGGGCAGACAAGGGCTCCGGATCAACGCTCAGGAGGAAAATGTATATGAAAGGGATTATACTTGCCGGCGGCAGCGGCACCAGACTCTACCCTTTAACGAAAGTAACATCCAAGCAGCTGCTTCCAATCTACGACAAACCCATGATCTATTACCCGCTGTCCGTTCTTATGAACGCGGGAATCCGGGAGATTCTCATTATCTCCACACCGGACGACACCCCTCGCTTTGAGGCCCTTTTGGGAAATGGAAACCAGTTCGGCATCCATTTAAGCTATGCCGTTCAGCCCAGTCCCGACGGGCTGGCCCAGGCTTTTATCATCGGGGAGGAGTTTATCGGAAACGACTCCGTTGCCATGGTGCTGGGAGACAACATCTTCCACGGCCATGGATTAAACCGCCTGCTGCGGGCCGCCGCGGCCAAGGAGAAGGGGGCCACGGTATTCGGCTACTATGTGGACGACCCGGAGCGCTTCGGCATTGTGGAGTTTGACAAGGAGGGAAAGGCTGTCTCCATCGAGGAGAAGCCGGAGCATCCCAAGTCCAACTACTGCGTCACCGGCCTGTATTTCTACGACAACCGGGTGGTGGAGTACGCCAAGGGGCTGAAGCCCTCGGCCAGAGGAGAGCTGGAGATCACGGATCTGAACCGCATCTACCTGGAAAAGGGAGAGCTGGATGTGGCCCTTCTGGGACAGGGCTTTACCTGGCTGGATAC
>DWYS01000050.1 GCA_019118585.1 Candidatus Enterocloster faecavium | reverse complement strand
CCGGCTCTACCGCCTGTCTGGCTTCCTGGGTCCCCAGGCTGCCGGTGATAAAGTCGTTCTGCATGTCCACTACGATGAGCAATCGTTTCATGGTGTCCTCCTTCTGTTGCCAAAATCCCAATCTTTTATTTTGGGTACTTCTATTATACGATAGTTTCCCTCCTTCTGCAAATTTTTTCTAACAGTCCGGACCGCAGGCAGATTGGTGGAGCAAGATATTTCCTATTGACAGAACCTTCTTTCTGTATTAGGATAAATACCAAGTGAAAAACAAAACCGTTGAGAAAGAGGAGTAGGCTTTCAAAGCGTTGAATCACAGAGAGCCGCAGGCGGTGGGATTGCGGTATGAAACGGAAAGCTGAATGGACTTTTGAGGGCAGTCTTGAAAAGGCATCCGCCTCGTAGGGATTGACGGACTCCGCCCCCGTTAGACAGGCGGCACATATGCTGGTATGTGGAGAGTGGACTGTTGCAGTCAATTTTGAGTGGCACCGCGGATTTAATTCGTCTCAATTACAACTTCGGTTGTAGTTGGGATTTTTTTTATTCCAAAGGCTGTTTCCCGTCTCCCGGACCACCGGTACATATTTCAAAAACAGGAGGAACAAAATTATGAAGAAAACCATCGCAATGCTTTTAACCGCAGCTTTAAGTGCATCCCTGCTGTCCGGCTGTGTCACCAAGGTTTCCGATGAAACCGCTGCCTCCGGCGCAGAAACAGAGGCCTCCGCTTCCACAGAGGCAGAGACCACCCAGGCGGAGAGCTCCGGCGAGGCCGGCAGTGAAGCTTCTTCCCAGGGTGCCGACTTAGCGGAGGGTTCCTACACCATCGGCATCGGCCAGTTCGCAGAACACGGCTCCTTAGACAACTGCCGGGAAGGCTTCCTCTTAGGGCTTGCAGAAGAAGGCTTTGTGGAGGGTGAAAATCTGACGGTCCTTTATCAGAATGCTCAGGCAGACGGAGCCAACGCCAGCCAGATTGCCACCAACTTTGTGGGCAGAAATGTAGATTTGATCTGCGCCATCGCCACTCCCATGGCTCAGTCCGCATACAGCGCAGCCATGGAGACAAACATTCCGGTTATTTACACGGCTGTAACAGACCCGGTTGCCGCTGAGCTCGCCACAGAAGACGGAGTCCCTGTAGGCAACATCACCGGCACCAGCGATGAGCTCCCGGTAAAGGCACAGCTGGAGATGATCCGTCAGATTCTGCCCGATGCCAAAACCATCGGCATCATGTACACCACCAGCGAGGTGAACTCCGAATCCACCATCGCCCAGTACAAGGAACTGGCTCCCGATTACGGCTTTGAGATTGTGGAATCCGGAATCTCCTCTTCCGCTGATGTTTCTCTGGCCGCCGATTCCCTCTTAAATCAGGTAGACTGCATGACCAATCTGACCGACAATACGGTAGTTGCCTCTCTTCCCGTGATCCTGGATAAGGCAAACGCCCTGAACATTCCGGTATTCGGAAGCGAAATCGAGCAGGTGAGAATCGGCTGTCTGGCCGCCATGGGACTGGATTACATTGAGCTTGGAAAGCAGACCGGACATATGGCCGCACAGGTATTAAAAGGCGAGGCTGAGGCCAGCCAGATGAACTATGAGGTAATTGAGGAAGCCGCTTTCTACGGCAATTCCAAGGTAGCTGAGAACCTGGGCATCACGCTTCCCGAGGAGCTGACCAGCCAGGCAGTAGAATTATTTGACGATATCGCGCAGTAAAATCGAACTTGGAGGACGATCATGTTAACAATTATACTGGGTATTTTTGAGGAGGGACTGGTATACGCCATTATGACTCTTGGCGTATACATCACCTACAAGATTCTGGATTTCCCGGACCTTTCCGTGGACGGCACCTTTCCACTGGGAGCAGCCATTACAGCTGCCGGCATTGCCAACGGCTTCCCGGTCATCGGCTTTGTCTCCCCGGTCCTGGCTCTGGCTCTCTCCTTTTTCGCCGGGGTCCTGGCCGGCTGCATCACCGGACTCATCCATGTAAAGCTCAAGGTGCGGGACCTTTTCTCCGGCATCATTGTCATGACCGCCCTCTACTCCATCAATCTGAAGATCGCCGGGAGAGCCAATCTCCCCATTTTCAGCCAGGATACCATCTTCCGCAACGAGTTCCTGGACCGCGTTGTGCCTGATGCGCTAAAGCCCTATACGGTTTTGATCATTCTGGTTCTCATTGTGGCCATCTGCAAGATTTTTCTGGACCTGTATCTAAACACCCGCTCCGGCTATCTGCTGCGGGCAGCAGGGGACAACGATGTGCTGGTCACCTCTCTGGCCAAGGACAAGGGCTTTGTGAAAATCATAGGACTTTCCCTGGCCAACGGGTTCACTGCCCTGGCCGGAAGCATCTACTGCCAGCAGAAAGGCTTTTTTGAGAGCTCTCTGGGGACCGGGACCATGGTAATCGGCCTGGCCAACGTCATCATCGGAACCCAGCTGTTTAAGCATCTGGGCTTCTTTAAAGCTACCACCGCCGTTATCTTCGGCTCCATCATCTATAAGGCATGCGTCTCCATCGCCTTAAATCTGGGCGGTCAGTTCCGCATAGGGGATTACCTGATTACCATTCCCATTACCGCCTCTGACCTAAAACTGATTACCTCTATCCTGTTTTTAGTGATCCTGGTAGTCAGCAACAGCAAGAGAAAGAAGGTGAAGGTCCATGCTTGAGCTGAAGCATATCCATAAATATTACAACGCCGGAACGGTAAATGAGATGTGTCTCTTTCAGGACTTCAATCTGACCATCAAGGACCGCCAGTTCGTCTCCGTTGTAGGAAGCAACGGTTCCGGAAAAACTTCCATGCTGAATTTGATCTGCGGAAGCATTCCCCTGGACGAAGGGCAGATTCTGATCGGCGGAAAAGATATTACAAAGATGCCGGAGTACAAACGGCAGCGCCGCATCGGCCGGGTTTACCAGAACCCCGCTATGGGTACCTGTCCTTCCATGACCATTCTGGAAAATATGTCCCTGGCGGACAATAAAGGAAAATCCTTTAATCTTCGTCCAGGTACCAGCCGGCAGCGCATCGAGTATTATCGTGAAAGCCTCCGCTCCCTTGGACTGGGGCTGGAGGACAAAATGGACGTAAAAGTAGGTGTCCTCTCCGGCGGACAGCGGCAGGCCATGGCCCTTCTGATGTCCACCATGACCCCCATCGAATTTCTGATCCTGGATGAGCATACTGCTGCCCTGGACCCGAAAACTGCGGAAACCATTATGGAGCTCACCGGAAAGATCGTAAAGGAAAAGCAGCTGACCACCATCATGGTGACCCATAACCTGCGGTATGCGGTGGAATACGGCGACCGGCTCCTGATGATGCACCAGGGGGAAGCGGTTCTGGATGTAGAAGGAGAAGCCAAACAGCAGATTGAAATCGACCATCTTTTAAAGAAATTTAATGAGATCAGCATTGAGTGCGGCAACTGACGCCGCAAAAAAAGCTCCGCCCGTGGATCTGATTCCACGGAGGAGCTTTTTTCATATCTCTGTTCGGTTGTTCTTACTGCTCTTCTGAGGCAAACAGCACAATCTTTGAAGCGACATTCTGATCATCGGACCAGATCAAGCACTTCTTGCCCCCGCTCAAGTCGGACAGGGTCACAATATTCCGGGTCAGGTAAGGAAGGATCTGGCAGTCCTGGGAAATCTCAAACTCCACTCCATCGGTAGTGGTCAGCACTGCTGAACCGGAAGCCGCATCTGCTACCACACTCTTGATCTCCACATAATCAGGAACCTTAAAGTCCGCCGGGATCTGGCAGAGAATCAGCTCTGCATTGGTAATAGGCGGAAGGCTCATGGTCATGGCCGGTCCTACGTAAGCGTAAATGGTACTTCCATCCTCCAGGTCATCCGGCTGAACCGGGTATCCGTTTACCGCGTCCAGAATCAACGTATCGTCCGAGATATTCAGAATCACCTCCCCGGTGTAGGTGCCTGTGGATGAGTTTTCGGACGGTGCGCTCTCCGGCTGGCTGTCAATGGACAGGCGGCCGTCCTCTGTGTGAGTCACAGGTCCCTGGAGGATCACAGGACTCAGCACCGGCGCCGGTGTCTCCTCCAGGCTCTCAATGGTACCTTCCACAGTCTCAATCACTGTCGTTTCTTCTGTTTCCGCAGGCCCTGCCGACTCCACCGTCTGCTCCTGCGCGGAAGCAGATTTAGGCTGAGCAGAACATCCGGCTCCTCCTATCACGGCAGCGGTCAACAGTCCTATTGCAAATATACGATTTTTTCTCATCGATCATTCTCCTCGCTTTCTGTTCCGGCAAAATTTGGGTCTTTGCTATCCTGCCTTTACACTTAGGAGTATATATGATAGGCGCGTATTCTCCAATAAACTTTTTCTTAAAATTTCCTACGAAATTAATAGCATTAACATAAAATCAACACTTTTTAGCAAAATCACGCTGATACTTTTTCCCGTCTTTCAGTTTTAACACCATAATACTTTCAGAGTGATTCTTTTCCTGAATTCTTACAGTCAGCATATTTGCTGGCTTTTTTTGTTTTTTAAAAACTTGACAAAATATTTTTAATCCCTTTACTAAATGGTGTTATGGTGTTATAATGAGGAGAGGTGATTTTATGGCTTACTTTTTGAAAAAATCCAATCTGAAAAAAGGTACTTATCTTCAGATTTATGAAAGTTTTTATGACCCACGCAAGAAAAATACCGCGCACCGTTCTTATAAAGCCCTTGGTTACGTCCACGAACTCCAGGAAAAAGGAATCGAGGACCCGGTTGCTTTCTTCAA
>DWYS01000049.1 GCA_019118585.1 Candidatus Enterocloster faecavium | reverse complement strand
TATAAAATCAAGTCAGCAACTGCGTAACCTTAACTTTTTAATATTCAATTTTTAAAGCAGCCACCGAAAGATGGCTTGTTTGTCATGCGATTAAGGGAATGGATACCCTCTACTTTTCATTTTCAATCTTGATGCACCTCCTTTCGTTCCTTGACCAGCCAGTCCTTGCCCTCCACCAGACGAGTCACCATCATGGAAGCGATGGTATCGCCGGAGGAATTGAGGCAGGTAGCGGCAGGGTCAAAGATAAATCCTAATGTAGCGATGATGGGGAAGGCCTCGGCAGGGAAGTTGAACATGCTGACGATCAGCATTTCACCCACCAGGCCGCCGCCCGGCGCGCCGGATAGAACGAAAGCGGACAAAATCGCCACCAGAATGGACATGCCGTAAGTACCTGCTCCGGAAAAGTCCATGCCGAAAATACCGTAGAGGAAGCATATTTTACAGATGGAGGAAAGGACAGAACCGTCCATGTGCATGGTGCAGCCCATTGGAAGCACCAGGTCACTGACATCCTTGGGTACGCCGATGGCATCGCAGGCCTCCTTGTTGACCGGAATCGTTGCGGCGGAGGACTGAGTGGCAAAGGCGGTAATGGCCGGCGGGAAAATATGTTTCACCATGGTCTTTACCCCGTCCTTGCCGGCCGCCATAAATGCATACAGTGGGAAGAAAATCACGCCGTAGAGCAGGCACAGGGGATAGTAAACCAGCATGGAGCGGCCATAATCACCGATAATCTCCGGACCGTAGGTAGCCACCAGATTTGCAAAGTAGGCGCCCAGGCCCAGGGGAGCAATCTTCATGATGACGCTCACGAACTTCATGATAATGTCATTCAGGTTAATCAGCAGCTTTCCCATGGGGGTCTCGTCACCTCCGCAGGCAGATACGCAGAAGCCGAAGAGAATGGCAAAAATGATCAGGGGAAGCATATTGGATTTGTCCCACAGGTCTGAGAAATCAGATACCGTCAGGGAGCTTACGATCAGCTCGGAAGCGCTCTTGGCCTCTCCCACCTCACTGGCCGTCATCTCAATGGCAGTGCCGGCGGACGGGCTGAAAATATTCACCCAAATCAGAACGCAGGCAGATGCAATGATGCCGGTAAAGATAAAAGTACCGATGGTGCCGCCCAGAATGCGTCCCAGCCTCTTCATATTTGCCATGCTTCCGACCGCGGAGGCAATGGACACGAACACCAGCGGAACGACAATCGTAAACAGCAGGTTCAGAAAGATATCGCCGATGGGCTTAATGGCAGTGCCAACGGCGGGGGCGAACGCTCCGATGAGAGCTCCCGCCAGAATGCCGCCCAGAATCAGAATCAGGCTTCCGTACTGCTGCCAGAAGGTTTTCTGTTTTATGATATTGGATGATGTGGACATGTTGATTGTCTCCTTTCCATTTGCGGGGCATTTACGGGGCATTTACAGGGCGTCTACCGCGGCCTTCAGCTGGTCCATCGCCTTCTCCAGCGTAGCCCTGGGGCAGGCCACATTCAGGCGCATATATCCGCTCAGGCTGCGTCCAAAGGTATATCCCTCGTTCAGGCCCAGTTTTGCCTTATGGATAAAGAAATCCCTCAGCTCCTCATTGGTCATGTTCAAATCCCGGCAGTCCAGCCACATCAGGTAGGTGGCATCGGGGCAGTTTGGCTTAATCTGCGGAATATACTTGGCGCAGTAGTCGCACACATAGTCAAAGTTAGCTGAAATGTACTCCAAAAGCTGCTCCAGCCACTCCTCGCCTTCCCGGTAAGCCGCCTCCATAGCCACAGAGCTGAAGGCATTGTTGCGGTGGATGTCCATTCCCTGCCAGAACTGATCATAAATCTGCTTCATCTGCCCATTGGGGAAAATGGTGGTGCTGGCCTGAAGTCCCGCCAGGTTGAAGGTCTTGGTAGCGGAAACGCAGGTGATGACATGGTCCGCGATTTCCTGTGAAATGCTGGCAGTGACGGTGTGATGCTTTCCGTGGAAGATCAAGTCAGAGTGAATCTCATCGGAAACCAGCAGCGTGTCATTGGCGATACAGATTTCCGCCATCCGGCGCAGGTCTTCCGGGTCCCAGACCAGTCCCAGGGGGTTATGAGGATTGCACAGCAGGAAAATGCTGCACTCCCTAGCCTTGGCCTCAAAATCCTCAAAATCAATGTGCCAGCTGCCGTTTTCCTCCACCAGCTTGTTCTCCACCACGGTGCGGTCCCAGGCTTCCACCACATCGTAGAACTCGGAGTAAACCGGCGTCTGGATCAGGACCTTGTCCCCGTCCTTGCTGAACAGCTTGACGATAGCTGACAGGGCAGGCACTACGCCCAGGCTCCAGCTCATCATATTAAGATCCGGCTTCCAGTTGTTCCGTTTCACCTCCCACTCCTGGACCGCCTCAAAGTAGCTGGCCGGCCGTGAGGTGTAGCCCCAGATTCCCTCCTGGGCCTTCTTGACGCAGGCGTCAATGATGGGCTGGGCGGTGCGGAAATCCATATCCGCCACCCACAGGGGGATTACATCGGCGGTGCCGAATTTCTTAACCCGCTCATCGTACTTGGAAGAACGGTTGTGGCTGCGGTCAATGACTTCATCAAAATTGTATTTCATATTGGTATGCTCCCTTCTGTTGTTTCATGTTCTGCCCTATTATTCAGCATTTTCTGTGCCAACTTATTCTGAATCCCCAAAAAAACTTATATTTTTCTGTTTATCCCCATAAAAGGCACAAAAAAACCACCGGAATCCGCTTTATTTCCGATGGTTCTTCCTTTTATATCCGATTATTTGCAGGTTATTTTATGGTTTTAATTGGTTTTTACCAGCAAACAACCATTTTTGTTCCACATTCCGGTTCTATTCTTCCGGCCTCCCCGCATGTTCCGTCCCTGCGCGCAGGGTCTGAATCCCTTTCTCCGTAATGACAGTTCCTCCCCGGCCCCGCCGAATCTCTGCACAGCCTTCCTGTTCCAGGCTTTTCAGGATCGCCCGGACCTGAGGCTGAGTCAGATGCTGTCCTCTCTCGGCGCCTCCTTTCAGGATGCCTTCCCGGCCGATGGGCCGCCCGTCCTGCCGGGCCTCGAACAGCAGCTCCAGCACCAGTTTTCTGGCTCCTGTCCCATTTTCTTCTGTCAGGGCCGGACGAAATCCAGGGCTTCGGCCCTCTCCTGCCGGGACCTCTCTCCCCCTGCGTTTCCATCCCAGAAAAGCAGGCGGAAGCTCCCGCTCCGTAATCACATGACGGCCGGTAAAATTCAGGTACTCGGCAACATTGCGCAGCTCCCGTACATTTCCGTGCCAGAGATACTCCCGAAACAGGCGGCGGATCTCCGGGCTCAGGACAAACGCTCCTCCCATCTCCCGCCGGAAATGCTCCAGAATCAGAAAAATATCCTCCCCCCGTTCTCTGAGAGGCGGAATCCATACCGGCAGCGTATTCAGACGGTAGTACAAATCCTGACGGAAACTTCCGTCCGCCACCTTTTCCTCCAGCTGCTCATTGGTGGCAGCCACGATCCGCACATCCACATGGATGATCCGGCTGCCGCCCACCCGCATGATCTCCCGCTCCTGGAGCACCCGCAGCAGCTTCACCTGAAGGGCGGGGCTCATGCCCTCCACCTCGTCCAGAAAGAGGGTGCCCTGGTGGGCAAATTCGAAGAGTCCGGGCCTGCCGCCTTTTTTGGCTCCCGTAAAAGCTCCCTCTTCATATCCGAACAGCTCACTCTCCAGCAGATTTTCCGGCATAGCCCCGCAGTTGACCGCCACAAAGGGCTGGCCGCAGCGCCTGGAGGCATTGTGGACCGAGTGGGCGAACAGCTCTTTTCCTGTCCCCGTTTCCCCGATCAGCAGCACCGGGGATTCTGTCCGGGCCATTTTTTTCAGAATCTCCTTGGTATAGCAGATGGGCTCCGACTGTCCGATCACATCATCAAAACAGTATTTTGCCCTGTGACCCTGGCCCTTTTTCATCAGCTGCCCGCGGAGTTCATTCTGCCTGCGCTCCATCTCATTGAACTTCTGGAGAATCGCGAAGGCTCCGACACACTGGTCCTTTCTGAGCACCGGCCGCACGTAGACGCTCACCAGGCTGCCGGCCACCCTCACAACCTTTGGCTCCGTCTCCTTCTTTTCCTTCAGGCACTGGTCAAAGGGAATATAGGGAAACACCTGGCTGCCCTGCTGATCGAGGGCCGTATCCCCTAACACATGGGTAATATCTCTGGCCATGGGATTGATGGCGTAAATTTTTCCTTTCTCGTCCACTGCCACCACTCCCTGGTCCAGCACATCCATCAGGATGTCAAACTGGGATTCCAGACGGCGGGAACGATTGAACATCTGGTCAAAATAGTAGGTATTGGCGCACACCGATTCCTGATAATTCCGAAAGGCCTCCTCCTCCAGCAGTTCCGGCACCCCCAGACGCATAGCTGCCTCAATCATGGTGTCGGCAGAACAGGTTCTCTGGCCCAGGTTGACGATCTGCTTTACCCCTTCCGGCACATACCGTTCTTCATCCGGCGTCACTGCGATCCGTGGAATCTCCCCTAAAGGGCATCCCGGCGCGTAAAGAATGAATTTCAGATGGGTCACTCCCAGCTGTTCCAGCTGGGTGACCGCCTCCCTGGCCATCGTCTCCGTCAGATTCACGAAAAGCACCTCCGTCCCCTTGGGAATTTCCCGAAGGCGGATAATGGCCTCCTTTCGATATGTTACCTGAATTTCCATAGACTGAGCCCCGTCCGGCAGATGATGCCCCTTCTGCTTCATGGCATCCAGGGCATCGGTGGAAATCATATAGAGGTCGCACCGGTCCATATATCCGACTGAGCCGTCCATAATGCTGTAATCCCGGACCAGCGCAGCAGAACCAAGGACCTGGCGCACCTGGCTGGCGTAAGCCTTCCCGGCAAAGGGATCTAAGGCAATTACTCCTATCATCTGTTTCATTCCTGTCTCTCCCAAGCTTCTTCTGTTTCGCTCGTCACATCTGATCTCCCGCCGCCCCGAATGTTTAAAGGAGGTTATAAATCTCCGGGAATACCTGCAGGCTTCTCTTTAAAATCCCGTGGACATAGGCGATGAGGATGCCGTAGTTGGTCATGGGGATCTGCTGGTCCGCAGCGCAGCTTAAACGGTATTTCATCTCCCGCTCATTTAACATGCAGCCGCCGCAGTGGACGATCAGTCCGTAGGGCGTCAGATCATCGGGGAATTCCGTGCCGGAGGTAAATTCAAAAGAAAAATCCTTTCCCGTGTATTCCCGGATCCAGGCCGGAAGCTTGACGGTTCCGATATCCCCGCACTGACGGTGGTGGGAACAGCCCTCGCTGATCAAAATCCGGTCCCCCTCCTTCAAGCGGTTCAGGGCTGCCACTCCTCTGACCGCCTGCTCCAGATTCCCCTTGTATCGGGCAAAGAGAATGGAAAAGGAGGTCAGAAGAATATCCTCCGGCGTATCTTTGGACACCTTTCCAAAAGCCTGGCTGTCCGTGATCACCAGCTTCGGCTTCTTCCCTGTGGTTTCCAGCGCCTCCTTCAGGCCATTTTCCTTTACCACCAGCGCCTGGGCATCTGCATCCAAAATGTCCCGGATGGTCTGCTGCTGAGGAAGGATCAGCCTCCCTTTGGGAGCCGCCTTGTCGATGGGAACCACCAGGACCGCCAGGTCGTCTAGTTCCAGAAGGTCCCCCACAATCCGCCTGCCGGATTCCTCCTCCTTCATCACCGCTGCCAGCCGCTCTTTTAAGTCCGTAATCCCCTCTCCCGTTTCCGCACTGACCATAAGAATCTGCTCCGGGCGGACGCCGGCTTCCTCCAGCATACTTTGCCAGCGCCATGGAGCCTCCTTCTTAGTCCCCAGGGTATCCGCCTTGTTTACCGCCGCCACATAGGGGATCTTCTTGTCCTGGATCCGCTTTAACAGCGCCAAGTCCTCCGGGCCGGGACAGACCTGTCCGTCCAGAACCAGCACCGCCCCGTCGGTTTTATTTAGCACCTGGTAGCTCTTTTTCACCCTCAGATCTCCAAGCTGTCCCTCATCATCGATTCCCGGAGTATCCATCATCACCACCGGCCCCAGGGGCAGAAGCTCCATGGATTTGTAGACCGGGTCCGTGGTGGTTCCCTTTACCTCCGACACCACTGCCAGGTCCTGTCCGGTCACTGCGTTCATAACGCTGGATTTTCCCGCATTTCGTTTTCCAAAAAAGCCGATGTGCAGCCGTTCCGCTGACGGCGTCTGATTCAATCCCATGTCTGTGTACCTCCTTTGTTGTCTGCTTGGGATACCGCCCGTATTCTGCGCCCAAAGGGAACAGGATCGTCAGAAACGGAAATCCCGGTTTCCTTTTTCAATCTCCTCCAGATGGGTCCTCACCAGCTGGCGGACCTTTTCCTTCGGAATATGCTCAATCTCCTGGTCAATCAGCGCCAGCCCCTTTTTCCTGGTATCCGGCGAGGCGTAATCCATCAGATACTCTTTCAGCGTCATCAGGGCATTGGGCAGGCAGCAGTTTTGAATCTGCCCGGACTTGCAAAGGGACATAAACCGGTCCCCGGTTCTTCCTTCCCGGTAACAGGCCGTGCAGAAGCTGGGAATATAGCCAAGCCCCATCAGCCAGTTTACCACCTCGTCCAGTGTTCTCTGGTCGCTGACATCAAACTGCTCCGAACACTCCTCCTCCGGCTCTGGTTCCACATAGCCGCCCACGCTGGTCCTGGAGCCGCCGGAGATCTGGGAAATCCCCAGGTGGAGCACCCGCTCCCTGCAGGCCTTGCTCTCCCTGGTGGAAAGGATCATTCCCGTATAGGGAACCGCAATGCGGATGCAGGCCACAATCTTGGCAAAGGTGTCATCATCGATTCCATTGTCAAACACATCCGGGTCAATATCGTCCGCTCTCTTGATGCGGGGCACGCTGATGGTATGGGGACCCACCCCGTAAACTGCCTCCAGATGCTCCGCGTGCATCAGAAGTCCTGCAAACTCATACCGGTACAGCTCCAGTCCAAACAGGACGCCGCAGCCCACATCATCGATCCCTCCCTCCATGGCCCGGTCCATAGCCTCGGTATGATAGTCGTAATCGTGCTTGGGCCCTGTGGGATGGAGCTTCAGATAGCTCTCCTTATGGTAAGTCTCCTGAAACAGGATATAGGTTCCGATCCCCGCCTCCTTTAACTTCCGGTAGTTTTCAACGGTAGTGGCCGCAATGTTGACATTTACCCGGCGGATGGCCCCGTTCTTATGCTTGATGCTGTAAACGGTCCGAATGCTCTCCAGCACGTATTCGATGGGATTGTTCACCGGGTCCTCCCCCGTTTCCAGGGCAAGGCGCTTGTGACCCATATCCTGAAGGGCGATCACCTCCCTGCGGATTTCCTCCTGGGTCAGTTTCTTTCTGGCGATGTGCTTATTTTTCGCGTGGTAAGGGCAGTAAACACAGCCGTTTACGCAGTAGTTGGACAGATAAAGCGGGGCAAACATCACAATGCGGTTGCCGTAAAAATCCTTCTTGATCTGCTCTGCCAGAGCGTAAATCTCCTGATTCTTGTCCTCCAGGCCACAGTCCAGAAGAACGGCTGCCTCCCTGTGGCTGAGGCCCTTTCTCAGCCTGGCCTTGTTTAGGATTTCGTCAATCAGCTGGCGGTTATGCTTATTTTTCTCCGCATATTCCAGGGTTTCCATGATCTCCTCATGGTTGATGAAATCTTCTGCGTGTTTTGATCTGGGATCGTACATATGGTTTTCCTTCCTTTCATTTCCGGGTCAGATCTTCTTTCCCGTCAAAATATAGCTGCTCAGGATATCCAATTTGAAAACAGGACTCAGCAGGGGATAAAATCTCCCCGGTCCACCACTACCTCGTATCCGATGGCGGCCATGGACTTCTTCAAATCCTCCAGGCATTCTGCCGCTTCCCTGCCGGTATGGATCTTGTTGTCATAGAGAAGATACTTCTCCCGCACGTTCTCCGGGGACAGATTGGGCATCACCACATTGGCGCCGGCTTTAACCCCCAGCTCCCGTCCCCCCTCCGCCGCGGTCCCTAAGGCCGTGGTGGCCGGCAAAAGTACCGAGGGAAGAAGGAGGCGGACCAGCCCCAGCAGGTACAGGGTCAGCTCCACGCTGCCGGACGGGTAATCCCGAAAAGGCGTATCGTGATGAGGGATAAAGGGTCCCATCCCTACCATTTCCGGCTGGAGCCGTGTGAGATATTCCAGGTCGTCAATGAGGCAGTCCGCCGTCTGGCCGGGAGAGCCTACCATACATCCGGCTCCCGTCTGATACCCCAGCTCCTTTAAGTTTTTCAGACATTCCATCCGGTTTTTCAGGGTCTGCTCTTCGGGATGGAGCAGCCGGTAGTGTTCCTCATTGGCCGTTTCATGGCGCAGCAGATAGCGGTCCGCTCCTGCCTGCCGGAAGGCGGCGTAACTTTCCCTGGGCCGTTCCCCGATGGACAGGGTCAGGGCGCAGTCGGGAAATTCTCCCTTGATGGCCCGAATCAGCTCCACCATGCGCTGGTCGGTAAAATAGGGGTCCTCCCCTCCCTGAAGCACAAAGGTGCGGAAGCCCAGGTCATATCCGGCCTCGCAGCAGCTCATGATCTGCTCCGGTGTCAGACGGTAGCGGCTGGCATTTTTGTTGCTCCTGCGGATGCCGCAGTAGCGGCAGTCGCACCGGCAGTAGTTGGTAAATTCAATGAGCCCCCGCACAAAGACCTTTTTCCCATAGATCCGGTCCCGCAGGGCTGCGGCTCTTGAACATACTTCCCCTGCCAGTTCCCCGTCCCGGTTTTCCAGAAGGAAGTGCCACTCCTCCCGGCTCAGACTGTGCCTCTCCTCCAGAAGATCCAGAAGGGCTTTTCCCTTCTCCATTCTCTCTCGGTCTGTCATCCCTGACCTCCCTCACCGGCCTTGGTGTAAAGAGCCTTGGAACTGACTCCAGGCAGTCTTCCCAGCTTTCCGGACAGAGCACTGATCACATCCGCAGGCGCATCCAGCACGATGCTGATGATATTGACCTGCTTTTTTTCGTAGGGCAGCCCCATACGGCCGATGATAAATGCTCCGTACTGGTGAAGCAGGGCATTCACCTGGTCCACCTGGCTTTTATCCTCCACAATGATGCCGATTACGGCGATTCTGGTTTCCATCTGTTCCATCTACTCCTCCTGTCCTCCATTTGATTCCTTTGACACAAAAAGGCAGACCTCCCCAAAGAAGTCTGCCAATATCCACTCTGCTGCAGCCCCTCAGGTCCTGCCTGCTCCCCTGATGAGGCTCTGCAAGGTACTTCCCTTCAGCATCTTCTTTCGGTCAGCGTCCCTGTTTGATTGTATCCCTTTGCTGAGAGAACATCTCGCAGCGCAGCTCATGAAATGATTTTATAATTATCCTGTTAAAAAGTCAACGCTTTCTGCTGACATCGCTGTACTTTTCAAACTGCTCCTCAATTTCCTGCAGGACTCCGGCATATTTTCTGAATTCCTGTTCCAGCTCCTCCCGATGCTCCGGGCTTTTCTTATAGCAGATCCTGTGTTCCATGCTGGCCCAGAAATCCATGGACATGGTGCGGAACTGCACCTCCACCGGAAAATATTCCATGGTATCCAGGCAGTACACCGGCATCCCTGTTACAATATGGTAGCTGCGGTATCCGTTGGGCTTTGGGGAAGCGATGTAATCCTTCTCCTTCATGATCACCAGGTCCGACTGTTTCTTTAAAACAGAAACCATGTTGTAGATATCATCTACAAAGTAGCAGATCATACGGATCCCGGCAATATCCTGCAGATAATCCCTGGCGTTCAGCACCCCGTCTGTCAGGCCCAGACGGCGCAGCTTGTCCTCAATGCTTTTCTTCTCCTTAATCCGGCTCTGGATATTGTGAATAGGGCCGTATTCCAGCCTGCTGGCATACAAATTCCGGTTCAACAGCTCCAGCCGTCCCAACAGCATCCGGCTGGCATCCTCGTAAGGTTTAATCAGTTCATAATACTGCTCGTTTGTCATGTTCCGTCCGTACTCTCTTTCGCATTTTTCCGATAACCGTTCGGGACGGCGGGAAATCAGCCGTCCGTTCTGTGTTCCAGCATACCGGGATTTTGTGACCATTCTGTGTTGGAACTATGGCCCGTTTCTTAAAAATATGAAAATTTTTCCACTATGGAAAAAAGCCGGGCAATATGTTAAACTACCATGAGCACTATGTACAAAGGAGGACGCCGTATGCTGAACATCAGAGCCGCAAAACAGGCGGAATATGAGACGGTCAGAGCTTTTTACGATTCCCTCATCGACTCCATGGAAGGCAGCCCCTTTCACCCTGGCTGGGAAAAAGGCATCTATCCTGCCTATGAATACTTAATGGACTCCATTGAAAAGGGTCAGCTGTACTGCGGATGGCTGGATGGGCAAATCGTTTCCTGCATGATCGTCAACCACGAATACAATGAGGGATACCGGGCGCTGAAATGGTCGGTCAATCCGCCGGACTGCCAGCTTCTGGTCATCCATACCCTGGGAGTAGACTCCCGTTTTTCCGGGAGGGGGATCGCCAGGGAAATGGTCCGTTTCGTCATCGCCTTTGCCAAAGAGCAGAAAATCCCCACCATCCGTCTGGACGTTCTGGAAGGGAATCTTCCCGCCGAACGCGCTTACCGGGCAGTAGGGTTCCAATATGCAGGCACAGTTCCCATGTACTATGAAGATACCGGATGGACCAACTACAAAGCTTTTGAGCTGCTCCTGCCGGAGCAGAAAGCTCCGGCCTCCATGAGCGATATCAAGATCAGAGAATACCGGCCCGATGACTGCCTGGAGATCACCCGGCTTTTTTATCATACGGTTCACACCGTAAACGCCAGAGACTACACAAAGGAACAGCTTAATGCCTGGGCGGACGGCCATCCGGACCTGGATGCCTGGAACCGTTCCCTTCTGGCTCACTACAGCCTGGTGGCCATAAAAGACGGGCGCATTGCAGGCTTTGGGGATATCGACAAAAGCGGTTATCTGGACCGGCTCTACGTCCACGCTGATCACCAGGGCACGGGCGTGGCCTCTGCCCTGTGCAGCCAGCTGGAGCAGTCTGTTTCCGGCTCCATCACCACCCACGCCTCCATCACCGCCCGCCCCTTCTTTGAAAAGAGGGGCTACCAGGTAAAAAAAGAGCAGCAGGTAGAACGCAAGGGTATTCTTCTCACCAACTTCGTGATGGAGAGATCCCCCTCTGAAGAAGGCGCTCCAGATACCGCAGATAACCGCACAGCCCCGTCACCACGTACAGCTCCAGAAAGCTGTTGATAAACCCGGCCGTCAGAAACACAGACAGCGCCCCTCCTTCCAGATACCACATCAGCTGCCAGGCCTTTCGAAACTGTCTGCGGCTGCGGCAGCTGACAAAACGCAGAAACAGGGTCAGAGCTCCGGCCAACAGCACCGGAGCCAGAAAGGCCAGCGCCACATGAAGGAAAGCCGCCTCAGGGTTTAAGTCCGGTTTGTACGGGATCAGTACCGCCGTCATCAAAAAGGCTCCTGCCGCCAGAACCAGCCCTTTCGCCGCTCCCTGCCGGTAATTTCCCAGGCGGAACAGATAGAGGGTATAACAGATATAATAGGTTCCGGCCAAAATCCCCCACAGGGCAAAGCACAGCCGAAGTCCGCCGGAACTGCACACCACGGACAGATTGGTTCCAAACCAGCTCTCCAGGGAGGCCAGGCACAAGGTCAGCCCTGGTACCAGAAACAGGGTGAAGCCATCATATTTTCCGCGAAAGCGCTGCCGCCTTTTTTCCTGTTCCATTCTCCAATACACCTCTGATCCGTAATCACATGCAGTAAGGAGCAGGGCTGCCTGAACGGCAAACCTGCTCCTTATCAGTATCGGAAGAATTTCTTCTCTTTACACTTCTATGATTTTCCCAGTTATTCCATCGTTTTTAAAAGCTTTTCCGCGCTGGTCAGTTTTACGCACAGGGCAAAGAGCTCGGTGGCGGTGATCAGATCGCCCAGAGGCGGATAAGTGGGCGCAATGCGGATGTTGCTGTCATGAGGATCTTTTCCGTATGGATAGGTGGCGCCTGCTCCTGTCATCACAACTCCTGCCTTCTTGCATCTGGCCACAATGTCTTTGGCGCAGCCTTCCAGGGAGTCAAAGGAGATGAAATAGCCGCCCTTGGGTTTGGTCCAGCTTCCGATCTCCAGTCCACCCAGCTCACGCTCCAGGATTTCCTCCACTGCCTCGAATTTGGGGCGGATGATATCTGCGTGCTTTCTCATATGCTCCACCATTCCGTGGATGTCCTTAAAGAACCGCACATGGCGCAGCTGGTTTACCTTGTCGTGTCCAATGGTCTGATTCTTCAGCTGGCGCTCAATATCCTCCAGGTTGTTGCGGGAAGCTGCAATGGCAGCGATTCCGGAACCAGGGAAGCTGATCTTGGAGGTAGAGGCAAACTTATAAACAAGGTCGGGATTTCCGGCCCGCTTGCACTCTGCCAGGATCTCGATCAGGTGGTCCTGGTCATGGTCATAGAGATGGTGAACGCCGTAGGCATTGTCCCAGTAGATCCTGAAATCCGGGGCCGCCGGCTTTAATCTGGCAAAACGGCGGACCGTTTCATCGGAGTAGGAGTAGCCCTGAGGATTGGAGTACTTGGGCACACACCAGATTCCCTTGATGGTGTCATCTGAGGCCACCAGTTCCTCCACCAGGTCCATATCCGGGCCAGACTCCGACATGGGCACGTTGATCATCTCAATCCCAAAGTACTCGGTAATGGCAAAATGCCGGTCATATCCGGGAACGGGGCACAAAAACTTCACCTTATCCAGCTTGCACCAGGGTGTATTGCCCATCACGCCGTGGGTCATGGAGCGGGACACGGTGTCGTACATCACATTCAGGCTGGAGTTTCCGTAAATAATAATGTTGTTGGGGTTGACCTCCATCATATCCCCCAAAAGCTCCTTCGCCTCATCAATTCCGGTCAGGCAGCCGTAATTGCGGCAGTCCGTTCCATCCTCGCAGGTCAGGTCATCATCGCTGCTCAGCACATCCATCATTCCCATGGACAAATCCAGCTGCTCCACGGAAGGCTTTCCCCGGGACATATCCAGTCTCAAATCCTTGGACTGCATCTCCCGATACTGGGCCTTCAGCTCCTTGCGGAGGGCAAGGAGCTCATCTCTGGTCATTTCAGCATATGGCTTCATGAATATTATCCTCCTCATTTCCGGTTTGTGTTTGTCCGACAAACATTTGTCTTTGGCAAATTTACACTCGTTACATAGCATATCACCATCCGGGCGTCCCGTCAATCCCCTACATCTGCTCCAGCATCTCTTTTACCATGCTGCTGACGCTGGCCGGGTCTGCCTTGCCCTTCATTGCCTTCATGGTCTGGCCCACCAGATATCCCATGGCCTTTGTCTTTCCGCTCTTATAATCCGCTACGGACTGAGGATTTTCCTCTATTACACGCGCAATGGCTTCCTTCAGAGCTCCGTCATCAGACACCATCCCAAGACCATGGTCCTTTACATACTGCCTGGGGTCCAGATCCTGGTCGAACATTTCCTGAAATACGGTCTTCGCAATGGTCCGGTTGATTTCTTTGGATTCCACCATGTCAATCAGCGCCGCCAGGGAGGCTGCGGACAGGCCCATCTCCTCCGGCTCCATAGCCTTCTCCTTCAAGAGGCGCATGGCCTCCACCATCAGCCAGTTGGAAGCCTCCTTGGGCTTTTTGCACAGCTTCACCGTCTCCTCAAACAGATCCGCCATAGCCTTGCTCTCTGTCAAAATGGAGGCATCGTAAGCGGGAAGGCCGTACTCCTTCTGATAGCGCTCCATCTTTTCATCCCGCAGCTCCGGCTGGGCCGCCCGCACTTTTTCAATCCACTGGTCACTGATGACCACAGGAGGAAGGTCCGGGTCCGGGAAGTACCGGTAATCCTTGGCATCCTCCTTGGAACGCATAGGCTTGGAGCTCTCCTTATTATCATCCCAGCGCCTGGTCTCCTGGGTTACGGCTTTTCCATCCTCCAGAAGCTCAATCTGACGCTGCCGCTCTCCCTCAATGGCCCTGGCAATGGCTTTAAAGGAGTTCAGGTTCTTCATCTCTGTCCTGGTACCCAGTTCCGAAGAACCGGCCTCACGGACGGACAGGTTCACATCCGCCCGCATGGAGCCTTCCTGGAGCTTGCAGTCGGAAGCTCCCAGATACTGGATCATCAGCCTCAATTTTTCCAGATAGGCAATGACTTCATCGGCACTCCTCATATCCGGCTCCGACACAATCTCGATCAGGGGCACGCCGCTGCGGTTGTAGTCCACCAGGGAACAGTCCTCCCACTCATCGTGGATCAGCTTTCCCGCATCCTCCTCCATGTGGATCTCATGAATCCCGATCTTCTTTTTCTGTCCCTGGGCGGTCTCGATCTCCACCCAGCCATCGTGGCAGATGGGAAGATACAGCTGGGAAATCTGGTAGTTCTGAGGGTTATCCGGATAAAAATAATTTTTCCGGTCAAATTTACATAACTGGTTAATCTGGCAGTTAGCCGCCAGGCCCACCGCCATGGCGTATTCCACCACCTTCCGGTTTAAAACCGGCAGGGAACCCGGCATTCCGGTGCAGACCGGACAGGTGTGGGTGTTGGGCGCTCCGCCGAAACGGGTGGAACAGGAGCAGAAGATTTTCGTCCTGGTGGCCAGCTCCACATGAACCTCCAGACCGATCACGGTTTCATACTGCTTGCTCATCAGAATCTTCCTCCTTTCTCCCAGGCTCTGGCCGCCTGTATCATTTTACTTTCTCCAAAACAGTCTGCGATCATCTGTACGCCGATGGGAAGTCCCTCCCCGTCCGCTCCGCAGGGCAGACAGATTGCCGGCAGGCCGGCCAGGTTTACGGAAACGGTGTAAA
The DNA here is from genome assembly GCA_019118585.1 of Candidatus Enterocloster faecavium. Taxonomy (GTDB): domain Bacteria; phylum Bacillota; class Clostridia; order Lachnospirales; family Lachnospiraceae; genus Enterocloster; species Enterocloster faecavium. The sequence goes on along the minus strand of DWYS01000049.1, from coordinate 2,543 downwards.
TATCTCCTAGATACATTTTTAAGGGATCCTGAAGGGATTCTCCCAGCCTGGGCGCCGTGGTGGGAGCTGCCGGGGCCAGGATCACATCAAAACGCTCAAAAGCCTTGTCAAAGGCCTGCTTGATCAAAGCCTTGGTGCGGAGAGCCTTTAAATAATAGGCATCGTAATATCCGGAGCTTAAAACAAAGGAGCCCAGCATGATACGCCGTTTCACCTCCGGCCCAAATCCCTGGGACCTGGTTTTCTTATACATATCGTGAAGCCCTTCTGCTCCCTCGGCGCGGAATCCATATTTCACTCCGTCAAACCTGGAAAGGTTGGAGCTGGCCTCCGCCGAAGCGATGACATAGTAGGCGGGAATGGCGTAAGGCACCAGCCCCAGGTCAAACTCCTCCACGACAGCTCCCTGTTCCTTCAGATTTTCGGCCACATGCAGGACGGCACGGCGCACCTCTTCATCCAGTCCCTCTCCAAAATAATCTCTTGGAAGGCCTACCCGCAGGCCTGCCCCATTGCCCTTTAAGCTTTCTGAGAAATCCCAGGGCTCCCGCTCAAGGCTGGTACTGTCCCCCGGGTCATGTCCGGCAATCACCTGCAGAAGGGCGGCACAGTCCGCCACATCCTTTCCAATGGGGCCGATCTGGTCTAAGGAGGAGCCGTAAGCCACCAGTCCCTGGCGGGAAACGGTTCCATAAGTAGGCTTGATCCCCGTCACGCCGCAGAAGGAGCTGGGCTGGCGGATGGAACCGCCGGTATCAGAACCAAGGGCCGCAAAGCACTCCCCTGCCGCCACTGCCGCACAGGAACCGCCGGAGGAGCCGCCTGGAACATGCTGCACATTTCTGGGATTTCTGGTCACACCGTACCAGGAGGTTTCCGTTGTGCTTCCCATGGCAAACTCATCCATGTTGGCCTTTCCCAGGATCACCATTCCGGCCTCCTTCAGCTTCCGGGCCGCGAACGCGTCATAAGGAGGAACGAAATGCTCCAGCATCCGGGAGCCGCAGGTGGTGGCAAGGCCCTTTGTGCAGATGTTATCCTTCACCGCCACCGGAACGCCGGCCAGCGGCCCGGTAAGCCTCCCCTCCTCAATCTCCTTCTGGACCTTTTTGGCCTGGTCCATGGCCCGCTCCTCATCCAGGTTGATGAAGGCGTGAACTTCCGGCTCCATTTTTTTTATCTGGGCAAAGCAGCTTTCCGCCGCCTCCACTGCTGTTGTTTCGCCCTTTTTGATGGCTTCTCCCAGCTTCAGGGCTGTTAAATCCTGTAAGTTCATCTCCGCGCCCTCCTATTCTACCGTCTTGGGAACCTGGAAAAATCCGTCCTTCTGCTTCGGAGCGTTTTCCAGGATCTCATCCCGGTTCCATTCATCTTTCTCTTCATCTTCCCGGAATACATTGTTCACCGGAAAAATGTGGGTCATGGGCTCCACGCTGCTGGTATCCAGCTCATTTAACTGGTCGATGTAATCCAGCATCCGGCTCATGTCCGCTTTTGCCTGAGCGCGCTCCTCCTTCGTCAGCTCCAGCTTTGCCAGTATCTCTACATATTCCATGGTCTCGTCCGTAATTCTCTCTGCCATTTTTCTCCCGCTCCTTTCCTGACTATGGCTCAAGCCGCGTTACATCTCTGGGGAACATAGCCGTTTCCCGCACATTCTGTTCTCCCAACAGCCGCATGGTCAGACGCTCCAGGCCGATGCCAAGGCCCCCGTGAGGCGGCATGCCGTAACGGAAAATCATCAGGTAGGATTCCAGCTCCGCCGGGTCCATGTTCCGGGCCGCAAGCTTATCCATCATCATCTGATAATCGTGGATTCTCTGTCCTCCGGTGGTTACCTCCAGACCCTTAAACAGCAGGTCAAAGCTTAGGGTATAATGGGAATCCGCCGGGTCTTCCATCGCATAGAAGGGACGCTTTTTAGCGGGATAATGGGTAACAAACACAAAATCGCTGTCGTATTCTTCCTTAAAATACCGCCCGATCAAAAGCTCCTCCTCCGGCTCCAGGTCGTAGGGAGCGCGGATTTTCCGGTTGTATTTTTCCGATACCAGCTTCTTTGCCTCGTCAAACCGGACCGCCGGGATCCGGCTCACATCAGGAAGGGTTACATCCAGAAGCTTCAGCTCCTTCTGGTACTCCCTTCCCAGAAGCTCCATCACATACTGGAGCATCCCGGTTTCCATGTTCATCACATCCTCGAAGCTGTCAATGTAGGCCATCTCAAAATCCAGGCTGGTGTATTCGTTTAAATGGCGGGTGGTGTTGTGCTTCTCCGCCCGGAATACGGGAGCAGCCTCAAACACCCGGTCATATACGCCTACCATCGTCTGCTTGTAAAACTGCGGGCTCTGGGCCAGTTCCGCCTTCTTTCCGAAATAGTCCAGCTTAAACACATTGGAACCGCCCTCTGCTCCTCTGGCCACAATTTTCGGGGTGTGGATTTCCGTAAAGCCCTGGCTGTGGAGATAATCCCGAAAGCCCCGGACAATCCCTTCCTGAATCTTGAATTTGGCCCGTTCTCTCATATTCCGCAGGGATAC
>DWYS01000048.1 GCA_019118585.1 Candidatus Enterocloster faecavium | reverse complement strand
TGTCAAAAAAGGTTTCCCCCTTTTCAAAGGCTTCTCTGGCAAACCGGATCATGTCTTTTTTCTCCGGGATGGGAGGATATGCCGACACCATACCCATACATCCCAGCCCCACTGCGCTGACAGCCAGCGGGCTTTCCCCGCCCAAAATAACGTTTCTCATTCTCTTGTACCTTCTTTCGTTTCATCATCGCTCAGAGTCAGTGTGGCTGTGATATTGCCCGTTCCGAGCACTTTTTTCAACTCGGATTCCGACAGGTTCTGTATCTTGCCGAGCCGGGTGAACGTCCAGGTATTCGGTGCATAATAAATCACCAGCAGGTTCCCTTCCGATAAGATCACATCACCGGCTTCCGTGGTAATATGCTCGTCATTGGTAGGAAGCTGCACGCCAAAGCTGCCAAACTTCTCCATCTTGGCATAGTCTTTCATGGGAATCGTCAAAGGGCCTTTTCTCAGCAATTCTTTTACCGCCGCTGCGGAGCTGTTATCATACAGCTTCACCTGAATATCCGTCCCATTCACTTCTATATTCATCATAAGACCGTTTCTCCTTTCCTATATATTTGACTGTTTCCATGGTAAAATAGTCTCCTTTTTCCGGATTTGCAGCGAATGGGTGAAACAGTCCTTCTGCCTCACCCATTTGCTGTTTCTTTATTTATCACTCAGCAGCTTGCCGCCAACTCCAACATTATCCAGGGAGTTTTCCTTCAGGAACACATAAAACGCCTCTTCCGGCATCTTCATGATCCTGGCGGCACTTGCTGTAAATTCTTTTGCCAACTGCTGTTTCTGATCTTTACTCAACCGAGCTGCCTCTAATGTAATTACTGGCATATTGATCTTCTCCTTTATTCTTTTACAAATATCCCCACTTCTTCAAAAAGTGACTTTGGATTTCTTTGATAAATTTGTTCCGCTAAGACATCGTTTATTTTTTGATCCATCTGTTCCGCCTGCTTCACGCACACGGGCAGAAAGGTAAACGGGCTTAATGGTCCGTAAAAGGTCAAACTGTTTTGGCATCGAAAAACCTGCCAGATCATAGTACAGTCTGGCCAAATCGCCGGAGATGTCCAGGCGCTCATCCCTCCCTATTTCAATCGGTTTCCCAGATTGTAAGCATGCTGTGGGAACTGCCCTTTTTATTGGGGCTGCCCTCTAATACAGCGATCTTCATTGGCTGCACCCCTTACTTCATTTCCTTCTCCCAGTAACGGATCACATTTAACGGCGTCTCACCTGCCAGCCGTTCCATGGTGTCAATCTCATCGGCAGACAGTTCCAGGGCAGCAGCCTTTGCAGCGTCCTCCACCTGGTACACTTTGGTCACACCGATGATCGGCAGCGTGCCCTTGGCAATGGCCCAGGCCACCGGAAGCTGCGCGACGGCCACGCCGTGTTTGTCCGCAATCTCTTTCAGGCCGGCGTTCAGTTTTTCCAGCTGCGGCAGCATGGGGTTGTACACTGCTCCCCGGTCAGAATCTGCCGGGAAAGGATGCTTGGTGTCATACTTGCCGGACAGTGCGCCCTGCTCCAGCACCATATAGGAGAAGAACGTGATCCCATTCTCTTTGCAGTAATCGAGAATGCCGGAGGTTTCGGAAGAACGGTTTAACAGGCTGTAATGGTTCTGGATAGCGGCAATCTTCAGCCCCTCGGCCTCCAGGATAGCAGCGGCTTCTTTGATCTCTGCCAGATTGTGGTTGGAAAGTCCGATACGTCCGATCTTGCCGGTCTTTGCCAGAGGGATCAGCTTTCTTGTCCATTCCGGCGCGCCCACTGGGTTATGGATCCAATAGACATCCATGTAGTCAGTACCCAGCAGCTTTGCGCTGGTTTCATACAAAGTGATGACTGCGTTTTCCGCATTAGGGTCAGCGCACTGGGGCGTGAATTTATCAGAGATAAGGTAACTGTCACGAGGCACCGTGCGCAGAAACTCACCCAATACTTTCTCAGAAGCGCCCATACCATAGGCATACGCAGTGTCCCAGAGATTCAGGCCAGCTTTCATAGCCGCATCGAATACAGGGCGCAGGTCCGCATCGGTCAGCTTTCCGCCAAAAGTTCCATCGTTGCCCCAGGCCCATGCGCCCAGCGCGATTTTCGGTAATGTTTTCCGTTCCATTTTCGTTTCCTCCAATTTTATATTTTGTTTGATTTACTGTTTCTCCTCCAGCAGGTCTTTGCAGGCGTTCAAGGCGTTAAACAAGCGTGGAATCCCCATATAGCCGCTGGCATGCTTTTCGATCCATAATTCCGCTTCCTTTCTACCTCTTCAGACACTCTCCGCCCACTGTTTCGGTTCTGCCTCCGATAGGCTCCCATTCAATATCCGTCCGCCAACTCCGGACGGGAGGACGGATCGTTCCTCTCCCTGGAACTGCGGGAATATTTATCCTGCCAGTTCAAATCCGCTCTGGTATAGGAAACGGCGGGTCTGATTTCATACAGGTCATAAGCCAATGTCCCCCCTTCTGTATCCGACATTGCAAGTGGTGTTTCTGCACATGCAAGTTCTTCGGGCGGATAAAAGATCTTCTCATTGGTGCTGTAATCCTCCACCTCTACGGTTAAGGGCAGCATCTCATAGAGAGAATCTGCGGCATTGCCATCGTTAAGGCTATAAATAACTTCGGCATCTCCGGACCGCACCGATATCTGACGCTCTGCCGTAACTTCCGCTTCCTCTTCTGCTTCCGTCTGGCAGGCATATCCAAGTTCATCTACCCAGGTTTTTACAGCTTCTTCCGATGACGCAGCCTCCTCTTCATAGCAATCAAAGATGTTATCGGAGATAATGGCTTCCGGCGAAGCTTCGGTTATAAGTTCCACGCTGTTGGCAAGACCTCCGGTGCCGTGGGAGCAGAACAGGTATACCTGTTTTCCGGACAGATCGTTTTGCTCCAGAAAAGAAAGCAGCGCCATCGGAACGCCGTACCACCAGTTGGGATAACCTAAAAACACCGTGTCATACTGGCCGATATCCGCGACATTCTCCACAAGCTCCGGCCTTGCGCCTTCTCCCCTCTCCTCGTTTGCCCGTTCAAGGCATTCGTCCCAATCACTGGGATAGGGGTCCGCAACTCTTATTGAGAAAATATCTCCTCCCGTTTCCTCCTGCACCCAGCCTGCCAGCTGCTGTACATTACCCGGCGGGATCACACTGGGAGAGGATACCGCATCCACATCATCCGCCAAAATGGCATTATCCGCCCATGAAAAGTATGCGACTAAAATATTTCTCTCCGGAGTTCCCTCCTCTGTCTCAATGCCGGCCTCTGTTCCTGAAGCTTCGGTACTCATCGTTTCCAACTCAGAGCCTGAAGACGTATGTTCCGATGGACCAGAAGAAGCCCCGGCTGTTCCGCAGGCTGTAAGCGAAAGAATCACAGCCATTGCTTCCATCATGGAAAAAAATCTTTTCATCTTTACCTCCTTATCGATGTCCTGATGCATTTTTGCGATTCAGCAGGTATCGATCTTTCAAATCAGAAGCTTTTTGTTTCTGGTTTTATTATAGGGGGACGTTTTATCAATGTCGAATACTTATCTTTTATCCTTATCCATACCTTTTCTCTATAAATAAACTTCCGGACCGACCGGAGGGTTAATTGAAATCCTAAATGCAACATTGAAATTGTAAATGCACATTAGAAATTTTATGAAGTTGTAACTGCACCATGGCATAGGTAAATGCAACGATTTCGGCCTGTTTTTCCAAAGGATCTGTTGCTTTTCCTCCCTGTCCCGTGTAAAATCCCATATATGAGGGCAGCACAAAGTCCGGACTGCATTTTTTCTTTTGGCGAAGTTGTAAATGCACCCCGTTTTGAATGGCGTTTTTTCGGTTTTCTTTGTCCTGCCTCCCTATATGTATTTTCGGCTTATTTCTTAAATAATGCCGGGGTTAGATGAATGGAATCGGACGGGATTTTCTCAAGGCCAAGCCGCTCTGCGGCTTCCTGGCCGTAGATCTTCACAAACAGATCAATGGGGGCCTGTCCGTTCCATTTTTTTCTTGGATAGGAATTGATGTGGTTCATCATTTCCCGGATCTCTTCTTTCGTGTAGCACTCTTTCGCCTGATTTTTCGGGATTACATACCGGATTAGCTCATGGTTGCGTTCACAGTTGCTTTTCTGGTTGCTGTTCATGGGGTCGCAGTAAAATACCCGGCACTGGATCTCTCCGGTTTCAGGGTCCGCTTCGACCTTCATCGGGTCGGTAAACTCACTCCCACGGTCCGCCACGATCACCTGGCCTCCTTTATGGATCACCACGCTGTCCATCTGACTCACCAGAGCGTCCGGATTCCTGGCCATATAGGCCTGGTAATCTTCATACGTTCGTCCCATATGGCATTTCCGATCCACCCGGAGAATCGGGCCGCTTTTCTTCCTTCCTTTCTGTGATATTGGCGTGTTTTTTACGCCATACAGTTATACCTTTGGCTGCGGAGAAAGCCGGGCAGGCCCCGGCCAAATCCCTTTATTTCTGTCCATCTACATCCGGCACTATTTCCGCATACCGTTTCAACATTTCCGGGGTACTGGTATAATAACGCTTCTGCTGATCCAGTGCGGCGATCTTTGCCATTTCATCATCCGTCAGTGCAAAATCAAACAGGTTGAAATTATCCTTGATATGAGCCGGATTCTTGGACCCAGGAATGACAATGTTCCCGTCCTGAATATGCCAGCGCAGGATGATCTGGGCATTGCTCTTGCCATACTTTCTACCAAGTTCTGTGAACAGCGGCTCTTCCTGCAGTGTTTTATCTCCGTGGCCC
>DWYS01000047.1 GCA_019118585.1 Candidatus Enterocloster faecavium | reverse complement strand
ACCGTGTTTAACCGGACCAGGTCCTGCTGGGTGTAATAGCGGTAATTCGTCCATTCGTCCTTTTTGCTTGGCTTCACCAGGCCGATGCGGTCGTAGTGGCGCAGGGTTTCGCTGGTAGTGTGGACCGCTTTGGCAGCCTCTCCAATTGAAAGATAATCGGTCATTTTCCGTTGCTCCTGTTAAATTTTGTGCGGCAGAAAGGGGATCTCCCATCGCCGGAAGATCCCCTTAATGCAAACGGTACTACGCTATCCCTGACCGCCCGGCGGGACTTCACGTTTCCCCGGCTGCTTTCGGTATATCGATCAGTCAGAATACCCTAAACCAGATTGGTATACCCCATCAGGCTTGCATCCACCGCCTTGGCAGCTTCCCGGCCCTCCCGGATGGCCCATACCACCAGAGACTGGCCTCGGTGCATATCTCCTGCGGTAAACACCCGCTCCGCGCTGGTACGGTAGGAGCCGGGCTCCGTAGCCACGTTGGTCCTTGGATTTAACTCCACCCCAAAGGCCTCCGCCACGTAGCTCTGGGCTCCCAGGAATCCGGCCGCGATCAGCACCAGATCCGCCGGAATCTCCCTGGCGCTCCCCTCCACGGGAACCATCTGGGTCCTGCCCGTAGCAGGGTCCGCCTTGGGCTCCAGGGAGATGATGACAGCTCCGGTCAATTTTCCCTCCTTGTCTTTTAAGAAGGACTGCACCGTTGTCTGATACACTCTCGGGTCGTGGCCGAATACTGCTTCCGCCTCCTGCTGGCCGTAGTCCACCTTCAGGACTTTGGGCCACTCAGGCCAGGTGTTGTTCTCCGTCCGGTGAACGGGGGGCTTGGGCATCATCTCCAGCTGGACCACAGAGGCGCAGCCCTGGCGGATTGCCGTTCCCACACAGTCATTTCCCGTATCGCCGCCGCCAATTACCAGAACATTTTTGCCCTTGGCGCTGATATAGTTTCCGTCCTCTAAACCGGAATCCAGCAGACTCTTGGTGGTCGCCTTCAGATAATCCACTGCAAAATAGATCCCTTTGGCATCTCTGCCCTCCACTCCGATATCTCTGGGATTGGAGGCCCCGCAGGCCAGGATCACGCGGTCATACTCCTTCAGGATCTTGGAGGCCTTGACTGCAGCGCCCACATCTGCTCCGGTGACGAATCTCACGCCCTCCTCCTCCATGATTTTTATCTTCCGCTCGATCACCCATTTTTCCAGCTTCATGTTGGGGATTCCGTACATCAGAAGCCCTCCCGGCCGGTCGCTCCGCTCAAATACCGTAACAGTGTGGCCCCGCTTATTCAGCTGGTCTGCCGCCGCAAGCCCCGCAGGTCCGGAGCCGATGACAGCCACCTTTTTTCCGGTGCGGATCGCCGGCGGCTTTGCCTTCGCCAGCCCTTTTTCATAAGCCCGCTCGATGATCGCCCGCTCATTTTCCTTGATGGAAACCGGATCCCCGTGCAGGCCGCAGGTGCAGGCCGCCTCACATGGGGCCGGGCAGACCCTGGAGGTAAACTCCGGAAAGCTGTTGGTCCTCTTCAGCCGGTTGTAGGCCTGGGACCAGTTTCCCGTATAAATCAGGTCGTTCCACTCCGGGATCAGATTGTTTAAGGGACAGCCGCTGACCATTCCGTTCATCATCATGCCCGACTGGCAGAAGGGAACACCGCAGTCCATACATCTGGCCCCCTGCTTTCTCTGCTCCTCTTCGCTCAAAGGGATGTGAAACTCTCTGTAGTTTTTAATCCGGTCCAGAGGAGGAGTTTCTCTGCTGGTTTTCCGGTCGTAATCCATAAATCCAGTAATTTTTCCCATGACTCTCCGCCTCCTTTAACCTTTAATATTGGCGTAAAACGCCTCAATCTGAGCCTGCTCGCTGTTCAGTCCCTTTTCCTCCATCTGCACGATGGCATTCATCATGCGGCGGTAGTCGTGGGGAACGATCTTTTTAAATTTAGGCAGGTACTCGCTGAAATGTTCCAGGATCCGCTTGCCTTTCTCGGAATTGGTGTAGGATACATGCTCCCGGATCAGGTCCTTCAGCCCTAAAACATCGTATTTTCCCGTAACTTCCTCAAAGGATACCAGTTCCTTGTTCAGTCTCTTGTACAGATCCCGGTTCTCATCCAGCACATAGGCGATGCCGCCGCTCATGCCGGCTGCAAAATTCTTTCCGGTTGGTCCCAGAACCACCACGCAGCCGCCGGTCATATACTCACAGCCGTGGTCGCCCACACCTTCCACTACCGCAGTGGCACCGGAATTGCGAACGCAGAACCGCTCACCGGCAATGCCGTTGATGAACGCTTTTCCGCTGGTAGCTCCGTAGAGAGCCACATTTCCGATGATGATATTCTCCTCCGCCTTAAAGGGAACTCCCGTAGGCGGATAGACGATCAGCTTGCCGCCGGAAAGCCCCTTTCCAAAGTAGTCGTTGGAATCTCCTACCAGCTCCAGGGTCAGACCCTTGGGGATAAATGCGCCGAAGCTCTGGCCGCCGCTTCCGTTGCAGCAGATGGTGTACGTGTCCTCCGGCAGTCCCTCCGGATATTTCCGGGTAATCTCAGATCCGAAGATGGTTCCCAGAGTACGGTTCACATTGGAAACATCCATCTGGATGCTCCGCTTCTGTCCGCTTCCCAGGGCAGATTTCATCTTCTTTAAGATCACCTGCTCATCTGCCGTATTCTCCAAATGGAAATCGTACACCTGCTTGTGGGTGTAGCCGGCCACCTGGGTTCCGCTGTAGGGGTTGTCCAGGATCTGGCTTAAATCCACCTCACGGGCCCGCTCGGAGGGAAGATGCTCCTTCTTTTTCAGAAGATCCGTCCGGCCTACCAGCTCGTCTACCGTCGCGATGCCAAGACGAGCCATAATCTCTCTCAGCTCCTGGGCGATAAAGTACATGAAATTCACCACATACTCCGGCTTTCCGGCAAAACGCTTGCGCAGCTCCGGATTCTGGGTGGCGATACCCATGGGACAGGTATCCAGGTTGCAGACACGCATCATCACGCAGCCCAGGGTTACCAGCGGAGCGGTGGCAAAACCGAACTCCTCGGCTCCCAGCATAGAGGCGATGGCCACATCCCGTCCGGTCATCAGTTTTCCATCGGTCTCCAGAATCACCTTGTCCCGAAGTCCGTTCATGATCAAAGCCTGGTGGGCCTCCGCCACACCCAGCTCCCAGGGAAGTCCTGCGTTGTAAATGGAGTTTCTGGGAGCTGCTCCCGTTCCTCCATCGTATCCGGAAATCAGAATTACCTGAGCTCCCGCCTTGGCCACGCCGGCGGCTACGGTCCCCACGCCGGCCTCCGCCACCAGCTTCACGGAGATCCTGGCTTTGGTGTTTGCGTTTTTCAGGTCATAGATCAGCTGAGCCAAATCTTCAATGGAGTAAATGTCATGGTGGGGCGGCGGGGAGATCAGGCTCACTCCCGTGGTGGAGTGTCTGGTCTTTGCCACCCAGGGATAAACCTTGTTACCGGGAAGCTGTCCGCCCTCACCGGGCTTTGCACCCTGTGCCATCTTAATCTGAATCTCCTGAGCGCTGACCAGATAGCGGCTGGTCACGCCGAAGCGGCCGGAAGCTACCTGCTTGATGGCAGAACACCGGTTCATGCCGTCCGGTCCCGGAGTCAGCCGGTCGATGCTCTCGCCGCCTTCACCGGTGTTGGATTTTCCGTGAATCCGGTTCATGGCAATAGCCAGAGTCTCATGGGCTTCCTGGGAAATGGAGCCGTAAGACATGGCTCCTGTCTTAAACCTGCGCACAATGGATTCCACGCTCTCCACCTGCTCGATGGGGATGCCTCCCTCCTCAGGGAACTGGATCTCCATCAGGGAGCGGAGGTGACAGGCCCGGTTTTCCTTGTCCACCTCTCCGGAATACTGCTTAAACAGCTCATAGCTCCCTTTTCTGGTGGATTCCTGGAGCAGGTGAATGGTCAGAGGATTGTACAGATGGTCCTCCTGCCCCGCTCTGGACTTGTGGCTTCCCACGCTGTCTAAGGTCAGGTCCACATCCAGTCCGAGAGGATCAAAGGCTGCGGAATGGAGGGCGTCCACATCTTTGGCGATATCCTCCAGGGTAATTCCTCCCACCCGGCTGACCGTATCGGTAAAGTATTTGTCCACCACTTCCTTGGAAATTCCGATGGCCTCGAAAATCTGAGCGCCCTGGTAGGACTGGATGGTGGAAATTCCCATCTTGGAGGCAATCTTCACGATCCCATGGAGCACCGCGCTGTCATAATCGCGAACCGCCGCATAGTAATCCTTGTCCAGCATGCCGCTGTCGATCAGGGCCCGGATGGACTCATGGGCCAGATAGGGATTCACCGCGCAGGCACCATAGCCCAGAAGCGTAGCAAAGTGGTGAACCTCTCTGGGCTCCCCGCTTTCCAGAATCAGGGCCACGCTGGTGCGCTTCTTGGTCCGCACCAGATACTGCTGCAGAGCCGATACCGCCAACAGGGACGGGATGGGCACATGATTCTCGTCGATATCCCGGTCGGAGAGAATGATAATGTTGGCTCCGTCCTTGTGGGCCCGGTCCACCTCCAAAAACAGCCGGTCGATCGCTCTCTCCAGAGAGGTATTCTTATAATAGGTAATGGGGATGACCTCCACCTTGAAGCCGGGCTTCTTCATGTTTTTGATCTTCAGCAGGTCCGTTTCTGTCAAGATCGGATTCTCCACCCGCAGGATCTTGCAGTTTTCCGCATTTTCCTCCAGGATGTTGCCCTCCTCTCCCACATATACGGTGGTGGAGGTCACGATCTCCTCCCGGATGGCGTCAATAGGCGGGTTGGTCACCTGGGCAAAAAGCTGCTTAAAGTAGTTGAACAGCGGCTGATGCTTCTTGGAAAGCACGGCCAGCGGGCTGTCCACGCCCATGGCGCTTACCGCCTCCGCCCCCGTCTTTGCCATGGGAAGGATCATGGTCCGGTACTGCTCATAGGTGTAGCCGTAAGTCTTCTGCAGTCTCAGACGCTGTCCCTCCTCCATGGCGGGTGTGCCGATATTGGGTACCGGAAGGTCCTTTAACTCGATCAGGTTGGAATCCAGCCACTCTCCGTAGGGCCGGCGGCTGGCATAGTAGTGCTTCAGCTCCTCATCCTCAATGAGTCTGCCCTTTTTGGTGTCCACCAAGAGCATCTTGCCGGGACGCAGGCGGTCCTTCTTCACCACCTTGGTCTGGTCTACCCGGATGGCGCCTACCTCGGAGGCCAGGATCATATAGCCGTCCTCGGTAATATAGTACCGGGAAGGACGCAGGCCGTTTCGGTCCAGAACTGCTCCCACCACATCTCCATCGGTGAACAGAATGGAAGCAGGGCCGTCCCACGGCTCCATCATAGTGGCATAGTAGCGGTAGAAATCCTTGATTTCCCCGTCCATGTACTTGTCGTGCTCCCAGGGCGCCGGAATGGTAACCATCACTGCCAGTGGCAGGTCCATGCCGCTCATGACCATGAACTCCAGGGCATTATCCAGCATGGCGGAGTCAGAGCCCTCCTCGTTGATGATCGGGAGGACCTTGTGCATCTCATACTTGAAATAATCGGACTCCATGTTCTCTTCCCGCGCTATCATCTTGTCCACATTTCCGCGGATGGTATTAATCTCTCCGTTGTGAACGATGAAGCGGTAGGGATGAGCCCTCATCCAGCTGGGATTGGTGTTGGTGCTGAAACGGGAATGGACAATGGCGATGGCGGACTGATAATCCTTATCCTGCAGATCCGGGAAAAACCGGCGCAGCTGGCCTACCAGGAACATGCCCTTGTATACGATCGTGCGGCTGCTCAAAGAAACCACATAGGTGTCCTCATTGCTCTGCTCAAAGACGCGGCGGATCACATAAAGGCGGCGGTCAAAATCCAGCCCCTTCTCCACATTCTCCGGCTTTTCCACAAAGCCCTGAGCGATGTAGGGCATCACATCCAGCGCCTTCTTGCCCAGATTCTCCGGGGCGGTGGGGACTACACGCCAGCCAAGGAAGTTCAGCCCTTCCTTCTTCACAATGATCTCAAACATCTTCATGGCCTGGTTTCTGGCCAGCTCGTCCTGAGGGAAGAAGAACATGCCTATGCCGTACTCCCGCTCTCCTCCCAGACTGATTCCCGCAGCCTTGGCGGCCTTCCGGAAAAAGCGGTGGGAGATTTGGAGCATAATGCCTACGCCGTCTCCGGTTTTTCCTTCTGCGTCTTTTCCGGCCCGGTGTTCCAGATTCTCCACGATGTGAAGGGCCTGGTCCACTGTCTCATGAGTCTTCAGCCCTCTGATGTTGGCCACCGCTCCGATTCCGCAGTTGTCGTGCTCAAATCTGGGATCATACAGTCCCGGATACTTTTCCTTCCTGTCCATTCATCTGCTTCCTTTCCTGGTTGATTTCTGCTGCGGACCCGTTCTTCCCCTCCGGGGCAAGTCCGCTGCGGATTTTTTACGATAATACTACATCCCTTTCGGTTTGTAAAGCTTTTTTTATTTTAAATTGTCAGATTGTTAGATAATTTATGCTTTCATAAAAATTATGCAGAAAATTATCTGCATAATCCCCTTTTTCATCTATAAAACGTGACAAATTTAAAGGCAGCGATACCATTCACTGGCCTCGCTGCCTCTGATCACCTATTCAGTATTAAATTTCCCGTCCGATACCGGCGTTTACATCTCTCCCAGTCCGCCTTCAATGGCTTCTGTCAGAGTCTTCATTGCCTCTTCCTCGTCCTCGCCGTCGCAGATCAGATTGATCTCTGTGCCGCACTTGATCCCGGCTGCCATCACGTTCAAAACACTCTTGGCAATAATACGCTTCTCACCGCACTCAATGATAACATCACATTTGAATTTCATGGCAGTCTGAGACAGAACCCCAGCTGGTCTTAAATGTAATCCGGAAGGATTTACAACGGTTAATGTTTTACTGATCATGTCACTTCTCCTTATTTCAGAAAAAATTCGCAACTGTTCGGGACCGTCTCCGCTTGCCCGGCACACCAAACCGTTATCTCAATTTTATTACAGATAGCAGGGGATGTCAAGCTAATCGGCAGATTCCCGGACAAGATTTTTCTTCTGTTCTTCCCTCTCTCTTCTGGAAAAAACGCAGCCGCAGTAATCCTGACGGTACAGCCCGTACTTGGCAGAAAGCTCTGTGGAACGTTTATAGCCGTTGCGCTTCTTAAAATCCGACACCAGGTACTCCACACCCTGTTCCTGCCCGATTTGCATGCCGATCTCGTTCAGCTTTTCCGCATTTTTCAGAGGGGAGATCGACAAGGTGGTGGCAAAGTAATCACAGCCGTATGTTCTGGCCGCCAGGGCAGCCTCCTCAAGCCGCAGCCGGTAGCAGATCATGCACCGCTCGCCTCCCTCCCGGTCCTTTTCATGTCCTCTGACCGCCTCATAAAACGTTTCAGGGAGGTAATCCCCCTGAACGAACTCCACCGCTCCGTAAAGGTCTTTTTGGGCCTCCATATCTTCGATCAGCCGCTTCTGCTCCGCCGTCCGGTGGGCATATTCCTGGGGGGTGTCAATATTGGGGTTGTAGTAGAACAGGACAATGTCAAAATATCTGGAAAGATATTCCAGCACATAACTGCTGCAGGGACCGCAGCAGCTGTGAAGAAGCAGGCGGGGTCTTCTCCCGCCTGCTTCCAATTTTTCCAGGATCCGGTCCAGTTCTTTCTGGTAATTTCGTTTCTGCATGGTTCTTCAGTTCCTTCCGGCTCTGGATTTTCCTGTCTGTTGCTGATCTGCAGCAGCGTTTACAGGAAATCCCGAATCCGCTTGCTTCTGACCGGGTTTCGCAGCTTTCGAAGCGCCTTGGCCTCAATCTGACGGATGCGCTCTCTCGTCACATTGAATTCCTTGCCCACTTCCTCCAGCGTTCTGGGATGGCCGTCCTCCAGTCCAAAGCGCAGCACGATCACCTGGCGCTCCCGCTCCTTCAGATCTCCCAGAAGAGCATCGATATGCTCTCTCAGCATAACCGATTCTACATTTCCCTCAGGAGTTACCACATTGCTGTCTGCCACAAAGTCTCCCAGATTGGAATCATCTTCCTCTCCGATCGGAGTTTCCAGAGATGCAGGTTCTCTGGCGATCTGCATGATCTCCATGACCTTGTCCTCGCTCATCTCCAGCGCCTCGGCCAGCTCCGTCACAGAAGGCTCGTAGCCCAGCTCCAGAGTCAGCTTGCGCTGCATCTTGGACATCTTGTTGATGGTCTCCACCATATGCACCGGAACCCGGATGGTACGGGCCTGATCTGCCAGGGCTCTGGTAACCGACTGGCGGATCCACCAGGTTGCATATGTACTTAGCTTATAACCCTTTGTATAATCGAACTTTTCAACTCCCTTGATCAGTCCAAGATTTCCTTCCTGTACCAGGTCAAGAAAGCTCATCCCGCGCCCGGTATAGCGCTTGGCAATGCTGACAACCAGTCTCAGATTGGCCTCGATCAGTCTCTCCTTGGCCGCCTCGTCGCCTTCCGCCTTGCGCTGGGCAAGCCTAAGCTCCTCGTCTGCCGTCAAAAGGGGAACCGTTCCAATTTCCTTCAGATACATCCGGACCGGGTCCTCGGTGCCAATGCCTTCCAGCAGATCCACCGCATCCAGATCGATCTCCTCGTCCTCCGCGTCCTTCATAAAGCTGTCATCGTCCAGGTCCAGATCAATGTCATCCATGAGCGTGGATTCGTCTTTTAACATCGCTTCGTCCAGTACGGGAACCACATCGATATTGCGGTTCTCCAGGTAACTGTAAATGTGATCCATCTGCTCCGGCGACAAGCTGTCTCCGGCAAAAAAGTCGTTGATCTCACCGGCATCCAGCGTATTGTGCTTGGTCTTTGCCAGCTCCACCAGCTTTTCCAGCTTCTTCAAAAAATCGTTTCTCTCCACTGATGAACGTCCTTTCGCTTGAAAGTAAGTAAAACTTCCGGACTTTCGTCCGATTTTCCAAATTACTATTATATACCATCAATTTCAATTTTTCAACATATTTTTACAGTTTTTTCTCATAATCTTTACGCGGCGCCTGAGATTTTCGATCTTGACCTCTGTCCTGGAGCCTCCGAACTCCCCGTCCAGCACCCAGTCCACCGGCTCCTGGGAGGTCATCCGGATGGAGGAAGCCTTGAACTTGTGGACATATTCATTCGGCTCTTCCTTCAAAAACATGTAATTGATGATATTGGTCAAATCCACCGGCGTCCGGGGCATGCGGATCAGGAGCACCTCGAATTTGCCGTCATCCATCGCCACGGACTGGTTCACCAGCCCTTTAAATCCGCCTACGCTGATGCTGTTGGTCACCATGCCGAAAACAAAATCGTCCTCCACGCATTTACCGTCCCACTCCACTTTCATATGGCGCGGCTTCAGGCCCGCAAGACTCTTAACCCCTTCCAGCATATAGGCATTGTGTCCCAGCCAGTTTTTCTTATCCTGCGGCGTCAGGTAGGACACCTCTGTGAACGCTCCGAATCCTGCAATGTAGGCGAAATAGCGGTCTTCGCAGAACCTGCCGATATCCACGGCAAAGGGCTCTCCCCCTATGACGTCCCTGGCCGCCTCCAGCATATCCCTGGGAATCTTTAGGCTGGATGCAAAGTCGTTGGTGGAACCGGAAGGAATATAGCCCAGCAGGGGGCACTGGTCCAGACAGAGCATCCCGGAAATGGCCTCATTAAGCGTACCGTCTCCTCCGCTGCACACAATCATGTCCATATGGGCTCCGTGGCTTTTCACCCACTCCCGGCAGTCCCCCTGGCGCTGCGTTACATGAACATGGATGTCATATCCGGCTTTTGTAAAAAGATCCAGAATCCCCATCAGCTTTCCCCGGATCTGTTCCCTGCCGGAGCAGGGATTAAATACAAACATCATTTCCTTCATTCTGTCATCCCTCTTTTCCAGTATATCCCCTTTTTGATGGCTTATCCATCCTCAGAGCAATCTGGTGTAAGCGCTGAAGGCTCCCGGAAGAGCATAAACACCCCGAACCTGCTGCTCATCTGCAAAAAAACAGCCCTCCTTCTCCCCGCTCCAGGAGGACTCTGCAGGCTTTAATCGGATCAAAAAACCCTTCATATGCCATTCAATATGCGAAAAAATATGTTTGGAGTCCGGCAGTTTTTCCACCTGCTCCACCTGATCTTTTGAAATATGAAGTGCCTGCAGCACCTGCTCTTCTCCCATCCAGCCGGACAGATTGGGGAACTCATACAGGTCGGCCAGCAGTCCCTGTTTTGGCCTTTTCCGAATCGCCACCTGATTTCCCCTTCGAATCATCAATACCGTCCGCTCCTCCTGCCTGCGCTTCTTTACAGGAGAACGGAACGGGATCTCCTTCAAAATCCCCTGCCGTCTAGCAAGGCACAGAGAATTCAAGGGGCATTCTCCGCTTCTGGGTTCGCCTGACGGCAGGCAGACGATCGCTCCAATCTCAATCAGCGCCTGGTTAAAAGCACCGGGATTCTTACGGGGGATCACCGGCTTTAACAGCTCCTCCATTCCCGCCTTTACCGACGGTTTCCGGATATCTTCACGGCTGGCAAAAAGCCTGGAAAGAACGCGGAGCACATTGCCGTCCACCGCAGGGGCCGCGATCCCGAAGGCGATGGAGGCAATAGCTCCCGCCGTATAGCTGCCGATCCCCGGCAGCTTCAGAAGCTCATCCGTATCTGCCGGAAGATTCCCGCCATATTTTTCCACAATCTGAATGGCAGCTTTTTTCAGATTTCTCGCCCTCGAATAGTAGCCCAGTCCTTCCCATAGCTTCATCAAACGCTCATCCTCCACCTGGGCCAGAGCCTGCACCTGGGGCAGAGCTTCCATAAACCGGGCAAAATAGGGTTTTACCGCCTCCACCCGGGTCTGCTGGAGCATGATCTCGGAAATCCAAACCCGGTAGGGAGTGGGCTCATCCCTCCAGGGAAGAGACCTGGCATTTTGCTCATACCAGGAAAGGAGGGGGCCTGCAGCCGCCCTGAGCCGCTCCTCATGGGATAAGGCTTTTTCCCCCTCCAATACCTGGAGCTGACTATAAAAATGTTCCGTCATAAGGCATACCCGTACACTCCGCGGACTGATACCTCTCCCGATATCACCTGGCGCACCTGGCCGTCCGCCATTTTTACCAGAAGGCTTCCCTGGCTGTCAATGCCCATGGCCTCCCCCTGGAAGTTCCCGGCCGGATCCAGGACCTTTACCTGACGGCCCAGATTTACAGACCGGCGGTTATACTCCTCTGTCAGGCCCGCAAGGTCCTGCGTTTTGAGAAATTTCTCGTAATACCCTTCAAAAGCCTCCATCACTCTGGCGATCAGGGGCTCCCTCTCAATTTCTCTTCCCAGCTCCAGCCGCAGCGAAGTAGCGGTCTCGCTCACCTCAGGCGGAAACTCCGTCATATTGACATTCACTCCGATCCCCGGCACCACATACCGGATGTCCCCTGCCTCTGTGCTCATTTCAGTCAAAATCCCGCAGAGTTTCCTGCCCCCCAGCACCACATCATTGGGCCATTTGATCTGAACCGGCAGGCCGGTTTCACAGTCAATCCCCTTCACCACCGCCAGGGCGGCCACCAGTGTCAGCATAGAAGCAGACTGAGGCGCAATGTCCGGCCGCAGAAGGATACTCATCCAGATGCCGGTTCCTTTGGGTGAGACCCACTTTCTTCCCAGGCGCCCCTTTCCCGCTGACTGGCTGTCTGCCACCACCAGGGTTCCGTGGGGCGCCCCCTCTTTTGCCAGACGGATCATCTCCAGGTTTGTTGAATCAACCTCGTCATAGCAGCGGAGATTTCTGGCTGCCCAGCGGGTTTTCAGCTCCTGTTCCAGTTTTGTTCTGTCCAAATTCATCTTATCCTGTCTTTCCATCGGTCCTACCCCCAGATGCTGACTGCGCTCAGAAGTCCCACCGCAGCCAGGCCGATGCCAAGAGCCAGGTGGAACATTCCAACAGCCTTTTTTTTATTGGTTCTGGTGTGAACCTTCAGTTCAAAAACACCGCTGACCATGCTCAAAATTGCAGCCAGAAAGAATATAAGGGGAAACAGCCCGCTGTTTTCCCCGGGATTGATAAAGGCCAGCAGCCCCATCACCACAATCAGGATTCCCACTGCCAAATGAAGCACATCCAGGAATACTCCCATGTGGCGTTCGCCTCGTCTGGATTGTCCCCGCATTACTGATTACCTTCCGTCAAAGTAGCGTACATCACCGCTTTAATGGTGTGCATGCGGTTTTCCGCCTCGTCAAATACAACCGACCTGGAGGATTCAAATACCTCATCCGTCACTTCCATATCCTGGATTCCAAAACGCTCTCCCATCTCTTTGCCGATTTTGGTCTTCAGATCATGGAAGGAGGGCAGGCAGTGAAGGAATATGGCCTGAGGTCCGGCGGCATTCATCACCTCCATGGTCACCTTGTAGGGACTCAGCTCCCGGATCCGCTCCTCCCATACCTCATCAGGCTCTCCCATGGACACCCACACATCCGTGTCGATCACATCTGCTCCCTTGACCGCTTCCCACACATCTTCCGTGAGGGTCACGGAACCGCCGCTCTCCGCTGCAAAGGCTCTGCACTCTTCCACCAGCTTCCCGTCAGGGAAATACTTCTCAGGCGCACAGGCCACAAAATGCATCCCCATCTTGGCGCAGGCGATCATCAGAGAATTGCCCATATTGTAGCGGGCATCTCCCATATATACCAGCTTCAGTCCTTTTAAATGTCCCAGATGCTCCCGGATTGTCAGAAGATCCGCCAGCATCTGAGTGGGGTGGTCCTCATTGGTCAGGCCATTCCACACCGGAACGCCCGCATATTTTGCCAGCTCTTCCACAATCTCCTGGCCAAAGCCCCGGTATTCGATCCCCTCGTACATGCGGCCCAGAACTCTGGCCGTATCGGCAATGCTCTCCTTCTTTCCGATCTGGGAGCTGACCGGGTCCAGGTAGGTGCTGCCCATTCCCAGATCGTGGGCTGCCACCTCAAAAGCGCAACGGGTTCTGGTACTGTTCTTCTCAAAAATCAGGGCTATATTTTTGCCTTTCAGGCAGTCTACCGGCACGCCGTTTTTCTTCTTCTCTTTAAAATCTGCAGCCAGATCCAGAAGATATGCGATCTCATCCTGAGTATAATCCTTTAATGTAAGAAAATGTCTTCCCTTTAAATCCATCCTTTTGTCCTCCTCATTCTGCTGTGTGATGATAATGATATTCCAGAACAGCTCATGTCCTGAGACATCTATGCTTTCCCGGATTATTACGTTCATTTTAATCCCTTGGGGAATCCGTGTCAAATGTGAAATGCATTTTTCCGATCCCCGCCGCCCTGCATCCGTCCCGGTAGCCCAAATACAGGTTTCTTCTGGCTCTTTGGCTGTTAAATTCCAGGATTCCGCCCAGATCCTCCTCAGGACAAATGTGATACAGCCGGACATTCTCCGGCACCTGCAGGCGCTTCTCCGTATCCACGCCGAAGCCGTAAATACGGATCACAATAATGTCCTCACAGCCCTTTTGGATCAGCACATCTGCCGGCACATTGTTGCAGTATGCTCCGTCCAGATAGTATTTTCCTCCCAGTCTTTTCTGCTTAAAGCCCAGCAGGTAAGAGCTGGCCATCAGCATCTGGGCCAGTTCCCCTTCCGGGATCCGTGACGCCTCCATCACCACGGGCTTTCGGTCCGTAACTGAGCAGGCAGTCATATAAAGAGGGCAGCCGCAGCTGCGGATCTTTTCCTCATCGATCTGTTCCTGAATCAGCTTTTGGAGAGGCTCCACATCAAACCCGCGGCTGCGGAGGATCCGAAATCCTTCCTTCAGGATCAGGGGCAGATTCCGAAGCCGGAAGGGGTACAGCTTCTCCATGATTTCATCCTTCACATCCATAATCTGGGAATAGCTGATATTTTCCCAGAGGGCTCTGGCTCTCTCCACATCGTCCATACAGATCAGCGCCCCGTTCAGAGCTCCTACGGACGCACCCGCTATGGCCTTGATGGAGATTCCGGCCTGTCGCAGGGCCATCCACACGCCAATCTCATAGGCTCCTCTGGCGCCGCCTCCCTCCAGCACCAGCCCGTAATCCCGTCCGGGCTCCAGAGGGAAACCGTCCTGAACCGCTGCTCTCATCCCCTTCTGCGCTGCCTGGCTGCTTCAAACATCAGCACAGAAGCCGCCACCGCAGCGTTTAAGGACTCCACCTGACCTGCCATGGGGATGCGGATGCGGCAGTGCGCCAGGGAGGCCGCCTGCTCCGAAAGACCATTGGCCTCGTTTCCGATCAGGAAGGCAGTCTTTCCCCTGTAATCTTCCTCATCGTAAGGCACGCTCCCCTGCAGGTGAGCAGCAAACAGCCGAAGTCCCGCTCTTTTCATCTGCTCCAGGGCCGCGAAGAGATCATCGGCATAAACAAATGGGACCCGCAGGCAGGAGCCCATAGTGGAGCGGATTACCTTGGGATTATAGAGATCCGCCGTATCCCGGCTCATCACCACCCCAGTGATTCCTGCTCCCTCCCCTGCACGAAGGATGGTTCCGAGATTCCCAGGGTCCTGAATGGTTTCCAGGACCATCAGGCAGGCCGCAGGTCCTCCTGGCTTTTCCCGGAGAATCGAATCCAGCGTCCAGTTTTTCTGACGGACCAGAGCCAGGACCCCCTGGGGAGTTTTCGTCCCCGCCATGTGCTCCATCACACTGTCCGATACGGTTTCCCAGGAAAAGCCCTGAAGCCAGCGTCTGTTCTGTTCATCCCCGGCAAAGGCTTCCGTCACATAGACCTGGCGGGTTTCTTTTGGGTTTAATTCCCGGCACATCCGCAGTCCCTCGGCAATAAACAGCCCTTCTTCCCTGCGCACCTTTGCCTTATCCCGCAGATTCATCACATATTTGACCTGTTTGTTGGAGGTGCTGGCGATCATCGTCCTTCCTCCTTCTCAAGTTCCTCCAGATCCTCCATCCAGAGCCGGCTGGAAGCATCGCTTGGCATCCGCAGATCTCCTCTGGGCGAAAGAGCGGCGGAGCCTACCTTGGGTCCATCGGGCAGGCAGGAGCGCTTAAACTGCTGGGAGAAAAAACGCCTGTAAAAGGTTTTCAGCCAGCGTAGAATGGTTTCTCCTTCATATTGTCCCTCAAAAGCCTGAAGAGCCATGCGGTAAATCTTGGAGGGAGCGTAGCCAAAGCGCAGCACATGGTAGAGAAAGAAATCGTGAAGCTCATAAGGTCCCACCAAATCCTCCGTCTTCTGGGCAATTTCTCCGTCCTTAGGCGGCAGCAGCTCCGGACTTACAGGGGTATCCAGCACATCGTAAAGAACCTTTGCCAGTTCCGGGTCCCTGCAGGTGTCCCCGTAGTAGCGGACCAGATGGCGGACCAGTGTCTTGGGAACAGATGCATTGACGCCGTACATAGACATGTGGTCCCCATTGTAGGTAGCCCAGCCCAGAGCCAGCTCCGACATATCTCCCGTTCCGACTACCAGTCCTCCGGTCTGATTGGCAATGTCCATCAGAACCTGGGTCCGCTCTCTTGCCTGGCCGTTTTCATAGGTCACATCGTGCTTTTCCATATCCTGGCCAATGTCCTCAAAATGGCAGGTAACGGAACGGCGGATGTTCACCTCCCGCAGTTGGGCTCCCACCTGACGGGCCATAGCGCAGGCGTTGGCATAGGTACGGTCCGTAGTGCCGAAGCAGGGCATGGTGACACAGCAGATCTTCTCCCTGGGGATCTCCAGCAAATCGAAAGCCCGGACTGTCACCAGGAGAGCCAGGGTGGAATCCAGGCCTCCGGAAAGACCGATTACCGCGCTCTGGCAGCCGGTATGCTCCAGCCTCTTTTTCAGTCCCATGGCCTGAATGGAGAGGATCTCCTCGCAGCGGCGGCTTCTCTGTGCCGGGTCTTTCGGCACAAAGGGTGCGGGATCAATAAAACGCAGCATCCTTTCGCCTGTGTCCTTTGTATCGGAAAATGAAAATGGAATCCGGATATATCCCTCCTGCCCCGGCAGTTCTCCGCCTTCCGGGTAGGTATTCATCCTGCGCCGCTCGCAGTCCAGTCTCTGCAGGTCCAGATCTCCATAAATCGTTTCATTGACAAACCGCCTGGATTCCGCCAGGCAGGTGCCGTTCTCACTGATGATGTTCTGGCCGCCGAATACCAGGTCCTGGGTGGATTCCCCGTCCCCTGCGTTGGCGTAGATATAGCCGCAGACCAGGCGGGCAGACTGGCCGCAGATCAGTTCTCTGCGGTAGATATCCTTCCCTGTGGTCTCATCGCTGGCGGAACAGTTGACGATCACCGTGGCCCCCGCCATGCAGTGGCGGATGCTGGGGGGACAGGGAACCCATACGTCCTCGCAGATTTCCGCCGCCACCTTCAGATCCGGCAGATTCTCACAGGTAAACAGCAGGTTAGTTCCCATAGGGATCAGTTCTCCCTCCCAGGGCTCCATCACCGGTCTGTCATTTCCGGGGCTGAAATGCCTGGCCTCGTAAAATTCGGAATAGTTGGGCAGGTTCTTCTTCGGGACCAGACCCAGCAGTCTGCCATCTTTTAAAGCCGCCGCCACGTTGTAGAGCTTTCCGTCCCTGTCCCAGGGAAGGCCTACAAACACCAGCATGTCCTTATCCCTGGTGGCATCGGCCACCTGTTTCAAAGCTTCCCTCGCCTTTTCCAAAAGGGGACGCTGGAGAAATAGATCCCCGCAGGTATAGGCCGTCAGGCAGAGTTCCGGGAACACCATCAGTTTCACTCCCTGTCTGCTTCCTTCTTCTATCAGCGCAATCACCTGACTGCTGTTGTATGCCGGGTCCGCCACCCGGATTTTCGGAGTGGCCGCCGCCACACGAATCAGTCCGTCTTTCATATGCATATGCGAATAACCTCCGTTAGGTATAATGCTGCTCCCATTGTACCATTGTTCCTGGAAAAAACAAAGGTGTTTTGCGCTGTTTTTCTGAAAGTCAAAGAAAGCCCCGGAACAAAATATCCCGAAGCTTTCTGAACTTTCACATAGAGTAATCAATTTCGAACAGCCGGCTTTATCCCACCCGGAAGTCTTTTAATACCTCCCGGTTGATATCCAGGCCCACGCCGGGAGCCTGGCTGGGGCTTACGGTTCCATCTTCATTGAAACGGACCGGAGCCTGAAAAGCCTCGTAAATCTTCTCATCATACTGAGGCGGATAAAACTCTGCGATCGTCGCGTTGGGTACGGCGCAATCCAGATGGATGTGGACCTGCTGCTGTCCGTGAGGGCTCAATACCAGGCCGTTGGCATCGGCCATGCCCGCCACCTTTAAAAATTCTGTCACGCCGCCCATACAGGTGGCGTCCGGGTTCAGGATACTTACCGACTGGGAGCGAATCAGGTCCCGGAAGCCGAACCGGGTCATTTCATTTTCTCCTGCAGCCAGGGGGATCCCGCATTTTTCAAAAATCTTGCGGTATCCATCGTAATCATCCTGGTCTATGGGTTCCTCAAACCAGTAAGGATGATACTCTTCCACCATTTTCGCAAATTCAATGGCTTCAAAGAATTTGTAGGAACAGTTGGCATCCAGCATCAGGCGCACATCGTCACCGATTACCTCCCGGACCGCCTTCACTCTCCGGGCATCCTCCTTCATGGACAGGAGACCTACCTTCATCTTGACAGCCTTGGCCCCCCAGCTCAAATATTCTTCCATCTCCTGCTGAAGCTCTTTGATCCCCTTATCCTTCACGTAATAGCCGCCGGCTATGTAAAATGGGATCTTCTCTCTGCTTCCGCCAATCAGCCGGTAAAGAGGCATTCCCGCCACTTTGGCTTTAATATCCCACAGCGCAATGTCAATGGCGGATACGGTCCACAGGCTGTTTCCCTTCCGGCCCATAAATTTGGGCACATA
Organism: Candidatus Enterocloster faecavium; assembly: GCA_019118585.1. Lineage (GTDB taxonomy): Bacteria > Bacillota > Clostridia > Lachnospirales > Lachnospiraceae > Enterocloster > Enterocloster faecavium. The sequence continues at coordinate 35,792 of DWYS01000047.1, read as the reverse complement.
GGTCTTTCGCCAAAGGCGCTCGTTGTTCAGAGGATCTTCTCCGATAATGGCCTTTCCCATCCGCTCCGCAAAATTAATTTCCCAGCTGCAGCCATACCCTGTAATCCCCTCATCGGTCTCCACCACCAGAAGATTCAGTTCATTGTCCGTAAAAACGTGGGTACCGTTGGCAATGGGTTTTGCCTTGGGCCATTTATATTTTTCCGTGTATACATTCGTGATCTTCATACTGCTCCACCTCACTGCTTTGAAAATATTTCAAGTTCTTTTTCATTTAAAATGCCGGCATCACCGTCATGGTGTAAAGCACATAAATCACCGCAAAGATGATAGAAACCATCCACCCCTGCTTTACAAGGGACTTGATATCATATCCGCCGGCACCCATAATAGCCGGAATAGAACTGGTTGCCATAGGTGTCATGAACGCAGTCAGGGAACCTGCAGTGATCAGGATGATCAGTCCGGTTGGATTTGCTCCGATCGCCTGGCAGGCCAGCAGACAGATGGGTACGAAGATATTCATAACCGCCTGATTCTGCATAAACTGGGTCAGCACAAAGGGAATCAGGAAGAATACTGCGCCCAGAATATAGCCATTCTTCACTCCTCCAATCGCAACTGAAATCGCCTGTCCGATCATGTCTCCTGCTCCTGTGGAGGTCAGAGCCCCTGCCATAGCCAGGGCGCCTACCAGCATGGCGGCCAGATTGATGGGAAGGGCTCCGATGGCTTCCTTCGTAGTCAGAGTTCCGCAGACAACGGTCAGCAGAGCTCCCGTAAAGCACACCAGCCAGGAAGGGATCCCAAGATTTCCGCCAAAGATGAATAATACCACAACTCCGAAGAAAATGATTACCCCTGCCCAGTCAGAGAACTTGTTTAAAGGCTTTTTCTCGTTTCTGGAAACGGTTACCAGAGAAATCGGTACCGCCGGTTTTTCCGGTGCAATTTTATAGCCCATGGTAAACGACCAGAGTGGCACGAGAATCAGGAAGGGCCAGCGGCCGACCAGAAAATCTGTAGGGGCAAAGTCTGCTGCAAATCCGTAGCTTTCCAAAAATCCATTGTAAATTCCTGTCTGCTGAATGGCCGCTCCAAAGGGCATAATACAGCAGCAGGCGATGCATACCAGTCCTACCGGGAACATGACCTTAGAGTAGGATACGTTGTAATCCTCACACATCTGCACTACCAGCGGCAGCACAATGGAAAATGCCACCAGCGGGCTGTTTAAAAAGCTGGTAAGGATTTCTGCCAAAATAATATAGCAGAGAAAGGTTCTTCGGAAGGAATTGCCCGTCAGTTTTGTAATACCTGCAGAAAAACGGTCAATCAAACTGGTTTTGCTTAATCCCGTGGATACCACGAACATGGACATCATCATCAGAACATTGGAATTTGCAAAATAGCTCAGGGCATCGTTGGGCTCCATGCATCCGAAGATCACAAGAAGTGCCAGTCCTCCCAGACCTACTACGCCCATTTCCAGTTTATTGGTGGCATAAAGGATAATGGTCAGGACAAATATGACAATACATAGTACCATCGTAGACATATGAGTATCTCCTTTTCTTTTTTACTGTATTTCTCTCCTGTTCATTGTCGTCTGCAGCGATTACTGGTCGCAGATAGAGCCGTCCAGGTTCAGCCTTGCGCTGACCGCATGGGGACGGAAGGGGAACCGTTCCTCCACATCCGGGATCAGGTCGATTCCCAGACCAGGCTCTTCCGGTACCATCAGATATCCGTCCTTGAATTCCGGAATGTGGTCCACCATGTCCACCTGGCGCAGTTTCACTCCGGTATTCAAAAGATTGTCGGCGGTAGATGCCTTGTAAGGATTCGGGTATTCCGCAATCGCCACGTTTTCTGTCGCCGCCGCAAACTGGAGTACCGCATTGGTAGTTACGGGGCTTAAAGGATTGTGAGGAACCAGGCTGCAGTGATGAGCCTCCGCAAGAGCGGCGATCTTTTTGGCCCCAGTAAACCCTCCGCAGACTGCAATGGAGGCCCTTACATAGCTGCATGCTCCCCTCTCCAAAAGCATCTGGAAATCGAAGAAGCTGGTAATCCGCTCTCCGGTAGCGATGGGAATGCTTGTCTTGGCTGCTACCCTTGCCATCTCATCGTAGTTATCCGGACGGATTGGGTCCTCCAGAAACATGGGATTATAAGGCTCAAGTCTTCTGCTCAGCTGGACAGCCAGGCCTGGCTCCAGTCTGCGGTGAAGCTCCAGACACAAATCCATGTCCTCTCCCACCGCTTCTCTCACTTTCGCAATGCGCCGCTCCGCCTTATAGAGCAGCTGAGTATTATTATCATGAAACGGCATATCTCTTGGTTCATCCAGATAAGGATTCAGATGTCCCAAGGCTGTAAAGCCGGCTTCCTTGCCCTTCACAGCATTCTCCACCAGTTCCTCTTCCGTCTGACCGGCAGTGTGGTTGTACACCCGCACTTTATCCCGGCATTTTCCTCCTAAAAGGCGGTAAACCGGAACATGGAAGTATTTTCCGGCAATATCGTACAGGGCTACATCAATAGCAGAGATCGCCCCCATGACCGCCGCTCCCCGAAAATGTCCGAACCTCTGCATATACTGCCAGTGGTGTTCAATATCCAGGGGATCCTTTCCTACCAGGTAATCCTTAAACATATGGATTGCTGAAGCAGAGGCCTCCAGCAGTCCCCACGCTCCTGCCTCTCCGATTCCGTAAATCCCCTCATCCGTCAGAATCTTGGCAAACACGCATCGGTTGGCTTTTACCACTTTCACATCCGTAATCTTCATTGCCATTCCCTCCTGCTCTCTGAACTTTCATTTGTCTTGCTTTTTCAGCTTATCTTTGATAACTTCAGTATATCCCCGAATTAGTATATTGTAAAATCAATCATTTTATATATAATAATAGATATCAATCTATAATGGAGGTGTCGTTATGACCCCTGAAAAGTTAAACTATCTTCTGGTGCTGGCGGAAGAGCAAAATATATCCAGAGCTGCGAAGCGCCTGTTCATCACCCAGCCCACTCTGACTGCCTGCATCAACAATTTAGAGCGCAAATTGGGCGTCAAACTTTTTGACCGCACCCACAACCCCATACGTCTGACCGGCAGCGGGAAAATGTATTTAAAAAAAATGCAGGAAATCGTAGCGGCTGAACAGCTGCTGAACGAAGATATCAAGAAACTGGAAACCCAGCAGACGGAATTCCGGATTGGGATCGGTCAGATCCACAGCGAAATGTGGTGCCCGTCCCTGATCCATCTTCTTCTGAAAAAGCGGCCTTTTTTAAATATACGGATCCGTGAAGCCCAGGAATTAAGGTCCATGGAAATGCTGAAAAACGATGAGATCGACCTGATGTTCGGTCATATCAGTCTGGACATCGTGAATTTTCATTTTGAAGAAATGTGCGAGGAAAAGCTGATGCTGATCATACCGGAAAATCTGATGCCAAAAGTAATCCTGGAACGCACAGACCAAGAACTTCTGGCTCAGAACAGCCCCGGCTGCCCGCTCCTGATCCAGCCGGACCAGCTTTCGTCCCTTCCCATCATCATGCCCTCCTCCACTCAGGCTCTCTATCTGAACCTGAAGCAGATTATCCAGCAATATCATATTGACCCGGTCCGTACCATTCAGACGGCCAATATGGTAACAGCGGCCGCCATGCTTTTAAAAGGACTTGGATATATGTATTTCAGCCCCTCCGTATTCCCCTTAGTCAATATTCCAAATCCCAAACAGGTATACTACTGCACACTGCCAAAAATGATGGACTCCAGAAAATATTATGCTATCTATAAGGAAACGAATCCGAATATCGAAACCATCCTCCTGGCCTCACAGATTCTAAAGGAACAGGTCATCCCCGCCCTTCCTTCTTGACAAGGCGATATAGAAACGATTAGGATAAGTGGGTATAAAAGAAATCTCCAGAAACGTGCGCTGCCCTTTGCAGCGTCACAAAACAGAAAGGATACAAAAACGGATGAATGAATTTTCAAGAGAAGAGATGCTCATAGGCACAGACAAAATGGAAGTTCTTTCCCAAAGCAGAGTTGCCGTCTTCGGCCTGGGAGGGGTAGGCTCCCACGCTGCAGAGGCTCTGGCCCGCGGCGGAGTGGGAAAGCTTTTCCTGGCCGACCACGATGCCGTCTCCCTGACCAACTTAAACCGCCAGGTAATCGCCCTTCACAGCACGGTGGGCCGCAAAAAGGCCCAGGTGATGAAAGAGCGGATTCGGGACATCTGTCCGGAAACGGAGGTAACCCTCTGCGAGACTTTTGTGCTTCCGGAAAATCTGGAGGAAGTGATGAGCCAGGCAGGGACTGTGGATTTTATCCTGGACGCCATAGACACGGTTTCCGCTAAGCTGGCTCTGGTTTCATACGCCAGGGAGCATGCCATCCCCATCATCTCCGCCATGGGAACCGGCAACAAGCTGCACCCGGAGCTGTTCCGGATTTCGGATATCAGCCAGACCAGCGTCTGCCCCCTGTGCCGGGTCATGCGCCGGGAGCTGAAGGCAAGAGCGCTGGGGGGCCTGACCGTCTGCTGGTCCCCGGAGCAGCCGATCCGGCCTGCCGCAGCCGCTGAAGGTGACCAGACCAAAGTCCGCGCCACCCCCGGCAGCATCTCCTTTGTCCCTCCTGTGGCCGGACTTTTAATGGCCGGCTATGTGATTCGCAGGCTATGCGGCCTTGAACCCTGAGATCATCACTCCATGGGCTTCCGGTAAAAGGAGCCCACAAACCGCTCTGTTTTCATTACATTGATGATCACCCGGCTGTCCACCTGGCGCAGCAGCCGGATCACATCGGATGTCTCATAGGAAGAAATCACGGTATTCAGCAGATACATTTTTTGCTTGCTGTATCCTCCTTCTGCTTCCACGCAGGAAATTCCATGGCGGAAATGACTGACGTAGGCATCCACCATTTCCGGCCCCAGCTTGGTGGTAATCTGCATGGTAACCAACTCATATCGATGATGAAATGCGGAGATGATCCGGGTAGAAATGTACTGGACAATGATGGAATATCCCGCAGCCATCCAGCCAAACAGGGCTCCGTAGACACAGTAAAGCACGGCATTTCCCATAAAGACCCAGGTCCAGATGGATTTCCCCGTCCGGTTGGTCACATAGAGGGATATAAAATCAGTGCCGCCTGTGGAAGCGTTCCCCTTGAGGGCAATGACAACGGAAGCCCCCATCAGGACTCCGCCGAAAATCACATTCAAAATCTGGTCTGCAAAAAGAGGGCCAAACTGGCAGATCTGAAGAAAAAAACTGCTCAGAGCTACCTGAGCCAGAGAAAAGACTGTAAATCTGAGACTGATCCCCCTGCCGCAGAACAGAGCTACGGGAACGTTTAAGATCAGCATCACTGCCTGCATGGAAACGGGGATGCCCCAGCGGCTCCCCAACGCTTCCATCAGCATAGCGATCCCGGTAAACCCTCCGGATATGATCCCCGCAGGTCTCACCAGAGCCTGAAGGGCAAAGCACTGAACCAGGGCGGACAGGATAACTGCACCGGATGTAAGCAGCAGCCGGAAGCCGTAGTCCTCCCCAAGGCTTTTCAGCCTGTCCCCAAACGATGTCCCCATTTTCATACCGCCTTTCTCCGCCTATTCTTCGGATTCTTCATCCTGCCACTTCAGCAAATCCTCCAGCGTATAATGGTCTACCACCCCGCTGATGGCCCTGTCCAGCTCCTCCCAGAGCTTCAAGGCGGCGCAGTCATCCTTCCTTCTGCACTGGTTTTCCGGAGCCCGCAGACAGTCCACCGGAGCCAGGCTTCCTTCCGCCGCCCGCAAAATCTCTCCTGCTGTATAGGCCGATGGCTCCTTGGACAGATAATAGCCGCCCTGGTTGCCTCTTAAACTGCGCACCAGTCCTTCTCTGGCTAGTATGGATATAATCTGCTCCAAATATTTACTGGATATCTCCTGGCGTGCTGCAATGTCCTTAATCTTAACGGGCCCACTCTGGCTGTGGACCGCCAGGTCCATCATGGTCCTGAGAGCGTATCGCCCTTTTGTGGAAACCAACATTTTTTCACATCCTTATCTGATTTTTATCCTGCGTTTTTCTGACGCCTGCAGTACCGGATTGCCCTGCCTTCTTCTGATGCAATCCTTCACCATTATCATACTATTTCTATAGGAAATATGTCAATCACAACAAATACAAAAGGAAGCTGCCTTTCCCCCACAGAAAGCAGCTTCCAGTCACGAACAAAACCGTTACACTATTCGTTTATCTGGCATCCCCATACCAAACAACATTCTCCGGTTTCTTTTTGGAAACCGTATTGAGTACTATACCACTCCGGGGCTTCTTTGTCAAGATTTTTTGTGCAACTTATCTTTGTTTCGGGAGTATCTTTCTTCCATTTATGGAAATTCTGCACTTCCCCTTTTTCGTGCTGTCCCGGAATCCGTCCACATTTTTCACAGCGTTCTCCATCCGGATCTTGAGAATAAATCCCTCTTTTCCGGCTCATACTGGGAAAGACACAGACAAAACAGATTTTTCGGTACAGGAGGACGAAATCCATGAATTTCTCCAGAAACTTACAGGACAATATGACGCAGCTTGATTCGCTGCTGAACGTTCAGACTAATTTCGATGTGGTTTACCGGGTTCTCCGCATTGGAGGCAGGGAAGCCTGCCTTTACTTCATAGACGGCTTTGCCAAGGATGACACCCTGTTAAAGCTGCTTCAGACCTTTTCCTCCATCAAGGAGGACGATCTGCCCCCGGACGCGCACGGCTTTTCAAAGCAGTATCTGCCTTACGGGGAAATCGGGCTGGTCCGCGACCAGGACCAGATGATCGTCTCCCTTCTTTCAGGCATCTCCTGTCTGTTCATCGACGGCTATGATACCTGTCTTACCATCGACTGCCGCACCTATCCGGCCAGAAGCGTCAGCGAACCGGACAAGGATAAGGTCATGCGGGGCTCCCGGGACGGATTTGTGGAAACCCTGATCTTCAACACCGCCCTGATCCGCCGGAGAATCCGGGACCCCAGGCTGACGATGGAGATTTTAAGCGCCGGGGAGAGCTCCCATACCGACATCGCCCTCTGCTACATGAGCAGCCGGGTGGACCAGGAGCTTCTGGGAAAGATCAAAGAGCGCATCTCCCGTTTAAAAGTAGATGCGCTGACCATGAATCAGGAAAGCCTGGCAGAATGTATTTTTCCCTACAAGTGGTTTAATCCCTTTCCCAAATTTAAGTTTTCCGAGCGTCCGGATACGGCGGCAGCCTCCATCCTGGAAGGAAATATTGTCGTTCTGGTGGACACTTCCCCCTCTGCCATGATTCTGCCCTCCTCGGTATTCGACATCATCGAGGAAGCGGACGACTACTATTTTCCGCCCATTACCGGCACCTACCTGCGGCTGACCAGAATGATCATCTCCACCCTCTCCCTGCTGGTAACCCCCACCTGGCTCTTGCTGATGGAATATCCCTCCATGATTCCCTCATGGCTGCAGTTCATCCAGCTGTCGGACCCCTGCAACGTGCCCCTGATCTGGCAGCTGCTGATCTTGGAATTTGCCATCGACGGCCTTCGGCTGGCAGCGGTCAACACCCCCAATATGCTGACCACCCCCCTAAGCGTCATCGCCGGCATCGTGCTGGGAGAATACGCGGTAAAATCCGGCTGGTTCAACAGCGAGACCATGCTGTACATGGCCTTCGTAACCGTCGCCAATTACTCCCAGGCCAGTTTTGAGCTGGGCTATGCCATGAAATTCATGCGGATCATCATCCTGATCCTCACTGCCCTCTTTGGGATCTGGGGATACGGGGCAGGACTGGTTCTGACGGTCTGCGCCATCATCTTCAACCGGACCATTGCAGGAAAGAGCTACATCTACCCGCTGATCCCCTTCAGCTGGAAGGAGCTTAAAAAACGGTTTTTCCGCGGAAGACTTCCTCATGTGATGCAGTAGCCTCCGGTATCCTATGGGACCCAGCGGGAAATTCTCCGGATCACCATTCCCGCCGCGGCTCCCACCGCAATTCCAGCCGCGCTCCCGGCGATCAGCAGAACCGGAAGGTAGGAGAAGACTCCTGCCGTTTTTGTAACCCAGGCGGCTGCCATCAGCTGTCCCACATTGTGGGCCGCTCCTCCGGCAACGCTGACCCCCACAATGGAAAACCAGCCGGTTTTCTTTAGCCCCGCCATCACCAGCAGGCTCAAAATCCCGCCGCACATGCTGTAAATCATCATGGATGGACCGGTAAAGGCGAGTCCGGCCAAAAGGATGCGGACCAGGCTGACCGTAAACGCTCCTCTGGCCCCGATCAGATAGAGGGCCGCCATGGAGACCATATTGGCCAGCCCAAGCTTTACTCCCGGGACCGGAACAGGCACCGGGAGCAGACTTTCAATGTAGCTCATCACAAACGCCAGCCCGATGAGAAGGCCGTAAAAGGCCACCCGGGCCCCAGGGGATTTTCTCCCAGACAAATCATTCACTGGACAATACCTCCTTGTGCGTGTATAGTAACCATAGACAGCATCGGGCCGTTTTGCGCCCTGTGCCAGTTTTACATATCTTAAGGAGGCTTTATGGCAAAACCAAATATACATCAGCCCACCCAAAAAGAAAAAGGCGGAATCCGCCGAAACGATTTCCTCCTTCTTCTGCTGATCCTGGTCCTGGCCGGCGTCTGGCTGGTGTTCAGCCATTTCCGCTCTGCCCCCGGCCTGATCGCCCAGGTTGCCGTGGACGGCCAGGTAATTGAAACCCTCCCTCTGGATCAGGACGGTGAATTTGACATCCCCGGCATAGACGGCGGAAACAATCACCTCATCGTAAAAGACGGACAAATCTGGTGCAGCCAGGCAACCTGCCCGGACCATCTGTGCATGAAACAGGGCAAAAAAAGCATGGCAAATGAAACCATTGTCTGCCTCCCCAACCGGATGTCCGTGACAGTGCTGGAAGGAAGATAGCCATTCAGCTTTTTTTCCGCTTCATGGAGCGGATCATTTCCCTCGTTTCAGGGGAAGGCCTGAGGGATTCGCAGATTTTCTGAAGAGCTTTGTTGTAGGTCCAGTCATCCAGACGGCTCTCCTTTAAATAGGCCAGGGTGTCTTCCGGAAATTTTAAATAGTAAAGAGACAGGGCCCAGGCCGCAGCCATATTGGAGTAGTAGGCCCTGCTGCCCCTCTCCTCCATCCCCAAGAAGGCTCTCCTGCAGTATTCCTTCTCCAGAAAATGGCTCAAAAGCAATACCGAGCCGGTCCGGCATACATACTCCTGGTCCGACTTCAGGCAGGAGCAGACGAAAGGCCAGGATTCCTCTCTGGTATTCCGGGCCGCCTTCAGGGTCCCGCAGACGGTATCGCAGACCGCCCAGCTGTCGATGGCCGGAAGATAGTCCCGGACGAACGGAAGGGCCTCCTTCCAGGTGCGGGCTCCGCTGGCAAAAATAAGCCCCCAGAGAATCCGTTCCTCATGGCAGAGCTCGCCTCTCTCCCATCCCGCCTTCATCTGCTCTGACCACTGCTGCCAGCCTTCCTTTGCCAGTTGACCGGCCAGCTTTCTCAGGGCAGGAAGGCGCACTCCCGCCACATCCGCAATGCCCGGCAGCAGTTTTTTGTTGAATTCCCGGTACTTGTCCTCAGACAGCTCCGCAATTTTCCTATGTATCTCCCCAAGTCTGTTTTCCATCCCTAATCTCCCAGCAGGAACTCGCTCAGCACAAAATTGCTTACATCCATCCCCCACTCTGTCAGGGCGAGTCTGGTTCCCTCCCGCTTCAAAAGGCCATTGGCGATCAGCTGGCTGATCACCTTTCCGTAGACCGATTCCAGCTTTACCCCGAAGGCGGAGACGAAATCAAGTTCGGAGATCCCTTTCGTCATGCGGAGCCCCAGAAACATAAACTCTTCCATCTTGTCCTGGCGCGTCAGATGCTGAACCTGGGGATGAAGGCGTTCCTGCCAGTCCGCCCCTTCAAAATCCAGTTTCAGATACCGCTCCAGCCCCCGCTCATTGCAGAACCGGTAGCCTGCCATATAGGAGGAGGAGCCCAGGCCCAGGCCCAGATATTCCGTTCCGGTCCAATAGCCCACATTGTGCCTGCACTCAAAACCAGGCCTGGCGTAATTGGATACCTCGTAGCGCGCAAAGCCCTGCTCCTTCAAAAACTGTCTGGTCAGATGGTACATCTTATTTTCCGTATCCTCATCCGGCAGAGGGGGAAGAATGCGCTTTCCAAGCTCCGCAGGCTCGGCAATCAGACCCAAATCTTCCTTTTCCGGAATCTGGGTCCTCTCCTGCTTTTCTTTTTTACCATTCTGTTCTCCCTTGGCATACCGGTCCCAATAGGGTGTTCCCTCCTCAATAATCAGGCTGTAGGAGGAAATGTGCTCCGGCTTCAGCATCGTCACCTTTTTCAGGGTATTCTTCCAGGAATCCATGGTCTGGCCGGGGATCCCGCTCATCAGGTCCACGTTGATATTCTGGAATCCGGCCATACGGGCGCTCTGGAAGCTCTTTAAGAACTCCTCAAAGGAATGTATTCTGCCCAGGTTCCGCAGCTCCTCGTTGTCCGCAGACTGCAGGCCGATGCTGACCCGGTTGAAACCCGCCTGATGGTACAGGGCCAGCTTATTGTGCAGAAGAGTTCCGGGGTTCACCTCAATGGAAATCTCCGCATCCGGCGCCACATCAAAATCAGCCTGCACTGCTTCCAGTACCTGGCAGATCAGCTCCGGCTCCAGCACCGAGGGAGTCCCGCCCCCCACAAATATGGTCACCACCTGGTAGTTTCGGCAGCCGGGTGCCAGGGCATGGATCTCCCTAAGAAGCTGACGGATATAGGCCTCGTGTGTCTTTGACAGAGCGCGGAAGGAGAGAAAATCGCAGTAAAAGCATTTTCTGGCACAGAATGGAATGTGAATATACAGTTCCAATGGAATCTTTCGTTGTCTTGCCATAGCTCTCCTACTGTTTTACTGGTCGTCCAGCTTCAACACACTCATAAATGCTTTCTGCGGAATTTCTACGTTTCCAATCTGGCGCATCCGCTTTTTGCCTTCCTTCTGCTTTTCCAGGAGCTTTCTCTTTCGGGAAATATCTCCGCCGTAGCACTTGGCCAGCACATCCTTGCGCACCGCCTTCACCGTCTCCCTGGCAATGATCTTGCCTCCGATGGCCGCCTGGATGGGAATCTCGAACAGGTGTCTGGGAATCTCCTCCTTCAGCTTCTCGCACATTTTCCTGCCTCTCTCGTAGGCGGAATCAGCATGAACGATAAAGGAGAGAGCATCCACCTCTTCCTTATTCACCAGGATATCCAGCTTCACCAGCTCGGAACGCTCGTACCCCTTCAACTCATAGTCGAAGGAGGCGTAGCCTCTGGAGCGGGATTTCAGGGCGTCAAAGAAATCGTAGATAATTTCATTTAAGGGCAGCTCATATTTCAGCAGAGCCCTGGTAGTCTCAATATATTCCATTCCCAGGTAATTGCCCCGGCGCTCCTGGCACAGGGTCATAATGGGTCCCACAAATTCGGTGGTCACCATGATCTCGGCGCTGACAATGGGCTCCTCCATATAATCAATCTCCGTCGGGTCCGGCAGATTGGAGGGGTTGGTCAGCTCCATCATCTCCCCGTTCTTCTTGTGAACCCGGTATACAACGCCGGGCGCGGTGGTTACCAGATCCAGATTGTACTCCCGCTCCAGCCGCTCCTGGATGATTTCCAGATGGAGCAGTCCCAGGAAACCGCAGCGGAATCCAAACCCTAAAGCAATGGAAGTCTCCGGCTCATAGAACAGGGATGCATCGTTGAGCTGAAGCTTCTCCAGGGCATCCCTCAGGTCGTTGTATTTGGCCCCGTCTGCGGGATAAAGGCCGCAGTAAACCATAGGGGTCACCTTCTTGTATCCGGGCAGGGGCGCATCGCAGGGATTCTCTGCGTCGGTCACCGTATCTCCCACCCGCGTATCCCGCACGTTCTTGATGCTGGCGGTTACATAGCCTACCATGCCTGCGGACAGCTCGTCGCAGGGAATCAGCTGGCCCGCACCGAAATATCCAACCTCCACTACCCCTTCCTGGGCGCCTGTGGCCATCATGCGGATGATGGTACCCTTCTTTACCGTTCCCTCCATCACGCGTATGAAAATGATAACCCCTTTGTAGGAGTCGTAGATGGAGTCAAAGATCAGGGCCTTCAACGGCGCATCGGGGTCTCCCTTGGGGGCAGGAATCTTCTCCACAATGGCCTCCAGCACCGCATCCACATTTTCTCCGGTCTTGGCGCTGATTCTGGGGGCGTCGCTGGCATCCAGGCCGATTACATCCTCAATCTCCGCGGCCACCCGGTCCGGGTCCGCACTGGGAAGGTCCACCTTGTTGATCACCGGGAAAACGTCCAGGTCGTGGTCCAGGGCCAGGTAAACATTGGCCAGGGTCTGAGCCTCGATTCCCTGGGACGCATCCACGACCAGCACTGCGCCGTCGCAGGCGGCCAGGCTTCTGGACACCTCGTAGTTAAAGTCCACATGTCCCGGAGTGTCAATCAAATTAAAAATGTACTCGCTGCCGTCCTTGGCCTGATATACCGTCCGGACCGCCTGGGATTTGATGGTGATCCCCCTCTCCCGCTCCAGATCCATATTATCCAGGACCTGGTCCTGCATCTCCCGGCTGGTCAGAAGGCCGGTCTTCTCAATGATCCGGTCCGCCAGGGTGGATTTACCGTGGTCAATATGGGCGATAATACAAAAGTTACGGATTTTGCTCTGGTCAACTGATGGCATGTTTATTCCTCTCTCCTGCTTGCTCTTTCCTTGGAAACGGCTGCCTTGGCCGCTCCAAACTTTTTCCATCATATCATTTTTTCAACTGCCTTGCAACACCATATCCAAAAGTTCTGACAGGGGCCCCATGGCGTTTAAAGCTTCCTCATAGGTATTGGTCTGAGCTCCCACCTCGACCAGCGCGGACCTGGGACGCAGGTGAAGGTTATAGCGAAGGCCCTTCAAATAGATTTTCCTTGTAAATCCGGGAAAATAGGCCTGGGCGTTTAACTGCATCCGGAGACTGAATGCCAGATTGTCCTCCCGGTAAGGATTCTCCAGATACTCCACCGGTCCCTCCGGAGTCTGGCTGAGGCCATTGAAAAACATGATCTGAGCCGTGCTTTTCCCATCCACCATTGCAGCCAGATGAAGGTTTTCTGCCACCCCGTCCCGGTGGATGTCCAGGATCACCTGGATGGAGGGATACTGCTCCAGGATCTTTTCAATCCCCTCCCCGGCATATGTATAAGCTTTGCTCCGGTCCAGCTTTCCGTTTACCAGGTCATAGACCGACTCATCGTGATACACCTGGTATCCCTTCTCCTCCAAAAGCTGTGCCAGGCGGCTCCCCACTCCAACCACTGTTTCCCCCGCTCCGGAATCCGCAAAGGCCTCCTGAGAATGGGTATGATAGATCAAAATCTGAGGGCCATCCCCCTCCTTTTCGATCGTCAGATCCCTGCTCAGCAGGTTTTCTGCATTCATCAGATCCCGCCCGGCAGTGGTAGAGGTATGGACATTGTAGAAATTCTTCATCAAAAAGTCGTAATCTGCCAGCTGCTCCATCACATATGTTTTTCCGATAACAGGGCGGGTGGTAGTTCCCGTCAGGGCCGGCGGGGAGGCGGCCAGGCTTCCTGCACGCTCCTGGTCAATCCCTGCCAGAGCGGATCCTTCCTCCCCGTTCTCCCCCTCCGTGTCATTTGATGCCTCCTGCCCTTCCCCGCTCTCCTCCAGACCGTACCAGGCCAGGTAGGGATGGGACTCGTAAAAGGAACGGAGTTTTTGATACTGGCGGTAGGATGGGTCCGGGTCCGGCCAGTATCCCTGTTCTCCTTCTGCAAATGTGCGGGCATACTCCATGGGGTGGGACAGGTCCCAGATACCCTGAATCATATGCTGCCCCAGGGTTTTGGCCAGGTTTTCCATATCCTGCCGGCTGACAGGTCCGGTCAGGACAAAAGCCGCCTTTCCCCCGACCGCAAGGCCCAATGCCAGTCCGGCGGCCGTCATGCCCTTCTTCATTTTCCAGGCCAGCGTCCCTCTCCTCATATGCTCCATCACCATCCTGTCCGCACCGGCTTTTGTTTCTGCCGCATCATTACAGAATATGCAAAGGACAGGCCCGGATTGACAGAAAGGGAAAATGACTTTTACAGCAGCGCTCTGTGGATCCCCTCCGATATGACAAAGCCCAGGTCCTTGATCCGACGGTCTATGTCCGGAGGTGTCACATACATAGGACCGAACTCCGGCTCCAGCAGTTCCCGGATCAGCTCATACTGTTCTTCCGGGTCCATCTCCTCCATCCATTTTCCCGTCTGCCTGGTAGATTCGCTGTGAGCCAGGGTCCGGATCAGAGCAGAAACCGTATCGTGGACAATGGCCGCAGCCCCCACCACGGTCGGCACCCCAATGGCCATCACCGGCACTCCCAGGCTTTCCTTTGTTAAGCTGTGACGGTGATTTCCCACTCCGGACCCCGGGTGGATTCCTGTGTCCGTCAGCTGAATGGTCGTTCCCAGCCGTCTCACGCTCCGGGCCGCCAGCGCATCGATGGCAATTACCAGATCCGGCTTCGTTTCCTGGATAATCCCCTTTAAGATCTCCGCCGTCTCCATTCCCGTCTGGGCCATTACTCCCGGCACAATGCCGCTGATGGAGGGCAGATTCCGCTCCTTCAGGAAGTCCTTCCCGTACTGTCCCGTCAGATGGCGGGTAACCTGAAGATTTCCCAGCACCTCCGGCCCCAACGCATCCGGAGTAACGGAGGCATTTCCCAAGCCCACCACTAGAATCGACGGAATTTCCTTTCCTTTGACCATGGCTCCTGCCAGCTCCTTGATCTGTCCGGCCAGCTGGTCGCAAACCTCCCGGTGTCCATCCTCATCCGTCTGATTTAAAGCCAAAGCTTCCAGCGTCAGATAGGTCCCCACCGGCTTTCCCATGGCATTGGCTCCCTTTTTATTGAGAATCCGAACCTGGGTGATTTTTATTTCTCCTTCCGGATGATTCCACTCCTTTAAGGCCACTCCGGACAGACGGCCTCCGTCCCCCTCAAAGCTCTCCTTCTCCTCCAGTGCCAGGTCTGTCCTCACTTCAAACCCCGACTGCTGTCCTTTTTCTCTATTTTTAGCTGTCATCTCTCTCTCCTTCTGCATATTTCATTCTACCTGCCTGTGCCATGCATGCAAAATACCGGGCCGGAAATTGCCGAACCCGGTACTTTATATTCTGTCAAATATGTGGGAAAAATATGTATTTTTCTATTGACATTCCTAAGAGGATCCGATAAAATGTTAGAGTATGTTTACATTGAACTGTCCGTGTCCAGGCTTTAATGGAAAACACTACAAGAATTTACCAAAAGAAACGGAGGTGTATTTCATTGGCTAACATTAAATCTGCAAAGAAGAGAATTTTAGTAAACGAGACAAAAGCTGCTAGAAACAAAGCGATTCGGTCTAAGGTCAGAACGATGATTAAGAAGGTGGATGCTGCTGTTGCTGCTGGGGATAAGGCTGCTGCCCAGGCTGCTCTGCTGGCTGCTACTTCTGAAATCGACAAGGCTGCTACCAAGGGAGTTTACCACAAGAACAATGCTTCCCGCAAAGTATCCCGTTTGTCCAAGGCTGTTAATTCTATCGCTTAATTACTAGAGATTGAATATAGAACAACCGGATTTTAAGGCCTTCCGTCCATTGGTGTGTTGGACGGAAGGCCTTTTTTGCTGCAGACACTTGGCGTCTGTCCTTCCGACGCCTGGCATTTATGTCAAATCAGGATCGTAGCAGGCCCGCTCTCCACCGATGAGCTTTGCCCTGGTTCTGGCGCAGACCACATGTGCGCCCCCGATTTCCTTCTGTGAAATCCGGAGGGGAATGGCCACATCTTTTAAATGCATGCCGATCAGGGTATCGCCAATATCGATGCCTCCGTGGGCCTTGATGTGCTCCACTGCTGCCGGATGGGCGAAGCTGCTGTAAGCGGCAGTTGCAAAGGAACCGCCCGCTTTCAGCTGGGGCACCACATTCACGATCTCCCAGCCATAGCGCAGTGCCGTCTCCTCCTCCAAAATCAGCGCCCTGTTCAAATGTTCACAGCACTGGGCCGCCAGCGCCAGCCCATTTTCCCGGGCAATTTTCCAGAGCACATCAAAAACAGTTCTGCCAATCTGACTGCTGGAATGGGAGCCGATCCGAAAGCTTCCGACTTCACTGCTGGAGCAGCCTACCACCAGCACCTGCCCCGGCTTCATTTTCGCCGCAGCCAAAAATTCCTCCATAACCTTGCCGGTCTGGCAGCGAATCTGCTCTAAGAACTCCTCATCGGGATTCTGGTCCTTTACGATCTCCATTGTACTTCTCTCCTTTCTCCAACAAAACGCTAATACTGTTTTGTGATCAGAAGCTCCACCGCCAGGCGGTCCTGCAGGCGCCCGGTCTTCACCGCTTCTTCCGTATCCACGCACAGGGTTACATACTCCAGGATCTGTTCCTTGGTAAAGGTTTTGGCCTGGAGCATAATCTTGCCCGCCACATAGGGCGCCAGCTTCATCCGGGAGGCGATGGCACTCTTGTCCATTCCCCGCCCTGCCAGCTCCTTTACCTGCAGAATCTGATTGAACTGGCGGGCAATCAGAAAGAGGATCCGCATCGGCGGTTCCTTCAAAGTCAGCAAATCCTCATATAAATCCATAGCCTTTCTGGTTTGACGGCCGGAAATGGCTGCAATCATATCGAAAATCTTACTGGTCACCTGGGTCGTGCAGATATCCTCTACATCCTGGTCCGTGATCACATCTCTCCCCAGGGTATAGCTGACCAACTTATCCAGCTCTGAGAGGATGTTTTCCATGTCATCCCCCGTTTTCGCCAAAAACAGTTCCATGGTGCGGCCTGTGATCTTCTTTCCGTCCTTTGCCAGAATCCCCGCCGCCCACCGGGCAAGCTGGTTAAAATCTTGACGGCCCAGTTCCGCCGGATAACCATATTTTTTTACCGCCTTGTAGAGCTTGCTCCGCTTGTCTACCTCCGACTCCACAAACAGAAGGCAGGTGGTATCCGGGACCTGGGGCAGATAAGCGGCCATCGCTTCACCGCCGCTTCCTCCCTTGAACATACCGCTGTCCTCTATGAGAATCAAACGCTTCTCGGCAAAAAAAGGCATGGTGTCCGCCAGGCCTATGATCTCCTGCACATCGAGGTTCTTCCCCTCAAAGTAATTGTAATTCATGGTATCGCCCCCGGTAATGGCCTCCCGGAGGCGGTTTTTATAACTGTTTTTGAGGAATTCCTCCTCGCCGTAGAGAAGATATGCCGGTTTAAAGCTGTGCTCTTTGATGTCCTGGTTCAGTGTCTGCATGTTTCCTGCGGCTTCCTCCTGTTTCGTCTGTTTTTCCAATGCTGCTGTTTAAGGCAGACAAAAAGACTGCCTGCTGATAGTATATCACAGCAGGCAGGAAGTCTCAATCTCTTCTCATGTTCTTTCGCCGCGCCGGAACATGGACCGGCTTCATACTTGCCCCGGCACTTTCTGGCCGATCTTCTTATCTGTCCTCTGCCAAAATCCGGCCCAGAAGAGCTTCCAGCCCTTCCATGATATCCCGATAGGTAGTATCAAAATCCCCCGTATACCAGGGGTCCGCCACATCCCTGGGATGGTCCGTAAGGTCCAGAAGGCGGAACATCTTGCCCTCCGGGTCGCCGCCTGCAATGCGGGTCATATTGGTTATGTTCCACCGGTCCATGCCAATGAGATAATCGTATTTCCCGTAGTCAGCTCCGGTCATCTGGACTGCATGTTTTCCTGCACAGGAAATCCCTAATGAATTCAGTATTTTTCTGGTTCCCGGATGTACCGGATTTCCAATCTCCTCCGTACTGGTAGCTGCGGAGGAGATGTAAAATCTTCTCTCGATCCCCCTTTTTTTGACCATGTCCTTTAAAAGGAATTCGGCCATGGGGGAGCGGCAGATGTTGCCGTGGCACACGAAAAGCACTCGTATCATGTTTTAAAGTCCTCCTGATTTGCGTTAGTTGAGGCCGTCAAAAGTAGTAAAAACGTAGTAAGAATAGGGGTGTGTTACTACCTTCCTATTTTAGCATAATTCTGTAGAACTGGATAGAACTAATCTGCTTATAAAAAGTGTCTTCGACACTTTAATCCCCTAGCCTCCATTCATGGGGAAATTAGGGGTTCCTTTTTGTGCCGTTTCCTGCATAATAGTCTTATGAATGGAAAGCTGAGAAAAAACAGGTCACAGAATACGATGTTATCCAGCAGAACATAAATCGTATTTTGCGGCAGCCAAAAAAATTGGAAAGACAACCGAAAAAGTACGTGAATGATAGTTTTATTCATATCTGTATGATATAATAGTTCATAAATTGAAATTTACTAATTTATAAAAGGGGGGACAAGGGATTGAATATAAAAAGTGAGTTGCTGAATAACTTAGACAAATTACATACAACTGAATTAGGTATTGTTAGAATTAAAAGAAATTTATCTTTGGCTACAGACAATGTTGTAGATTGGTGCAAAAGCAAAATCAAATCACCAAATGCCAATATTACTAGAAACGGGAAAAATTGGTATATAAATGTAGATAATTGCATTATAACGGTGAATGCGTATAGTTACACTATTATTACAGCTCATAAGAAAAAACAGTCTCCGGCCACGCCTTGCTCCCATACCCATACAAAAAGATAGTCCAGAATGATATTGCTAATAAATCCCGCCGTCATGGCAATCATAGCGTAAAAGGAACCGCCGAGATTACGGATCAGGGGGACAAGCCCTGTGCCGAAAATTTGCAGGATCGTGCCCAAGGTAACGACTACAATGTATTCTTCAGCCAAAGACAGCATCGTGCCACTGGCTCCCAAAAGCCGCAGCAGCGGCTTGTACCGGCATAAAACCGCAGCGGTTAAAATGACGCTGAAAGCAATCATCAGCCAGTTTGCTCCCGCTGTAAACATGCGGGCTTCTTGTTCCTTTTTCTCCGCTTTGTTAATCGAATAGTAAATTGCACCACCCATACCGATCCCCGTCCCAACTGCCTGGATAAAAGCGACGATAGGATATGCAATATTTACAGCAGGAATCCCAACGTCCCCCAAACTGTTCCCCACGAAAAATCCGTCTACAATCGCATAAACGCCGGATAGGGCAAAGGACAAAATGGACGGAAAAACATATTTGAAAAACTATTTCGTATCACGCGTTTGTATCATTGGTATTCTTGCCTCCGGCTTCCTGAAAAAGTTTTATAAACAGCGCGCCATCTTCGCTCAGTCTGTGCATACGTTCAAGCCCCATTTTTTGAATGGCAGCCAATTCCACTTTTCGCAATGCAGACAAAATCGTGTCGGCGTATTCTCTCCCTGCCGCAGTGAATTGGATGCGCTTATTCCTTTTATCTCCCTGCATAGGGAACAATTCAACTAATTTTTTGTTTTCAAAGTCTTTCAAAATCATATTGACGGTTTCCTGCCACACTGTGTAGTAGCGGTTTAATTCCTTGATCAATGCAGTATTGCATATCCAATCATTTAGCGAATATCTTTTCTGCAGAACAGTGTCCTGCTGTCTGCCAAATTCTCTTGTGTTACTTTACGGAAAATGAACATTTACTCAAGTCACCTATTTCCCCACATACAACAAGCGGCGATACTCCTTTTTAAGAATATCGCCCCTTTGCTGGATCATCTGTAAAACTCGTCCCATCAAGGGACCTTCCAAACTGGTGCAGTAAATGCCTTTCTGCTTCGTGCAACGTTCTTACAGCTCGATCACTTCCGGCTCAGCAGTAAAGGAATAAATGGTTGCCGTACCATGCTTGAAGTAAAACACGGTCATCAGGTTATCATCTACCGTGTACATGCTGCTCAGAGCTGCTTTGTTATCGTCCATCATGGCGATGCGGGCTTCCCTGCGTGTATCCTCCTTGACTTCGCCCTCCACGCGAATCCAGGTGCCTTTGTGCATCCCGCAGATCTCCACCTTGCCATTGGCCTTCATCTGCCGGTATACCTTTTTCTTGTTGTTGGTGACGATATACAAATCCGAACGGATGCTGCAGCAGCTCTTGCTGATAATTAGAAAATTTTTCCATTATAACAAACATTCCATACCAGATAACTGTAGGATGCTCTGCTTCAGGCATGCCAAGAAAATCGGCACTGATTGCGGACATGAACTGGGATTCTTCAAATAGTAGATGATCCGCGGGGACGGACCTTCCTGCAGCTCATGAACAGACACGGCACATCGCAGTGAAATGGCATTTGCTACGGATATTGGGGTAATGGCCCAACATTCCCCCCACGATAAAAATGCCTCCAAAAGGCTCATCTGGTCAATAACAGCTCTTGCAGGAGCTGTTAGCGAAAACCAAAAATCATGCCACACATCATATTCCGGATTCCAGGGCAGCCTGATCTCCTGCAGCGGATCAAGTTGTGCGGGATGAACAGGAGAATCTGGCAGCTCATATGACTTTGATGCGAGAAGCACCATAGGTTCCCGAAATGCAGGAATCGTTTCAACTCCGCTATAGTACATATCATCCGATATAAAAGCTAAATTTGATGTTCCATTTTCCACATACCGATATGCTTCAAAGGAGTGGTGATTGCTGAAATGAAACGTAATTTCAGGATGCTCGGAAATAAAACGCTGGATCACATCCGGAAGAATATATGTACTGATACTGCCGACAGAGGACAGGTTTAATCGCGGTGCGGTCTTCGCGGAAATTTCCCTGGTTTCCCTCCAAAGGGTCAGCCAGCGCTGTGCCAAAGCTAAAAAGGATTCCCCCTGCTCTGTCAGCGAAATTTTCCGAATGCCTTTTCCCCTCTGAAATAAGGTACAGCCGATCTCATTTTCTAAATCCCGTATGTGTCTGCTTACGGCGGGCTGAGTAATATAGAACGTTTGGGCTGCCCCGCTGATACTCCCAGTACGCACTACGGCAAGAAATATCTCTATACTTTGCTGTGTCATATATTTCCTCTTAAATATAATATTTATATTATATTTTAAGGAATAAACCGGCATTTTACAAGCATTTTCTTTTCCCATATAATAGAAATGCAAAATTTCTAAGGGGAGGAAACATCTTGGAGCAGCATACTGTAACTTCTGGTTCTATTACAAAACAATTAACCCACCTGGCATTGCCGCTGCTTTTGGGAAATATATTGCAGAAATGTACAATATGATTGATGCACTGATCCTCGGATGGTTCAACGGCTCTGATGCATTTGGCGCCGCAGGCATCGGCGGGACTGTTATGAATCTATTCTTGTTTATCTTAACAGGAGCCTGCACCGGTGTCTGCGTCATATTATCTTATTTATACGGGAAAGATGATCTAAAAACCTTTCACCGTGAATTTTTTCATGCCGTTTTCTTTGGCGGGCTTTTTACCATTTTTATCAGCATTGGATTTATCTTTTTATCAGAACCTTTGCTGCGGCTGATCCAAACGCCGGATTCCCTCATTGGATTGACCAGCTCCTACCTGCACATTATTTTGGGAGGACTGATCGTCTGTTTTGCCAACAACCTATTGGCCGCTGTACTGCGCGCAGTTGGCAATACCTTGGCAACGCTCATTTTTCTTGGGATCTCCATCTTTACAAATCTCCTGCTGGATATCTGGTTTGTGGCAGGGCTTTCTCTCGGAATTTCCGGTGCTGCCTGGGCAACGATCTTATCGCAATTTATAGCAGCGGCATTGTCCGGGATCCATCTAAAGATAAAATATCCCCAGCTCATGATTCATCGTGAGGATCTGCGGGTTGACCCCGCCCTTCTGATGCAGACAATCCGTTTTGCCTCTGCCTCCGCATTACAGCAGGCAAGCATTTACATTGGAAAACTGCTCGTTCAAAGTGTTGTCAATCGCCTTGGAACAGCTTCTATTAATGCTTATACAGCAGCCACAAGAATAGAAGCATTTGCAAATTCCTTTGGAGATAGCGGTTCTGCCGCAGAATCTGTTTTTATAGGTCAAAATACCGGAGCCGGGAATTACAAAAGAGCAGAGAATGGTTTTAGAAATGGATTTAGAATGATGGCCGCCTTAGGTATGGTGATGGCTCTCCTCTTATTTCTGAGCGCCTCCCCTCTTTGCCGCCTGGCCCTTCCAAAAGATAACCTCAGCTCCCTGTCCCCGGCCGTTTATTACCTGAGAGTCGTAGCATTCTTTTACCCCCTATGCTTTATCGGATGTGCCAATGTGGGATATTTTCAGGGAACCGGACATATCCATGTACCTGCGGTCTGTTCGGCCCTGCAATTATCTCTTCGGGTTATTCTTTCATGGTTCCTGACCAGAAGAATGGGGCTGGCAGGAGTAGCACTTGCAACGGGAGCTGGCTGGGCGCTGGCTGTATCCATGCACCTATTTGCAAGAAAATTTTATTCCGCCCCTTCTTTATAAAAATCCTGCTGGTGCTGCCCTTTGAAACAGCTTCTCAGGGAAAATATGTGCTCTATATCGGCACAAACGACAAAGATACCTACACACAGCAGATTCCGCTGGAGCAGGCAGAGACGATCGTCAGCGGGATCTGCAGCAAATATCGCCATTATGGACGAGGTGCTGGTCCAGTTAGATCAGGCTTCTATTCTCGTTGAACGGCAGAAGCTGACCCATTGCTACTACAGCGGCAATACGGCTGAAAATATCCCTGCTCCCTGACAGGGATCCCTGCCCTTCCCGGTTCCGCCAGGCTGTACTCCACCCTGGACGGCACCTCCAAACGCATCTATCTCCAGCTTTCATTTGCCTTTCTCCATCGGTCCGCCTCTGTTTCCAGACGCTCATTGATCCAGCTGACCCCCTGGGCGATTCCATCGGAATCAAAGGAAAACAGTTTCTCCTCCCGCTCCTCCTTTGGCGTCGCGTCATAACTGTAGGGTTCCGGCCATACCGTCACCGCCAGGGCCGTCTCCTCCCCCTCCTGCTCCCGTTTTTCCATGCGAAACCGCATTCCTTTAGAGCTTCCGGTAAATTTCTCCTTCTTCAAAAAATTAATCGGCATAAAATCCTTTAATTCCAGCATACACTCTTGCCTCCCGCAAAATCTTCCGACAGCTCAGGGATTAGGCTTCCGGTTAATAAACTCTGTCTTCGTCTTGGAATAGACGAACTTCTGGCTGGCGTACAGTCCATAGTACCCGCTGAGGGCGAAGGACACTGCGATCACGATCGAAAAATACTCCATTCCGCTGTATCCGAACAGCTCCAGGGCAATGATCAGGGATGTGATGGGGCAGTTGGTAACGCCCACAAAAAGGGCCGCCATGCCGCAGGCCGCACAGAGCGGCGGATAAAAGCCCAGCAGATTTCCCACCGCGCAGCCAAAAGTCGCTCCCACGCACAGAGTGGGCACGATCTCTCCTCCCTTGAATCCTGCGCCTAATGCAATGGCTGTAAAAATCATCTTCAGAAGAAATGCCTCAGGACGGGCCTGTCCTTCCACCGCCCGTTCCATCAGCACCATTCCGCTTCCCAGATAGTCATCGGTTCCCGCCAGCAGAGTCAGCAGGATAAACAGCACGCTCCCCGTCAGGACCCGGATATAGGGGTTTTGAAGATACTGCCGGTAGAGGTGGCTGGTCTGATGCAGGATGATGCAGAAGGCCATGCTGACTAAAGCGCATAAGGCTCCCAAAAGCACCGCAAGGCCCACGCTCTGAAAGCTGATCGGGGGTACCTGGGTAATGAGATAACGTTCCGGAGGAATCCCAAAGGCTCCTGCCACCGCCTGTCCGATATAAGCAGAAAACAGGCAGGGCACCATAGCCGCGTAATAGAGCACTCCGATGCTTACCACCTCCAGAGAAAAGACGCCTGCCGCAATAGGCGTCCCGAACAAGGCGGAAAAAACGGCGCTCATACCGCACATGGTGGCGATTTTCAGGTCCTTCTCATCCAGCTTTAAAAGCCTTCCCAAAACACTTCCGATGCTGCCTCCCAACTGAAGAGCTGCTCCCTCCCGTCCGGAAGAGCCTCCTACCAGATGGGTTAAAATGGTGGATACAAAAATCAGCGGCCCCGTGATGCCTGTCACCTTCTCGTTGGATGAAATGGAATCGATGACCATATCCGTTCCCCTGTTTTTCTCCTGGTGAAACACATGGTAAAGCCAGACAATGGCCAGGCCGCTTAAAGGCATGAAAAATAAAAGCTGGGGTACATTCTGGCGCAGCCCTGTAACCCAGGTAATTCCAAGGGAGAAGAGGCTTCCGAAGAAGCCTCCTACTGTCCCTAAAACCGCTGAGATCAGCGACCATTTGATAAAATATAAAAGATTGTCCCAGACCGGACTTTTCCATTGTATTTTTTTCATGATACTCATATCTGTTTCCCCTATAAACTACAGGCCCCGCTTAAAGATCCGGGGCCTGCTGGTTCTTACATCTCGCTGAAAGTTCCTTTGAACTTCACCAGTTTGGGACGATATCCCGCGTTGGTCAAAGCTGCTACAATCTGATTCTTATGCTCGGTTCCGAATGCCTCCATGGTAATCCGCAGCTCCACGGCAGCATTCCGGTTGATGCTGATAAACTGGTTATGCTCCAGCTTGATGATATTGCCCTGTTCCTTGGCCAGAAGCTCCGCAACCTTTGCCAGCTCTCCGGGCTTATCCGGCAGCAGCACGGAAACCGTGAATACCCGGTCTCTCTGGATCAATCCATGCTGAACGATGGAGGACATGGTGATCACATCCATATTCCCGCCGCTTAAAATAGAGACGATCTTCTTCTTCTGAACGTTCATATGCTTTAAGGCAGCCACTGTCAGAAGTCCGGAATTCTCTACAATCATCTTGTGATTCTCCACCATATCCAGGAACGCAACAATCAGCTCGCTGTCCTCGATGGTGATGATATCGTCCACATTCTGCTGAATGTAGGGGAACAGCTTCTCCCCGGGACGTTTCACCGCCGTACCGTCGGCAATGGTATTCACATCCGGAAGGGTCACCACATGACCCTGGCGCAGGGACTCCTGCATGCAGTTGGCGCCCGCAGGCTCCACGCCGATCACCTTAATCTTGGGATTTAAGAATTTGGCCAAGGTGGAAACACCGGTACACAGGCCGCCTCCGCCGATGGGGACCAGAATATAATCTACGGTAGGAAGCTCCTTGATGATCTCCATGGCGATGGTTCCCTGACCGGTAGCCACCTCCAGATCGTCAAAGGGATGTACAAAGGTATAGCCCTTCTCGTCCGCCAGCTTGTAAGCATAGTCGCATGCCTCGTCAAATACGTCTCCGGCCAGGATCACCTCTGCCCCATAGCTCTTGGTGCGGTTTACCTTCATCAGCGGCGTTGTGGTGGGCATCACCACCACAGCCTTCACACCGGCCAGCTTGGCCGCATAGGCCACGCCCTGGGCATGGTTGCCTGCGGAGGCGGTGATCAGTCCCTTCTCCCTCTCCTCCTCGCTTAATGTGCTGATTTTGTAGTAAGCTCCTCTCACCTTGTAGGCACCGGTGTACTGCATGTTCTCCGGCTTAAAGTATACCTTGTTCCCTGTCTGGGCGGAAAAATACTCGCTGTACACCAGTTTGGTCTCCAGGGTTACTTCCTTGACGATCTCCGACGCTTCCTCAAATTTCTCCAGTGTTAATTCTTCCATGTCTTCCTACCTTCTTTTCTCCGTTTTTGTTCTCCGACGATGCTCCTTTTGAAAGGGAATGTTTATTTCTGCACATGGAACAGCGCATTGACAAAATCATCTGCGTTGAACTTCTGCAAATCATCAATCTTCTCGCCGATGCCGATGTATTTAACCGGGATTCCCAGCTCCGACTGGATCGCTACCGCGATACCGCCCTTTGCCGTGCCGTCCAGCTTTGTTAAAATGATGCCGGTGATATCCGCCACCTCCATAAACTGTCTGGCCTGGGCCAGGGCATTCTGCCCGGTGGTTCCGTCCAGCACCACCAAAGTCTCCCGGTAAGCTTCCGGATACTCCTTGTCGATGATGCGGTTAATTTTCCGCAGCTCCTCCATGAGATTCTTTTTATTGTGAAGCCGTCCTGCGGTATCGCAGATCAGCACATCGGCTTTGCGGGATTTGGCAGCCGCCACCGCATCATAGATGACTGCAGCCGGGTCCGAGCCCTCCTGCTGAGCAATGATCTCCACGCCGGCCCGGTTGGCCCACTCCGTCAGCTGCTCAATTGCAGCCGCCCGGAACGTATCCGCTGCCGCCAGCATGACCTTGTGACCGCTGTCCTTCAGCTGTCCCGCCAGCTTGCCCACAGAGGTGGTCTTGCCGACGCCGTTGACGCCGATTACCAGAACAACGGATTTTCTATGTTCAAATTCATAGGCATTCTCTCCCAGGTCCATCTGCTCTTTGATGCTGGAAATCAGGAGCTCCTTGCACTCTTCCGGTTCCTTAATATGCTGCTCCTTTACCTTTTTGCGCAAATCCTCCACAATGGACATGGTGGTCTGGATGCCGATATCCCCCATGATCAGAGTTTCTTCGATCTCCTCATAAAAATCATCATCAATAGCGGAAAAACCGCTGAAAATGGAGTCAATTCCCGATACGATATTATTTCTGGTCTTGGATAATCCCTCCACCAGTCTGCCAA
This sequence comes from Candidatus Enterocloster faecavium, assembly GCA_019118585.1. Classification (GTDB taxonomy): domain Bacteria; phylum Bacillota; class Clostridia; order Lachnospirales; family Lachnospiraceae; genus Enterocloster; species Enterocloster faecavium. The sequence continues at coordinate 9,077 of DWYS01000047.1, read as the reverse complement.
AAAAGCCTTTCTTTCCTTCAGCCATAGCATTCTCCTCCTGATTCTGTCCTGCGACCGTCCGCCTGGATCCGGATTTTTAATCGGCCGGATTTTGCGCACAGCCATATTTATCATAGCACACCTGCCGATTACTTGTCCAGCTCCGCTTCGATCAGGTTTACGGAAACCAGGGCGGATACGCCTTTCTCCTGCATGGTGATTCCGTAAAGACGGTCAGCAGAAACCATGGTTCCCCTTCGGTGGGTGATCACAATAAACTGGGTATTCTTGGTCAGCTTGTGCAGATATCCTGCAAAGCGGTCCACATTGGAATCATCCAGGGCCGCCTCAATCTCATCCAGCAGACAGAAGGGAGATGGCTTCAGATTCTGAATGGCAAACAGCAGAGAGATGGCAGTCAGGGCCTTCTCTCCTCCGGAGAGCTGCATCATATTCTGCAGCTTCTTGCCCGGAGGCTGGGCGATGATCTGGATTCCCGCTTCCAGAAGGTCCTCTCCTTCCAGCAGTTCCAGCGTTCCCCGTCCTCCGCCGAACAGCTCCTTGAACACCTTGTCAAACTCTGCCTGGATCTGGCGGAACTTCTCGGAAAACTGGCGGCGCATGCCGGAATCCAGCTCCAGGATGATCTTCTCCAGCTCCGCTCTGGCAGCCGTCAGGTCCTCGTGCTGGGTCTTCATAAACTCGTACCGTTCCGACACTTCCCGATAATCTTCGATGGCATTGACATTGACATTTCCCAACGCCTTGATGCTGCCCTTTAAAGCGTCAATCTGCCGCTTCAGCTCCGGAAGGGAATCGTATTCCGTACTGCGAAGCTCCTGGGCCGTGGAAAAGGTCAGCTCGTACTCGCTCCACATATAGGAAGCCGCCTGTTCCAGCCTTTCCTCCAGTTTTTCCGCCTGAGCCTGGACGCGGAAAAGGTCTTTATCCAGAGCCGAAAGTCTTGCGGAGATCTCCTCCCGCCTGGCAAAAAAGCCCTTCTGCTGCTTTGCCATTTCTTCCTTCTCCTGAGCTTTCCCGGCAATCTCCTTCTCCAGCTCTCCCATCCTGAGAACAGCAGACCGGATTTCCTCTTCCATCTGGCTGATTTCCTTCCTGCGTTCCCCGACAGCTTTCTCTGAGCTCTCCTTTCCTGTATCCAGACCGGCAGATTCCTCTTTCAGGCGCCGGATCTCACTTTTTACCCGGTTTTCATTTTCCTGAAGGAAATCCAGCTTCTGCTTTAAGCCGGCCATCTCAAGCTGAGCCTCCGAAAGCTCATCTGCTTCTTTTGCCCTGAGCTGCTTTTCCTCCTCCAGCCTGGTATCCTGCTCCTCGGTCTTTTTGGTCAGCTGAACGCTCTTTTCCTCCAGTGCGCTCATCTCTTCTTCCAGCTTCTTTCTGCTGTCAGCAATATCTCTGACCTGCTCCTCCAGCTGGCTGTGTTCTAAGGACAGATCCTCATAGGAGCCGGCGATTTCCTCCCGCTTGTCCTCCAGACGGGAAATATTCATCTGAAGCGTATTTTCCTCCAGACTCAGTTTCTGAAGCTGCCCTCTCTGCTGCTCCAGCTGTTCCTTTAACTCCCTCTGGAGTTCTTCCCTCATGTGGATTTCCTTTTGAACCTGTTCCACCTGGGCGATGGCCTTCCTGCACGCTTCTTCCAGCTCCTCCAGCTCCCGGCGGCGTCCCAGGAGATTGCTGCTGTTCTTAAAAGCTCCTCCCGTCATGGAACCGCCGGCGCTTAAAAGCTCTCCCTCCAGGGTGACGATACGCAGGCTGTACCGGTATTTCCTCGCAAGAGCAATGGCGTGGTCAATGGTGTCGGCCACCACGACCCGGCCCAAAAGACTGCCCACCAGCTCCCGGTAAATCTCCTTTGTCTCAACCAGCTGGCTAGCCAGTCCCAAAACACCCGGTTCCTTTAAAACTTCCTTCTGCTGAAAGCCCTGGCGGTTTTTCACGCTGGTCAGAGGAAGGAAGGTCGCTCTGCCGTACCGGTTCTTCTTCAGATATTCAATCAGACGTTTGGCCGTCTCCTCGGAATCTGTTACAATATTCTGTATACTTCCGCCTAATGCGGTTTCAATGGCAGTCTCATACTTCTGCTCCACCGCAATCAAATCCGCCACCACGCCGTGGATCCCGTGAATCCGGTCCCGAACCTCCATCACCCGGCGGATGCTGCCTCCGTAACCCTCATACCGCTCCGCCAGGTTGCGCAGGGATTCCAGCTTGGTATAGGAGGTGTGGTATTCCTGCTGGATGTGGTTCAAACGCACATTCAGCCGTCTCTGTTCTTCCTCTCCGGCTGCCAGTTCCGCCTCCGTCTGAGTAATGGAAGCCTGCGTTTCTTCCAGTTTCTCCTTCACCCCGGACAGTACGGCCTGTTCCTGTTCAATCTGCTCCTCCTGAACAGACTCATCGCTTTTGTACTTTAAGAGCTTCTGGCTCACCTCACTGCGCCGCAGATTCACCTGCTCCAGCATGGCTTCATAGCGCTGCTGTCTGGCATTCAGTCCTGCCTTCTCATTGAGAGCGCCGATGATCTGGCTTTTCTCCTCCTGCGTCTGCTGCTCCAGCAGACGGATTGACGCATCCCGGCTTTCCAGCTTTTCCCTGGCCTTCTTGTTCCGGTCTGCTACCTGCGCGCCCTGAAGTTCCAGCTCCGCTCTCTGGGCCCCGTAATCCCGGAGCTGGCCTTCCCTGGTCTCCAAATCAGCACAGATGGCCTGGCGGCGGTTTTCCAGATGCTCCTGGTTGATTTCCTCTGTGTGGATCTGTTCCTTCAGCACATTGATCCGGCCCTCCAGGCTTCCCTTTAACACCGTCTCCCGGTTTAATGCCTCCCGGCTGGCCGCCGTCTCCGCCTCCGCTCTGGAAATCTCTGCCTCCAGGCGGTCATACTCCTTCTTTAACTGTTCCTCCTGGCCTTTGGAAGCCTCCAGATCCTCCGAAAGGATCTTCTTCTGCTGCTCCGTTTGGGCCAGCTGCCCCCGGATCTGACCGTTTTCCATCAAGAACTGGTTGGCATCGCAGATCTTCAGCTGCTCCTTCAATCTGAGATACTCTCTGGCCGCCTTGGACTGCCGTTCCAGAGGTCCTACCTGTTTTTCCAGTTCCGACAGAATATCCCGTACCCGGACCAGGTTGGCTTCCTCGTCCTCCAGCTTCTTCTGGGCAATGGCCTTGCGGCGTTTAAATTTCACGATCCCCGCCGCCTCATCAAAGAGTTCGCGGCGCTCCTCAGGCTTTCCGCTTAAAATCTTGTCAATCTGTCCCTGACCGATAATGGAATAACCCTCTTTGCCGATACCCGTATCGTAGAAAAGCTCATTGATATCCTTCAGCCGGCAGGCGCTGCCGTTGATCATGTACTCACTCTCACCGGAGCGGTACAGCCGTCTGGAAACCGTTACCTGGTCGTAGTCGATGGCCAGCTGATGGTCGGAATTGTCCAGGGTGATGGCCACATATGCAAATCCCTGGGGCTTTCGCAGCTCTGTGCCGGAAAAGATGACGTCCTGCATGCTGGCTCCTCTCAGCTGCTTGATCCGCTGCTCGCCCAGCACCCAGCGCACCGCATCCGCCACGTTGCTCTTTCCGCTTCCGTTCGGTCCCACAATTCCCGTGATGCCGTTGTGAAATTCAAATACAATCTTGTTGGCAAAGGACTTAAAGCCCTGGATCTCAATGCTTTTTAGGTACATGGCTCACCTGCTTTTTCTTCCGATGCTCTCTCAGTCTTTTTTAATTTCAGCAGCACATTGTAAGCCGCCATCTGCTCTGCGGCCTTTTTCGTTCTGCCCTTTCCCCGGCCGGCTTCCACCCCGCCGATTTTAGCGCAGACCTCAAAGGACTTGTTGTGGTCAGGCCCCTCCTCTTTTAAAAGCTCGTAGGTCAAAGCCCCTTCGTCCCGGCTCTGAACCATTTCCTGCAAGATAGTCTTGCTATCATAAAAGAGCTTTTTGTGCTCCACATCGTTGAGAATAAAGCGCTCCACAAACTCTTTTGCACTAGCAAAACCACCGTCCAGATAAATTGCGCCGATCAAGGCTTCCATCGCGTCCGACACCACGGAATTGCGGTTTCTCCCTCCGCTGGCTTCCTCCCCTTTTCCCAGCAGCAGGTATTCACCCAGATTCAGCTCTCCTGCACAGAGAGCCAAGGTAGGCTCGCACACGATGCTGGCTCTGGTCTTGGTCAGATCGCCCTCCGGAAGTTCCTGATACTTTTTATACAAAAATTCGCTGCTGGAAAGCTCCAGCACCGCATCCCCCAGAAATTCCAGCCGCTCATTGCAGCTGTTATGGTCCTGTCTGTGCTCATTGGCATAAGAACTGTGGGTCAATGCCTGACGAAACAGATGCTTGTTTTGAAAGCAGTAACCGATCTTCTCCTCTAATTCCTGTAATTTTCGATTCATAGATTCCTCCTTGATAGTTCCCCGCCGTTCAACAGTTCCTCCCCTGCCCGGCCAAAGGACGAACAAGAAGAGGAGCTGCTGGATACAGCTCCTTCTTACCTGATGGTTTTCTTTTCACTGGCATATCACTGGCTCATGGTCTGCCGAATCTGCTCCGCAGCATCCCCTACCGTCATGATCTGCTGCACCGCCTCGCCGGGAATCTGAATTTTGAATTCCTCCTCAATCTCCATCACGATCTGGAAAAGGTCCAGGGAATCGGCTCCCAAATCCTCCACAAAGGCCGTTTCCGGGGCAATTTCCCCCGGCTCTATGTCCAGCACATCCCCAATAATTTTCTGCAGCTTCTGAAATTCCATCTTAAATACAACCGCTCCTTTTACTCCGTGCCCAGGCTGGCCCGGATCTTCTCATTAATCTGCTGTTCCTTAAACGTCACGCACTGGATAATGGAATTGTGCACCTCCAGCCGTTTGGAATTGCCGTGGGTCTTCACCACCAGGCCCTTCAGCCCCAAAAGAGGTGCGCCGCCATACTGGCTGGCGTCAAAGGATTTTAAGGTTCTCTTCAAAGCCGGCTTTACCAGAAGGGCTCCAATCTTGCTGCGCAAATCGCTCATCATGCCTTTTTTCACCATTCCGAGCAGGGTAGCTCCCACTCCCTCGTACAGCTTTAAAATTACATTTCCCACAAAGGCCTCACAGACGATCACATCCGCCCCTCCGTGTGGAATCTCTCTGGCCTCAATGCTTCCGATAAAGTTGATGTCCGGGCATGCCTTTAACAGCGGGAAGGTCTCCTTCACCAGGGCGTTGCCCTTCTCCTCCTCGGCGCCGATGTTGACAATGGCTACTCTGGGATTTTTGATCCCCACCACATGCTCCATATAGATGGAGCCCATCTGCGCAAACTGAACCAGATGAGAAGGTCTGGCATCCACGTTGGCACCGCAGTCGATCAGGATGGAAACGCCCTTCTCCGTCGGAATCAGCGGGGCCAGAGGGGGACGCTCCACTCCCTTGATCCTCCCCACGATCACCTGACCGCCTACCAGAATAGCGCCGGAGCTGCCTGCCGACACAAAGGCGTCTGCTTCTCCGTTTTTCACCATATTCAAAGCTACTACCATGGAAGAATCCTTTTTCTTCCGGATGGCGTTCACCGGCGGCTCCTCGGTGGCAATGACCTCCGTGGCATTTACCACTTCAATTTGTTCTTTATTATAAGTAAATTTGGAAAGCTCTGCCAAAACCTCCTCCTGGCGTCCTACCAGGGCAATCCGGATATCCGGTCTGTCATTGGCCGCATCCACCGCACCCGCTACCATCTCGCCGGGAGCATAATCGCCTCCCATGGCGTCTACTGCAATTCGGATCATAGCAATTCTCCTTTCGGAAGCGGCCCTGCCGCGTCCAGATATTACTATACTAAAGATTTTGGGAGAAATCAATACAAAGTTCCAGCCCGCAAATCCCTTGCCAAGTGTTATAACAGCGCAAGGATCCCGGCACAGGCCTTCTGGCCCGCTCCGGGATCCTTGTACTGTTTACAGACGCTCTTTACTTTTCCGCTTCGAAATAATCGGGATACTGGTCCTGGATCATCTGCTGATCCTGCTCCAGACGTCCGATATGGGCCTTTAAGCACTCCTCAAACAGTCCCTCGTCCTTCTTTCTGGCCGCGCTGATGAGCTGCCGGTGCTCCAATATGGTCTTTTCCCGCACCGGCGGCGTCAAATCCGTCAGATAACGGATCCGGTTGTAATGGGTAATCTGGGTATGGATGATCTCCTTGGCCAGAAATTCTCCCGCCGTATCATAAATGATATCATGAAACCCGTGGTCCAGGGTCAGATAAAGGCTTCTCCCCGCCTCATCTCTGGCCAGCTCCATCTGCCTGAGATTGCGTTCCATGGCCTGGATGGTATCCTGCGTCACCTTTCGGATAAAGCGTTCCGCCATGCCGATTTCCAGAGTATAGCGCACGTACCACTCCTGTCTGGTTCTGGACAGATTGATTCTGGACACCAGGGTTTTGGACTGGGGATAAATATCCACCAGCCCTTCCTTTTCCAGCTTTACAATGGCCTCCCGGGCGGGAGTACGGCTGACCCCGTAGCGGCTCGCCACCTTTGCGGCCGATATGGCCTCACCCGGCGCTAAGGCAAAGGACATAATATCCTGCTTTAAAAGCTGGTAGGTGGTTTCATTCAGGTTCCGTTCCATATTTTCACCCGTTTCCGGTTATGCCAGATACTTTTCCAGGGCAGCCCGAACTGCGCCGGGTCCTGCCAGCTCTTCCCTGAACATTTCCTCGATGCGCTCTCCGATTCCTGCCTCATACAGGTCGATCCCGAAAATGTTGGCATTGGACAGGATGCCCTTTAACTGTCCATGGTAGGACTCAGGCTTTCCTGCCTCCACTCCCTCCAGAGCCTTCTTGAGCTCCGGGATCATGGGGTCCGGAGACAGCTCAAATGTCTGTCCCTTGTCATCTACTCCGAGGAGATAGCGGCACCATCCGGCAATAGCCAGCGGAATCGCCGTCAGCTTTCTGGCATCCCCGTACTTCGCCACATAGGACTTGATGGTCTCACCATAACGGATCCCCACCTTCTGAGAGGTGTCGCAGGCGATTCTCTGAGGCGTGTCGGGCATAAAGGGGTTGGGCAGACGGTCATGGATGACCTCATGCACAAAGTCCTCCGGGGAAAGGATGCCGGGATTCACCACAACAGGCATACCCTCCACCGGTCCAATGCGGTCCACCAGCTTTGCCAGCACCTCATCCTTCATCTCATCGGCAATCAGGTCATAGCCCAGCAGGCAGCCATAGACAGCCAGGGCGGTGTGCAGGGGATTCAGGCAGGTCGTCACCTTCATCCGCTCCACCTTATTAACCGTATCGCGGTCCGTCATGTAGACGCCGGCCTTCTCCAGAGCAGGGCGGCCGTTGGGGAAATGATCCTCAATCACCAGGTACTGAGGTCCCTCTGCGTTGACAAACGGAGCGATATAGGTCTTTTTGGAGGTGATCACCGGAGCCATATCCTCCACGCCCTTCTCCTCCAGTTCCTTTGCGATGGACTCGGCTGGCCGGGGCGTAATCTTGTCGATCATCGTCCAGGGGAAGCTGACCTGATCCTCATCGGTAATGTAGTTTACAAATTCCTCATCCACAAAGCCTCTGGCCTGCCACTCCCTGGCCATGGTCACAACGGAAGTTTTCAGCTTTTCTCCATTGTGGGAGCAATTATCCATGGAAACCACTGCCAGCGGATATTTTCCTGCCTTGAAACGCTCATTCAGAAGGCTGCACACCACTGCCATGGCAGAGCCCGCCTTCTCCGGTCCGTTCTCAAGGTCCGCCTGGATAAAGGAGAAATAATTTCCGTCAGCACCTTTCAAGGCGTATCCCTTCTCCGTAATGGTGAAGGAAATCATCTGAAGTCCGGGATTCCGGAAAATCTCCTTTAAGCGGTTCCAGGAAGCCTCATCAGAGGACTGGGCCTTGATGGCCTCTGTGAGAGAACCCACCACCTTCTTGTCCGTGGTGCCGTCCGCCTTCAGGGTTACCGCCAGCACCAGATTGTCGTAGGGCTTATAAATCTTGTCCACCACATCAAAATCAAAGGTTTCCACGCAGGTGATGCCCTTCTGGGCAATCCCCTCATTCAGCAGGGTATCTGCGATCCCGCCGATGAAAATACGGAAAATGTTTCCGGCTCCAAAATGAACCCATACCGGTGATTTCTTTGTCTCCTCTGCAACTGCCTTTACATCGTAGGAGGGAAGTTTAACTCCCAGCGCCTCCCACTGCTCTTTGTTCTGAATTCCTTCTAATGTTAATTTCATGACTGATACGCCCTCCTTCTGTCTTTAAGGCCTACTGCTGATTCTTCTGAATTGCCTCCCAAAGTCCCTGCAGATACATAGCACCCAGTGCCCGGTCATAGAGACCGTATCCGGGCATTGCCACTTCGCCCCAAATCATGCGGCCGTGGTCGGGACGGATGATTCCGTCAAATCCGGTATCATAGAGTGTCTTCATGATCTGGTACATATCCATGGAGCCGTCGGAGGACAGATGAGCTGCTTCCTCAAAGTCCCTGGGGGAGTTGTATTTTAAGTTCCGCACATGGGCGAAGGGGATTCTGCCCTGAGCAGCCCGGATGATGCCGCAGATATCGTTGTGCTGATTGGAGCCCAGAGAACCGGTGCACAGGGAAAGTCCGTTGTAGGGCTTGTCCACTGCCTTTAACAGGCGCTCAATGGATTCCTTTCCGGTAATGATCCTGGGCAGACCGAAAATAGGCCATGCAGGGTCATCGGGATGGATGCCCATCCGCATGTCATACTTCTCGCAGACCGGACCAATGGCTTCCAGGAAGTAAACCAGATTGTTGAAAAGCTTCTCCGAATCCACATCCTTGTACATCTCAAAGAGCTCTTTCAGACGTCCCAGGCGCTCCGGCTCCCATCCGGGCATCACAAAGCCATTGGACATCTTCTCCACAGACTCCTTCATGTTCTCCGGGTCGATCTGGTCTACAATGTCCTGGTTGTAGGCCAGTACGGTGGAACCGTCTGGGCGCACTCTGGCCAGGTCCGTTCTGGTCCAGTCAAATACCGGCATAAAGTTGTAGCAGACGATATGGATGTCGTTCTTTGCC
>DWYS01000046.1 GCA_019118585.1 Candidatus Enterocloster faecavium | reverse complement strand
GTGTTTGAAAGCTATTCTGCCGGAACAGAAACAGTACCGAAAATCAATCAAGAAGCTGTACGGTTAATGAAACAGCTCTATAACATTGATATGGAGCAGACGCAATACAGCAAGCTGTTGAATGAACTTCCGGTCGTAGATATTGTGATAACAATGGGCTGTAATGTAAATTGCCCGTATCTGCCTTGCAAATATCGGGAGGATTGGGGACTTAACGACCCAACGGGCAAAGATGAAAAAACTTTTCGTGAAACCATATCAATCATCGAGCAGAAAATTTTGAAACTGAAAAGCAGCATTGAAAAAGGCAGTAAATAGCCAAGCCAGCCGCAGCGAGTGATCGGCGTACATATCGGACGGACACGCAGCACAGCGGAGCGGTATATCCAGCCTTCAACAAGTTTACAATTGATCCTATTCCCATGAGTGAACGACCATAGTATAATAAAATCAGTGAAAAAGTGGAATTTAGGGAGTGTGTTGATGTGAAAATTAAAGAAATCAAGGAGAATAAAAAACAATTTCTTTCGTTGCTGCTGTTAGCAGATGAGCAGGAGGATATGATAGACAGGTATCTTAATAAAGGGACAATGTATGTTTTGGACGATGATGGAGTTAAGTGCGAATGTGTGGTAACAGACGAGGGAAACGGTGTTCTTGAAATCAAAAATATTGCAACTGAACCAGAATATCAGGGAAAGGGTTACGCTAAAGCACTAATTGACTTCGTTGCTACGACATACAGAGGGAAGTATTTTATATTGCAGGTTGGCACAGGGGATAGTCCATTGACAATTCCTTTTTATGAGAAGTGTGGTTTTATTCGTTCGCATAGCATTAAAAACTTCTTCACGGATAATTATGACCATCCAATATATGAAGCAGGTACTCAACTGGTAGATATGATTTATTTGCAGAAAAAAATATAAAGGGGTTTTCATCCGCCTGTCTATTATCAGGAGAATCTGATTTGAACTCTCAAAACGGAATACCAGCCACCACCGGCGGCCAGTGAAAGCAGTAAGTCTGAAAAAGATTTGCTGTTTTTTTGGTTGTCTGTTTGGCAAAATCGCAAAGTCATCCGTAGTAGGTAGGTGAAGCCAGAAAAAAGCTGCCTGCCCCAAACCCTGCTTTGCGGCTTTCGCCCTATGGTATCAGCCAGTCCGAATTTCTCCGGCAGGCTTATCCCCAGCGAGGACTACCGGCTGTCCACGCTGAACTGCGGCTGGGAGGATTTTGCCGTTGCCTGTATGCGGGCAAATCTCCGCTATGGGAAGAACCAGCGGCGGGAAGATGTGAAAAGCCACCACCATATCATCAGCTTTGACCCGCGGGCCGGGCCGGACAACGAGAACAGCTTTTCCCACCTGGATAAAGTCTTTAAAACCTGATAAAACCGTGCTTTTCCGGTGTTTGCTTCTCTGAGAGGACACAAAAAAGTCCGACCCCGCAGCTTCCAATATCTGCAAAATCAGACCTTTCAGTGCGCCCTCAGGGACTCGAACCCTGGACAAATAGATTAAGAGTCTACTGCTCTACCAACTGAGCTAAGGGCGCTTGTTTGTTTCTTTTTTGTTTTGTGTTCCTCACGAGCACGAACGTTATTATATCCGCTCTGAAAGGAAAAGTCAATACTTTTTTCAAAAAAAATTTACAAAAATTTTTGAACTGCTACAAGGGATGTTTAAATCCTTAAAATCGGTTATTTTTTTCTGCATTTTCCCTTTTGTTCCTCGCAGTTCAGGATCCGGTCTACTTCCAGAAAGCAGCGCCGCAGATGGAGGATCTTGCGGTTCAGGTCGATTTGGTCACAGGTGGCCTGCTGCAGGCAGCGGGTAAGTTTTTCCGGAAGGGGCATGAAGAATTCTCCTTTTGACAGCATGCCCCGGAAGGAGCCGGGGCGGAACTGTTTTGCTTTACAATAGAATATGCCGCAGAAGGAATAATGTTCCGGCTGCCTTCTAGCGCCCGGCAATCAGCTTGCAGATGGGCTTGCCTTCAGCAGAAAACTTGGCTTCATATTCTGTCATCACATTTCCCTCGGCCATGGGACTGTGATGGAGGTCAAAGGTCTGCTCTTTGATGCTCCAGCCGGCCGCAGGGATGGACTCCAGAGAATATTCAAAGAGCCCGCGGTTGTCGGTCTTAAATTCTACCACTCCTTCCGGAGCCAGGATCTTTTCGTAGACGGCCAGAAACTGCGGAGAGGTCAGGCGGCGTTTGGCGTGACGGTCCTTGGGCCATGGGTCAGAAAAGTTTAAATAGATTCGTCTGACCTCTCCGGGGGCGAAGAACTGGTCCAATGTCTTCGCATCGACACAGAGAAAATAAATATTGGACAGATGGATGTCCGACAGCTCCAGTTCCTGGCGTTTTTGAATGGCTCTGAGAAGGACGCTGGAATAGCGCTCGATGCCGATGTAGTTGATTTCCGGATGGTTCTTTGCCAGCTCCATAATGAAGCGGCCCTTTCCCATTCCGACCTCAATTTCAATTGGAGCGGAGTTTCCAAACAGCTGGCTCCAGTCGCCTTTATGAAGCTGGGGGTCCTGAATTACAAAGGGGCTTTGGGCGATGGTTTCCTCGGCCCCGGGAATATGGCGTAATCGCATAGAAAATAGATTCCTTTCTGATATTCTTAGGGTATTGGTCTCTGTTCAGGACGGCTGTCTTCTTTCCCGCCGTCCTGAACTGTTATGGGTATTCTAACATCCTGTCAGGAAAATGACAAGAAGGCTCCGGAAAATCGGAAGGGGACATTTACTGGCGGTATCCGCAATCTTCAAAATTATAGTGCAAAAAGGAAAAAAACCTAGTATACTATAGATAATAGTTCAGGGATTAATGGTTTAGACTGATCATTCTTACAAAGGAGAGAACATATATGGCGAACATGGAGAATACCACCATCTGGAAACAAATCCAGCAGGGCCTTCGGGAAACGGAGCGCCTGATTGGACGCAAGGAATACAACATGGCCATGATCAAGGCCAGGCAGACCCTGGAATTTATGGTCCGGTGCATGGCGGAAAAGGCCTGTGTGGTGGAGGGGGATCTGTCTGATACCATCGACCAGCTTTATGAAGGAAGATGGATCAGCCGCACCACAAAGGAACATTACCACAATATCCGTATTCTGGGAAATAAGGCAGTCCATGAAGGGGATGATACCGCCTATGATGCCAATCAGGCTTACCAGCTGCTGGCTCAGGAGGTAGGGGCATTTGCCGATGAGTACGGTTCAAGAGGCGGCAGACAGCCTCAGAGGCGGCAGCCGGTCAGAACCAGTTCCCAGCGCCGCAGTTCCTCGTCACGCCCTTCCGGAGGGAAGAAGAAGCGCAGAAAAGGACCGGCAGCTTACTATATACTGCGGATTCTGGTCCCTGTTCTGGCAGTGATCCTGCTGATTCTGGTGATCCGCACCATGATGTCCGGAGGAGAAGAGGAGGCCCGGTCCACAACAGCGGCAGTGACACAGACACAGGCGGCGGAGCCGACGACACAGGCAGAGCCGGAGGTGACTGAAACAGCTGCGGAGGCCGGAACCTACATAGTGACCGGCGATGGGGTGAACGTGAGAAGCGAACCTTCCACCCAGGGAAGCGTGCTGGTGCAGCTGTCCCAGGGAGCCGTAGTAGAATATGTAAGGCGATACAACAACGATTGGACCGTCATTAATTACGATGGACAGGAAGCCTACATTTCCAGCCAGTACATTTCCAGACAGGATGGAGCCGGGGAAGATGTGCAGGAAACAGAAGGGGCAGAAGGAGAGCAGGCTCAGACCCAGGAGTAAGCAGTTTTCAACGCGGGTTTTAAATGTTATGATTATAGAAATACAGAACGCCATCGCAGAGAGAGGAAAGGGCTCTCTGCGATGGCGTTTATGTGCGATTTGGGCAAAGAATATGCCGTTCTTTTTCAGAAACAGTCAGTTTTTCGTATGACGAATTTCGAACAAATTATGACTAAACTGTGAATTTTTTACCAAAAGAAAATTTAGGTCTGGAAAAAATAAAAAAAAGTAGTATTATGGTATAAGCTCAAATTGAGAGGCTAATAATTGTGCAGTTATGGCACAACAAAAATTAAAATCTGTAAGGAGGGATTGTATGGACAAGGTGCTGGATAAATTAGCGGAAATTGAGAACTCCGCCTCCGGAATCATGGAAGAGGCGAATAAACGCAAAAGCCAGTTTGCCCAGGAGATGGATGAAAAGACCAGGGCCTTCGACCAGGAGCTGGAGGAAGAAACCCAGAAAAGAATCCGTCAGGTGCAGGAGACCATGGAACGGGATATGGAGCAGAAGCTGAAGGAACAGAAAGAACGCTCAGATCAGTTCCTTCTGGAAATGGAAGCCAACTATAAGGAACACCGGAAGGAATACGTGGAGGCACTGTTTAAGGAAATGATAAAGGAGTGAGCATATGGGAAACCTGATGGCTTACAGCGCAATTGTAACAAAGATTAAGGCCATGGAACGGTGGCGTCTGACGGACCGTCAGTTTGAGGAGATGGCAGCGCTGGAATCAGTTCCGGAGGCAGTGGCCTATCTCAAGGAGAATCCTTCCTATGAGAGTCTCTTTTCCAGCTTCAGCCAGGAGGAACTTCACCGGGGAAAGATCGAGCAGCAGCTGAACCAGGCCCTTTACCGGGACTTCATGAGGATCTACCGGTTTGCGAACCTGCGTCAGCGCCGTTTCCTGGAACTGTATTTCAGACGCTATGAGCTTTCTATCCTGAAAACCTGTCTGCGCGGTATTGCAGGAGGCATGGAGCAGGAGCTGAAGCTTGAGGAGTTTGGGACCTTTTTCCAGGAGCACTCCAAGCTGGACCTGCACCAGATTTGTCAAAAGCAGACGCTGGAGCAGTGGATTGCCAGTCTGAAGGGCTCAAGCTATTACGCCCCCTTAGCCGCCCTGGAGCAAAAGGGAAATGTCAGCCCCACGGACTGCGAAACAGTGCTGGATATGTCATATTTTACCAGTTCCTGGCGGATCAATAAACGGTATCTGAAAAAGGATGAGCAGAAGATCATCACCCAGTGCTTCGGCACCAGGATGGATATGCTGAACATTCAGTGGATCTACCGGGCGAAAAAATATTACGGTCTTTCGGGAGCGCAGATTATTTCTGTTTTAATTCCCATCCGTTTCCATCTGACCAAAGAGCAGGTTACCCGGATGGCCCAGGCAGAAAGCCTGGATGAATTTTTCAATGTTCTGAAGACCACCCACTACGGGAAAATGGATCTGAGTGAGACACCGGATCTGAAAAAAATAGCGGATCAGATTAATGACCGGGTTTATGAGATGACCCGCAAATCCGATCCCTATTCCATCGCCGCGCTGAACTCCTATCTTTATTTTAAAGAGAAGGAAGTCAGACGTATTGTTACAACCCTGGAGCGCATACGTTACGGCGTCGCGGCGGGATGAGAAAGGGGTTAAGCAATGATTGAGAAAATGAAGTTTTTAAGCATAACGGGTCCCATGGGGGATATCGACCGGGTGGCTGAGGTCTACCTGTCCCGGTACGAGATTCAGCTGGAAAATGCCTTGTCCGAGCTGAAGACCGTAAAAAATCTGAGGCCTTTTATCGAGAACAATCCTTATAAGGAGGATGAGCAGAGAGCCAGGGCTCTGACCGAGCAGTACCAGGAGCTCCTTCCCCAGGCGGGTGAGGAGATGGATCTGGAGAAGGCCCTTGAGACCGTCAGGGGACTGGATCAGGAGCTGGACCAGATGATGGCCCGGAAGGAGGAACTGGAACAGAAGCGCAAGGAGCTTCAGGATTCCAGGGACCAGGTATGGCCCTTTGCGGGACTGGATTACGATATCAACCGGCTTTTTCGCTTCCAGCACATTAAATTCCGGTTTGGACGTTTCGCCAAGGAGTATTACGACAAGTTTCAGGCGTATGTCTATGACACGGTGGATGCGATCCAGTTTAAGTGCAGGGAAACCAAGGATTACGTGTGGGTGGTTTACTGTGTGCCTCTGAGAAAGGAGGACAAGATTGATGCCATCTACTCGTCCATGCATTTTGAGCGGATGTTCCTTCCCAATGAATATGAAGGAACCCCTGATGAGGCGGGCCACACCCTTGAGGAGCAGATTCAGAGCCTGGACAAGCAGATTGAGCAGTTGGAGCAGAGTGTCCGCCAGACGGTCCAGGAAAAAGGAGCAGCGCTGGTAGGGGCAGCTCAGCGGCTCAAGCGCTACTGTGTGAACTTCGATGTCCGCAAGATGGCGGCCTGCACCAAGCGGGATGACCACACCTTCTATATCCTCTGCGGCTGGATGCCCAAGGATGAGGCAGACCGGTTCCGCAAGGAAATTGAGAATGATGCCCAGACTTTCTGCGTGGTGGAGGACAACAGCAACAACATTATGAGCTCCCCGCCAACGAAGATTAAGAATCCGGGACTGTTTAAGCCTTTTGAAATGTATGTGGAAATGTACGGCCTTCCCTCCTACCAGGAGATCGACCCCACCATTCTGGTGGGCCTGACCTACTCGGTGCTCTTTGGATTTATGTTCGGAGATGCGGGACAGGGCCTGTGCCTGCTGCTGGGCGGCCTGCTTCTGTATAAATTGAAGAAAATGCGTCTGGCAGGCATTATTTCCTGCTGCGGATTCTTCTCCACGATTTTTGGTTTCCTTTTCGGAAGCATCTTCGGCTTTGAGGATATCATCGAACCCCTGTGGCTGAGACCGGCCGAGGCTATGACCAGCCTTCCCTTTATTGGAAAGCTGAACACGGTCTTTGTGGTGGCAATCGGAATCGGTATGGGGATCATCCTGCTGTGCATGGTTTTGAATATCATCAACAGTCTGAGGGAAAAGGATGTGGAGAAGACCTGGTTTGACACCAACGGCGCCGCCGGCCTGGTATTTTACGGAGCCCTGGCGGGAACGATCATCCTGTACATGAGCGGGAACCCTCTTCCTGCAACTGCCCTTTTAGTGGTGCTGTTTATCATTCCCCTGATTCTGATGTTCTTTAAGGAACCTCTGACCGCCATGGTGGAGAAAAAGAAGGAGACCATGACCACAGGAGTGGGAATGTTCATTACCCAGGGGATTTTTGAACTGTTCGAAGTCCTGTTAAGCTATTTTTCCAACACCCTGTCCTTTATCCGTGTGGGCGCCTTTGCGGTGAGCCATGCGGCTATGATGGAAGTGGTGCTGATGCTGGCAGGAGCCGAGGCGGGAAGTCCCAACTGGGCGGTAATCGTAGGCGGAAACCTCTTTGTGTGCGGTATGGAAGGCCTGATTGTTGGGATCCAGGTGCTTCGTCTGGAATACTATGAGCTGTTCAGCCGGTTCTACCGGGGCAGCGGAAGAGAATTTAAGCCCTACGGACAGACTGCAAAGGAATCTTAGAAAAACGCAACCGTTCAGGAGCCCTCCTGAATCAATACAGAAAAACAAAAAAGGAGAATTTACTATGAGCATTCTTGTAAAAATCACATTGACGGCAGCACTGTTAATCAGTATTGTAATCCCCTTCGGCGCATTTGCCATCGGAGAGAAGACGAGAGGACGCTACAAAGCGGCTCTGGGAGCAAACCTCTTCATGTTTTTCGGAACCATGGTGTTTGCAGGCGTTATGATGTTTAACGGCACCGCTTTAGCTGCTGAGACTGCCACTGAAGGCGCAGCCGTATCCGCAGCCGGTATGGGTTATCTGTCTGCTGCCCTGTCCACCGGACTGTCCTGCCTGGGCGGCGGTATCGCCGTATCTGCAGCCGCTTCCGCAGCGTTGGGAGCCATCAGCGAGGACAGCTCCATCCTTGGTAAATCATTAATCTTCGTAGGGCTTGCCGAAGGTGTGTGTCTGTATGGCCTGATCATTTCCTTTATGATCCTGGGCAATCTGTAAGCGCATGAAGATGTATCTGATCAGCGACAACATCGACACTCTGACCGGCATGCGGCTGGCCGGAGTGGAGGGCGCTGTGGTCCATAAACGGGAAGAGCTGAAAGAGCAGCTGGAGCATGCCCTGGCCGATAAGAGCATTGGCATTATCCTGCTGACGGAGAAATTCGGCAGGGAATTTCCGGAGATTATCGACAATGTAAAGCTGGAGCGCAAGCTCCCTTTGATCGTAGAGATCCCGGACCGGCACGGCACCGGCCGCAAGCCCAATTTCATCACTTCCTATGTGAATGAGGCCATTGGTCTGAAGCTGTAGGACAGTTGCCAAAAAGGATAGAAAGCAGGTGGCAGTTTGACAATCGAGGAAAAACTGAAGCATTTTCAGGATATTTGTATGGAAGACGCCAGGGAACGCAGCAACCGCATGCTGGACGATTACATGAAGGCCCTGGAGAAAACCTTTGAAGAACATAAGCAGGCGGAGAAAAAGAATGCCGACCTGCAGGTAAAGATGGAAACGGAAAAGCTGGAGCGGGAAATCAACAAGAAGCTGTCCATTGAGCAGCTGGATCTGCGCCGTGAGGCGGGACACCGTCAGGACGAACTGAAGGACAAGCTGTTTGTGGAACTGAGAGATTATCTGGCCAACTTTATGGAAACAGAGGAGTATGAGAAGTTCCTGGAGCGCCAGGTGCAGTGGGCAAAGGAGTTTGCAGGCGACGAGGCATTTACCATCTATATGGACCCGTCAGATGCAGAGCGGGCCCGCCGGATTTCTCTGTACATGGGTGTGGCAATCCGCATCAGCGACTATTCCTTTCTGGGCGGGATCCGGGCGGTCATTCCCGGACGCCATATTTTAATCGACAATTCATTCCAGACCAGACTGGAGGAGGCCCGTCACAACTTTAAGTTTGAGTTAGGAGGCAAGGGAAGTGAATAAGACAGGTGTTATATTCGGAATCAACGGTCCCATTGTCTATCTGAACGGGGACCCCGGATTCAAGATGAATGAAATGGTATATGTAGGAAATGAAAAACTGGTAGGTGAGGTGATCGGACTGACCTCCGGCAGAACCGTCATCCAGGTTTACGAGGAAACCAGCGGCTTAAAACCGGGGGAGGAAGTTACCGGAACCGGTGCTCCTGTATCCGTAACCCTGGCCCCTGGTATTCTGGACAATATTTTCGATGGTATTGAGCGTCCTTTGAGCGCCATTGCCAAACAGAGCGGCCCCTATATTGGAAGGGGACTGTCCGTGGAATCCCTGGATACCCAGAAAAAGTGGAAGACCCATATGACGGTAAAGAAGGGCGACCGTCTGATGCCCGGGACCATCATCGCAGAGGTTCCGGAAACCAGAGCGATCATGCACAAGGTGATGGTGCCTCCTGATGTGGAGGGTTATGTGCTGGATGTGGTGGAAGATGGTGAATACACCATTGTGGAACCGCTCCTGACCCTGCAGTTAAGAGACGGTACAGAGAAGAAGCTGACCATGGCACAGAAATGGCCCATCCGGACACCAAGACCTACGGCAAAGCGGTTCCCGGCTACCAGACCTCTGATCACGGGACAGCGTATTCTGGATACCATGTTCCCTCTGGCAAAAGGCGGAACGGCAGCCATTCCCGGCGGTTTCGGAACCGGAAAGACCATGACGCAGCATCAGATCGCAAAATGGTCCGACGCGGATGTGATTATCTATATCGGCTGCGGAGAGCGCGGAAACGAGATGACCCAGGTGCTGGAGGAATTTACCCAGTTGATCGACCCCAAGAGCGGAAATCCCCTGATGGACCGGACCACCCTGATCGCAAATACCTCCAACATGCCGGTGGCAGCCCGTGAGGCAAGCCTTTACTCCGGCCTGACCCTGGCTGAGTATTACCGGGATATGGGATACCATGTGGCGATCATGGCGGACTCCACTTCCCGATGGGCGGAGGCGTTAAGAGAGCTGTCCGGACGTCTGGAGGAGATGCCCGCGGAGGA
>DWYS01000045.1 GCA_019118585.1 Candidatus Enterocloster faecavium | reverse complement strand
CCTGTATCGGCGTTGTGATTGCGGGAACCACCTGTATCGGAGCATGGAAGAAGTGCTATATGAGCAACAAGTCGGCTCCCTTCATCCTTACCTCATTTGCAGGCGCACCTCTGACACAGACGATCTATGGTTTCCTACTGATGCAGACCATGCAGGGCTCAAGCGCGGACCCGACGCTGAAGCTGTTCCTGGGTCTCGGCGCCGGTGTGGCAATCGCGTGTTCCGCTGTTATCCAGGGAAAGGCCGGAGCGGCAGGCGCGGACGCCATGGCTGAAACGGGAAAGGGCTTTGCCCAGTACATCACCGTTGTAGGTCTCTGCGAGACAATCGCGCTGTTCGTGCTGGTATTCAGTATGGTTGCGCTTGGATAGCAGCCGCTGACCTGGCCGGAGGCCATGAAAAACAGGATATTTGCTAAATAGAAGGGCTGTGCCGGGATGAACTCGGCGGCAGCCCTTTTGTCTTTACAGAAATGTCAAAAACTATTGACATGGAGCCTTATGAGGACAGTAAGCCCTACGGCCGGCATGAATATATTTCAGGAAGAACTGGCGAAAAAGTGTTGACATCAAACATTTTTGCTGTAATTTGTGCTGCTCTATGATATATTACTTTTGCGAGTTTTGTTCCCAAAGCTGAACATTCATCCCATTTGGCGAATGAAAAAAATAAAGGAGGCCCTTCATCTTATGCGGCATTATCATTTTACTCAAACAATAAAAAAAGTTGGATTAGTCATTCTTGCGGGGCTGCTGGCCTTCTCCAATGGAATCTGCGCGGCAGGGGCTGCAACCTACGAGGAAGCCAGACCGGTACTTTCCGCTGAAAATACGTCCTTTGTCAGTTTCCCGGCCCGTTTTCAGGATTGGATGCCGGAGGGCTATGACGAGGTCTATTATATTTTTTCGATCGAAAACAGGGTGGACCTGTCCATATCGGTGACATATGAGGACAGCTCCAATCCCTACGGCGCGGAGCTTTTGGACAGCTCCATGTCAAGGCTTGGCAGCTCCCACAGGAGAGCCGGACAGAGAATAGTGGAAAAGCAGGTTCCGGCAGGAACGTATTTTCTCAGAGTATACGCCATGAAGGATGAGAGGGAACCGCAGCCCTTTACGATCTCCATTCAGAAAATGGATCTGTCCAAATCAGCCGTAAGAGCAACGGATTTTTCGGAGCTCCATATGGTGGCTGCCCTTCAGGGGACGGACTCGCCGTATCAGCTGAACGGCACCAGCCCTGACTATACATACTCTTACGGCGAAGGAGACGGCGTCACTCCAATCTATTGGGAAAAGCTGGCCACCCCCAGCAATTCGGGCAAAGGTGTCAGCGAAGGGGGAGTTTATCCGATGCCCCAAAGCTACTATGCCTCCTGGCTGGGACCGGTGGAAGAAGATGTCCTGTCTATGGAGGATATCCGGCCGCTGAAAGAGAATGAAACATTTGAAGAGTATGATCAATATCTCCAGGATGAGGGGATTGTCTACAAGGGAGAGCATGCGCCTCTGCTTCATGTGCAGAACGGAATTGCCCTTCCGCCGCGTTATCTCTATATTGACCGCTATGGAATGGATGAGGAAAATCCAGGCTGGGAGGAACATCTGAAAAATGCGGTCATGACCTACGGAGGGGTAACCACCGGAATCCTGTGGTCAAATTTGAGCTGCGAAGATCCGGAGAATTATTATTACAGCGGGTGGAATTTATTTGTCGGTTCTAAAAATGACCCTTCCGCTGTCATTTTGGCAAATGAATTTGATTGGGGCTTTAATCCGCAGCAGAACCACGAGGTGGTGATCGTGGGCTGGGATGACAATTATTCCAGGGAGAATTTCCGCTACGCCATAGGAGATGATGTAATCCTCAGAGTTCCTGATACGGCAAGCACGAGCAATGCGAGAAAGACGGCATGGCTGGAAGAGAATGTTTATGCTTCGGGAGATAAGATGTACGCGGGATATTATACCGCACGCCTGGACAAGACGATTCTGCTTGAACCGGGAGAACCGTTTGAGATCATCCTGCGTCTGGAAAATGACGAAAGCGAGGAACTGAAAATCCCTATGGTCATGAACAACAGGCTGATCGCCAACATACCGAGTAAAGAGGGGGTAAGTTTTCTTTATGACCCGGCAGAAGGGGAATCGTGGATTGATATGGGAACCGGATTTGAGGCGGATAACGGCTCAAGTAACTATTATTGCTATTTTTCCATGAAGGCGCTGTGCCAGGACCCCTCCCTGGAAGAAGGGGAAACAAAACGGATTTCCGTTTTGGATATAAAACCGGACAAGTATTTTTCCCTGAAGGAAGGAGGGATAGACGGGGATCAGGAAACAGGAGAGCGGGAATCCGAAGAGCAGGAAACAGAACAGGTTCTGGACGGACATATTTTGCAGACGCGGACAGGGGATTCCCCCATCGAGCCATTTTTGACAGATGAGCTGGATATGGAACTCCCCGATGCCTTTGACCTGCGTCAGGTGGGCGTTGTGCCTCCGGTCCGAAATCAGGAAGCGACCAATACCTGCTGGGCGTTCGGCTCAACTGCGGCGGTAGAAACAAGCTATCTGCTGAATGGAAGAAATCTCTATGACTTTAATTATTCTTCCGCTATCCGCCTGGATACCGAACTTCCGGTTATGGAGGATGGGACCGTCGTCTATTATTTTGACAAAAATGACGGAGATGCCCTGGATGAGGCAGTCTTTCTTGCGGAACGTCTTTCCTGGGACGACGGGCCGACGGAGGATGAAGATGGGATGTTAAAGTGGGAATTTTCCGGAGACCTTTCCGCGGTGGACCTTTCGGCTCTGGACGAGGAAAC
>DWYS01000044.1 GCA_019118585.1 Candidatus Enterocloster faecavium | reverse complement strand
TTCCAAAGAAAAAAATTTTTTTCTTCGTTTATTAACATTTTATTTGATTTTTCCCCAAAATACAATATATATACTTTATATAATTAAGCAAACTATATTAAATCACAACAGAAGTTGTGGAATTCAGAATTATTTTTATATCTTCGCTTTTCTTAGTATACCATTTTTGGAAATGAAAGTAAAATACAAAACATATTCCTGAAAAAAGTGGTAATGCGATCCTACCCGGATCGGCCGGTCCCCTATATTCGCCACCATCAGAGTAACCGTTGGCTTTCCTTCATTTAAGACTATTTCTCTGTCAAGAGGCATGATTTCTCCTATTTTCATATGACATTCCCCCTTCTGCTATTGGATTGGATTATGAACGGTAACCAGTTTTGTACCATCGGGAAAAGTTGCTTCCACTTGGATTTCCCCTACCATATCCGCTACCCCCTCCATCACATCCTCTCTTGAGAGGAGTTTCCTCCCCAGTTCCATTAATTCCGTTACGTTTTTTCCATCTCTCGCCATTTCCATCAGTTCGGAGCTGATATAAGCTACCGCCTCCGGATAATTAAGCTTCAATCCTCTGGCTCTTCTCTCCTTTGCCAATGTACCGGCCAGATGTAAAAGCAGTTTTTCCTGTTCCTTGGGTGTTAAATGCATGCGGTTCCTCCTTTATGATTGTTGTAGCTAAAAAATAACAGGGACAATGTGTCTTGGAAGACTTCATTGTCCCTGTCTGTTTTCCTATGCAATTTATATTTGGCTCTTATCATACATGAGAATCAACCACTTGTTAATGAACCAATTGATTCCTGCTGACTCTCGATCCTCACTGAATCCCCCCGCGGTCCCGGTTTGGATTTCCTGAGCAAAGGAACAGACAAAGCGCCGCCAGACACCGGATTTTCAATATCTTACGTTCTCCGGCTGCCATGACAGCGCTTATTTCTATCTCATGATTTACTTTTCCAAAGCCGCGTAGGCCTCATCATCTACCGCCTCCAGCCACTCGTTGGATGTCTCCTCTCCCGGGATCTCGATCGCGATATGGGAAAACCAGCTGTCCTTCTTCGCCCCGTGCCAGTGCTTTACTTCCGGCGGAATGGTAATAACCGTTCCCGGCTCCAGGCTGACCGCCTCTTTTCCTTCTTCCTGATACCAGCCGCTTCCTGCCGTGCAGATCAAAAGCTGGCCGCCTCCGCTTTTGGCATGGTGGATATGCCAGTTATTGCGGCAGCCGGGCTCAAAGGTTACATTTGCCAAAAACAGGCTGCATTTTGCAGGGTCCGTCAGAGGATTCAAATAAGAGTTTCCTACAAAATACTGGGCAAAAGCAGAATTTTCCTTCCCTAATCCAAATACATTTTCCTGATCAAATTGTTCTTTATCGCTGATTCTCATAAAAACCATCCCTTTCTTCCATTTTCAAAGTTTTTACAGGCTCTCCGCCCACTGTCTCAATGTGTCAACAGAAGGATTTCCGTTCCACAGCCTGCCTTCCCGGATGACCGCCCCCGGGCAGCTGTCCGAAAGCCCCCGGACCGTATTTCCGAACCCGCTTCCTCCGGAGGTGGCAAACAAGATAATGGTTTTTCCTGAAAAATCGTAGCTCTCCAGAAACGTATTAATGATCGTTGGCGCTACATACCACCAGATGGGAAAGCCCAGAAAAATCCGGTCGTAGGCTTCGATATCCGCACTCCGGTCCGCCAGGCCTGGGCGGAAGGATTTATCCTTCATTTCAACAGAACTGCGGGATTTCTGGTCCATCCAGTTAAGGTCCGCCTGTGTATAGGGCGTCTCCGGCCGAATCTCATACAGATCTCCCCCAACTGCCTTTGCCAGATTCTCTGCCACTCTTTTTGTAGTCCCGCTGGCCGAAAAATATGCTACCAGTGTTCTGCTCATGGTATCAGCCTCCTTGCCGCTGCACTTTTTCTTACATTATAAATACATTTCTCTTTCCCGTCTAATGCTTATCTTTTATCATGTCTTATGCTTTTTTTGTATCACAGAAGAGCGGTTTATCTCTTCTGCCTATGCCCGGTCTGTCTCCTTCTCCTCCAGTCCCACATCCATGCTCCCGGACCGGAACCCCTCCAGATCCAAGGTGATATACACAAAGCCCAGTTCCTTCAGCTGCCGGACCAGTTCGCCGGACTGCTGTAAAATCGCGGGAAAACGTTCCGGGTCCCCTTCGATTCGGGCCACCTGTCCGTGAAGGCGCAGGCGGATATTTCCCCCGATCATCCGGCGCAGGATCTCTTCTCCCGCCTCGATTTTTTTCAGAATCCCATAGTCCAGACGGGCTCCGTACGGCAGCCGGGTGGCCATACAGGGAGTGGAAGGCCGGGAGGCGGCTGAGATTCCGAAAGCCGCTGCCAGACGGCGCACCTCCTCTTTGGTCAGTCCTGCCTCCGCCAAAGGACTTCGGATTCCCAGCTCCTTTACCGCCCGGATTCCCGGACGGTAAACATGAAGGTCATCCTCATTGGTTCCCTCTGCCAGAACCTGTACCCCCTTTTCCCCGGCAAAATTCTTCAGCGTCTGAAACAGATTTCTTTTGCACAGATAGCAGCGGTTGACAGGATTGCTGCGGATTTCTTCCATCTCCAGTTCATCGATTTCCAGGATCACATGGATCCCCCCCAGCTCCTCTGCCACCTTCCGGGCATTTTCCAGGTCGCAGGCCGGGTGGAGACGGCTGTTAAAAGTCACTGCCCATACCTTGGTCCCCTTCTTTGCAGCGCGGTCCGCCGCCATTTTTAGGAGCAGGCTGCTGTCCACCCCGCCGGAAAAGGCCAGGGCCAAATCCTGATCCGTCAAAGCGTCCATAATGGATTCCAGCTTTTCTGTCTTCGGCTCCCTCACTCTTCCATCTCCTCTCCTATTTTCCGGATGGTGCGGTAGGCCTGCTCAAAGGAAATTCCCTGATTCTCGCAGATGGACTTCACGCTCTCGTATTCCGGAGCCACCCAGGGTCTGCCTCCGCGGCTGCACACCTTCGCAGACGCCGGCCCCCAGGGAGTCTCCACCTGGATCTCCCTGCGCTTGAGGGCGGTCCGCTCCACCTGATACCGGCGGATTCCGATGGTAGTCGTGTGGATGAAGATGATTTCCTCCATAGTCTCCCGGTCCCCTTCACTGCAGAGTACCGACAGCAGTACGGCCGGACGGTTCTTCTTCATATAGATGGGCGTATGCCATACATCCTTTGCCCCCTGCTTTAAAAGCTGCTCCATTACAAAGCCCAAAGCCTCTCCTGTACAGTCATCGATATTGGTTTCCAGAACCCAGAGTTTTCTCCCCGTTTCCTCTTCCTCCGGCTCCAGGATCATGGCCCGCAGAATATTGGCATTCTTAAAATCCTTGTTGCCTGCGCCGATTCCCACTTTCCGGATCACATAACGCTCCGGAAGCCGGTTTCCTGACCCCAGCGCCGCAGCAATAGCCGCTCCCGTAGGGGTTACCATCTCTCCTTCATTGTCCGTCAGGCACAGTTTCAAGCCGTAAGCCTCCGCAATTCCTGCGGTAGCCGGTACCGGCACCGGCATCACCCCGTGCTGGCAGCGGACGTATCCCCTTCCCTCTGACAGCGGAGATACGATCACCCGGTCCACCCGCAGATCGTCCACCAGAACCGCCGTGCTGATAATATCTACAATAGAGTCAATGGCCCCCACTTCGTGGAAATGAACCTGATCGATCGGCAGGCCATGAGCCTTAGCTTCGGCCTCAGCCACGATCCGGAACATTTTCCTGGCCAGCTGGCGCACCGTCTCCTTCTCCTCCATCCGGTCAATCATCTCATAAATATCATTCAAATTCCGGTGAACGTGGGGATGATGGTGCTCTCCTTCATGGTGATGGTCTTCCCCATGATGGTGATTGTCTTCCTCATGATGGTGATGCTCCTCCTCATGGTGATGGTCTTCCTCATGAAGATGTTCCTCTCCGTGATGGTGTCCGTCCTCCTCCAGGTGGACGTCAAAATCATAGGCGTCAATGCCGCACTTTTTCGTTCTCCCAAAATGCAGGTGGTATCCGTCTACGTGCAGACTCTCCAGCGCCTTTTCCAGACGCTCCCGGCTGGCCCCCAAATCCAGAAGGGCCCCTACTGTCATATCTCCGCTGATTCCTGAATAGCACTCCAAATATAAAATTTTCTCCATCTTCATTTCACCGCCAATCGATTTATTTGTGTGGCAAGATAACCTGCCCCGTATCCGTTGTCTATGTTCACCACGCTGATTCCATTTGCACAGGAGTTCAGCATGGTCAAAAGAGCGGAAAGCCCGTGAAAGCTGGCCCCGTATCCCACGGAGGTGGGAACCGCGATCACCGGATTCTCCACCAGTCCGGCCACCACAGTTCCCAGCGCTCCTTCCATACCGGCTACCGCGATTACGCAGTTCGCCTTCTGAAAACGCTCCCTCTGGCTTAAAAGCCGGTGAATCCCTGCTACTCCCACATCGTAAATCCGTTCCACGTAACAGCCGAAGAATTCCGCCGTCTGAGCTGCCTCCTCTGCCACCGGCACATCCGCAGTCCCGCCAGTGAGCACTGCCACGCAGCCTTCTCTCTTAGCTTCTCCTCTGCGGGCCTGGATAATCCGGGAGATGGGGTCATAAACCGCCTCCGGAAGAGCCTCCTTTACCAGCCGGTACTGCCGCTCATCCGCCCTGGTTCCCATGACCTCTCCGTTTTTTTCATACAGCTCCTGGAAAATCCTGCCCAGGTATTCATCCGGCTTTCCCTGGCAGAACACCGTTTCCGGGAAGCCGGAACGCAGCTTTCGATGGTAGTCCAGCTTTGCATAACCCAAATCTTTAAACGGCAGATCCTTGAGCTCACTTTCTGCCTCCTCAATGGTCATAGCGCCGCTCTGAACCCGTTTCAGCATTTCCTTAATATCCATTTTCAACCTCCTGACCCTTTAAGCTGTTTCATAACAAAACAGGAAGGCATGTCTTTTCACGCAAAAAAACATACCTTCCTGGTACTATCTAATCAAATCAGAGCAAATAAAGGGGAACCAGCCCCATCCTTCTGGATTTTCGGACGCTTCTGCGGCCATTTCCAATTAAACCGTCATTATCCATTATAAAAGGCAGCTTATGGAAAGTCAACTTTTTTCCCGGATTCTTCCGCTGTCCTTGATCCGAACCGCAGCAGTCCCTATACAGAATTTCGTAATAAAATTTAAGCTTTTATCTACATATTTTTTGATCCATTTCCAGTATGATGGTATCATAGGTGCATTTTTTGCTGCCAATTGTCAATAAGGAGGAGGATTTCACCGCCATGTATCGAATCGACAACTTTATCAACAATGATGACATTAAAATTCTGGAAACCATGGGGCCGTTCACCGTTGTAGAATATCAGAGAGATTTAAGTGTGTCTCCCCAAAATGCCCAGGCCGCCTACTTCAGCGCCGCCATGAATGTGCGCAAACGTCAGGTAATCTGTGATCTGACCAAAGCAGACCTGACCGTTCAGGCCGGAGCCATGCAGTGGATGGTGGGCGATGTCAACAGCACCACCGGCCTGAAGGGCGTAGGCGACTTTCTCGGCAAGGCCGTTCGTGGAAAAGTAACCGGTGAGAGCGCCATCAAGCCGGAATACAAAGGAAGCGGCACCCTGGTTTTGGAGCCCACCTACCGCTTTCTGCTGCTGGTGGACTTAAAAGACTGGAACGGCTCCATTGTTCTGGATGACGGACTGTTTCTGGCCTGTGATTCCCGTTTAAAGCACAAAGCAGTCATGCGCTCCAACCTTTCCTCCGCCGTGGCAGGAGGGGAAGGCCTCTTCAACCTCGGAATTTCCGGAGAGGGCGTGCTGTGTCTGGAATCCCCCTGCCCCAAGGAGGAATTGATCGAAATCACCCTTCAGAACGATGTCCTGAAAATCGACGGCAATATGGCCATTGCCTGGAGCGGCAGCCTGGACTTTACGGTGGAGCGCTCCGGCAAATCCCTCCTGGGAAGCGCTGCCTCCGGAGAGGGACTGGTCAATGTATACCGGGGAACAGGAAAGGTCCTGATGGCGCCGGTTGCCTAGCATTTTCCCGCAAAATGCTTATTCTGTTTTTTGTTTCCCATTAAACCAAACATGGGATTCCTTTGCCGAGGAGGCCGTATTCTGGACCATAACGCCTACCAGTCTGTGAGGCACATAAGGCTCTTCCAGGTACGCAGTCTCCTCCGGCGACAATTCCAGCTCCACAGCCCTGGCTGCTCCTTCCATATGGCTGGGCTTGGTTGCCCCCACCACAGGAGCCGCAACCTTGCTCAAAAGCCAGGCCAGGGAAATCTCCGTCATGGAAACTCCCCTCCGGTCTGCCAGCTCGGCAACCCGATCAATGATCTTTTGGTCCTCCACAGCTGTGGCATCATATTTCAGATGGGCATAGCTGTCCTCTTTCAGACGCTTGGAGGTCTCGCCGGGATGCTTGGAAAGTCTGCCGCCCGCCAGGGAACTGTAGGGTGTCATGGCAATATTCTCCTCCCTGCACAGGGGAACCATCTCCCGCTCTTCCTCCCGGAAAATCAGATTGTAATGACTCTGTACGGACACGAACTGTGCAAAGCCCTCCTGTCTGGCCAGGGCATTCGCCTTAGCCAGCTGCCAGGCAAAGCAGTTGGAGATGCCGATGTACCGGGCTTTTCCTGCCTTCACCACCCTGTTCAGTCCGTCCATAATATCATAAAGAGGTGTCTGATAATCCCACATGTGATAAATATACAAATCCACATAATCCATTCCCAGCCGGGTCAGGCTCTGGTCAATCATCCGTTCAATATGCTCCTGGCCTGTAACGCCTTCTTCAATCTCCTGGTTGGTTCTCGGGACAAACTTGGTCGCCACCACTACCTGATTCCGGTCCGCAAAATCCTTCAGGGCCCGGCCCAAGTATTCCTCGCTGGTTCCATTTTGATAGCCCATCGCCGTATCAAAGAAATTGATTCCCAGATCCAGCCCGCCTTTCACGATCTCCCTGGTGTGTTCTTCATCCACGGTCCAGGTATGCTGCCCGTTGTTCGGATCCCCGAATCCCATGCAGCCCATGCAGATTCTGGAAACTGTCAGTTCCGAATTTCCAAGTTTCGTGTACTTCATTTCTTATTTCCCCCTTATCTGTTTTCTCTATGTTCAATTCATCCTGCCTTCAAAAAATGGAAGCATCCTCCTATTGAGAACACTTCCATTTTAGCCAATCGCGTCTTAAAAGTCTAATACTTATGAATTATTATCTGTCATGCGTTTTTTGTATCTTCCGTAAAGCAAACTCCTGCTGAATTTCTGGCAGAAGCTCCGGGTGCAGCAGCAGATCCGGCCATCACAACACCTGTAGGGCATACAGGAGCATGAAATCTGTTAGGCCCATGCAAAAATTAAGAAGGAAGTTCGTATTGCGCTTGGTACACTTTTTTTCTATAATTATTTTATTAATTCAAGAAATGGGCGGCAGAGCATTCTTAAATCCCAGCCAAAATAAAGGAGCCTGACCATGACAAAAATCGTACCTATGCAGAGCCTCTACTGCTCCATGCAGGATGAAAATAAAATCTGCAGCTTTGACATTGAAGTTGTATCAGAACCTACCACTCCCTTGATCCATCCTATGTCCCGGTTCTGGCTGATCAACAGCGGGGAAGCTACCCTGCTGCTCAATAACCGCCCCTATGAGCTGAAGCCGGGTACCCTTGTGTCGGTTCTGCCCTGGCAGATTACGGACATTGTGGATGTAAAATCTCCTCTGCAGTTTTTCATTCTGGTATACTACTTTGACAACATCAACGAGATCATCAAGACCTTTTACAACCCCGGAAACGCAGCCATCTCCATTACCCAGGCCATGGCCCAAGATCCGGTGCTTCATCTGAAGCCCGATGCGGCCGGTTCCGTCCGGAGTCTTTTTCTGCAGATTCAGAGCGAAATCGGGCTGGACTCCACCCCTTCCCCTCAGGAACCTTTCCCTGCCCACCGGGAATTAGGAAATTTATACATTACCAACAAGCTGATCGAAATTATCATCTGTTTTATCCGCTCCCAGAACCAGGAGCAGCCCCAGTCTGCCTCCCAGACCATTGACCCAAGCCAGATTCTGCTCTACCTGTACACCCACCTGAATCAGAAAATCACCCTGGCCAACTTATCCAAAATCTTCTTCATGAGCGAGTCTGCAATCAGCGCCTACATCACCAGTACCACCGGCCTGTCCTTTTTCGACCTGCTGAGTGAGATGCGCATCGGAAAAACCATTAATTACCTGCTGTACACGGATTTCACTCTGGAGGAGCTGGCAGAAATACTGGGCTTTGTAGACAGCGCCCATATCAGCAAAGTCTTTCTGACCCGAATCGGAATGAATGCCAACGAATTCCGCAATACTTATCAGAATGTGGGGAATATCTGCCATATCCGGGACCGGCGGGATTTTTACTCCCTTGTCTCCTATATATACCGCCACTACAGCGAGGACCTGCGCCCAAAGGACGTTGGCGCCCAATTTCACATGTCTCCCCGGGAGCTGAACCGGATTCTGCTCTATCAGGTGGAAATGGGATTTTCCGATTTTCTGAACTTTGTCCGGGTCAACCGGGCCTCAGAACTTCTCCTCCAGACGGATAAGACCATTCTGGAAATCGCCCTGGAGGTGGGATACCATACAGAAAAGACCCTTACCCGGAATTTCCTGCGTTTCCGCTCCATGACGCCCGGAAAATTCCGGCAGACCGTTGAGCTGCAGAAGCCTGAATAGAGTTTGCATTCTCTGCTTCCCGGTGTTAAAATGAAACTATCATTCGATTTGAAACGATTGAAAGGAGCGGTGAGAATGCCGGAGACAAAAGATTTGCCGGCTTGTCCGGTAGAAACAACACTGATGTTAATTGGAGACAAGTGGAAGGTCCTGATTCTGCGGGACTTAATGCCCGGAACCAAACGGTTTGGAGAATTAAAAAAATCCATTGGCAGTGTTTCACAGAAAGTGCTGACCGCACAGCTCCGGGACATGGAACAAAAAGGGCTGGTAAACCGCCGTGTTTTTGCGGAAGTACCGCCCCGGGTTGAGTACAGCCTGACAGAGCTGGGGCGCAGCTTAAAGCCTATTCTGGACGCCATGCAGGCATGGGGCGAGGATTATAAGGCACACAACGGTTAAAAAACGGAGCAGATTCAAGATCCGCTCCGTTTTTTCTCAGGATTTCCCCATTTCTTCTACTCCTAACCCAAACCGGTACCATCTGTGATGTTCCGGAATAAAGAACCTTACATTCCCGCAGGTATTTTCAATATTCTCCTGGATCATTTTCAGTACCGATTCCGCATTCAGCCGGTCCGGCGGCAGCTGAAGCCCTTTCAGGATATCGGGTCTGGCCGCAAACAGCGTATCCCAGATGTCATAGTGATGGGGAATCACCACCTTGGGCCGGATGGCCTTTACCAGCTGGGCAAACATTTCATGGTCCTGCTTGGGGCTTACATGCATAATGGCAATGTCGTTGACTCCGTACTGGGCCATACGGTGGATCTGTTCCTCCGTAGTCATCCCTCCCCATATAACAACGCGGGAACCGTCCCCGGCTGTTATCCGGTAATTGAGCATCTCCAGAGAGCCGTAAAACTCAATGGCCTTTCTGGTACCGTCCGGCTGTATGCAGTATCCCCGGTCCCAGTAGTTTCCTCCCTTTGATTCTGTATGGCGGGCTGCAATGGCTTCGATTTTCACATTGTTAAATTCATAAACCTCGCCGCTTCTGACCCGGAACAATCGTTCCACATTCAAATCATATTCCCGGCAAAGTTCTTCTGCAGCCAAATCCCCTACAAAAATCGCCGCTTGGGGAAACTTTTTCTGAATTCTTCCAATGCTCTGAGCATGGTCATAGTGGGTATGGGTCAGCAGTACATAATCCGCCCGCTCCACCTTTTCCAGAGGATAGGGATAAATCTGAGCTTCATCCAGCCAGGGGTCCACCAGCAGGTGGGCTCCATCCGGCAGAATCATCTCAAAGCCCGCGTTATTCAGCCAGCGGAGCGTAATCCCAGAGCGAAACATTTCCATATTGCATCTTCCTCCTTGCAAAGAATTTTAGGTTAATGGAAAAACGGCCACAGCAGGGCAATCCAGATGACCATCAGTGCGCCTCCGATCCTTGTGGAAATAGAGGCAAAAGCCAGCAGGTTCATGCGGTTTGCCGCGGACAGCACCGCCAGGTCGCCGGAACCGCCGATATTGCAGCAGCACAGTCCCGCCGTAACGCCCGCTTCATAGGGCCACAGTCCGGAAAGCTTTGCAAACAGCATGGCGCCAAACAGAGCACCGAAGGTTCCCATAAAGATCACGATGAAGGCACCGAGGCTGAAATACTCGCCCAGGGCGGCGAAATCCATCGAGTTAATACCGATTCCGGCAGCCAGCATGGGGAACAGAGCCTTCAATGCAAAATTCATGGCGTACACGCAGTTGTTCTCCAGGTCTTCCGGAAGAACACCGGTACACTTTGCCGCGATCACAAAGATGATCGTCCAGGCCAGGCTGGGAATAGTATCCAGGCCAGGGATTCCGCCTACAATACAGCCCATCAGGTAAAATACCAGGCCCATAAAGATCCCGGACCCCAGGGCGGCATAATCCAGAGATGAGGAAGGACGCTTTTTCTCTTCCTGAATGCCTCCGCCGCTGTTTTTGCGGAGAATCTCTCCCCGTCCGTTCATTCCTTTCATCTTCTCCGTCACTTTTCCTCCCACCGCTGCCAAAACAATGGCGATCACATTGGAAATAGACACATAGCACATGTATCGCCCGGAATTGACTGTCATGTCCACTCCCGTCAGATTGGTATACAGAGTCGGAATCGTAACCAGGGCGCCTCCGGATCCGCCGGACATGCAGGGCGCTCCCACATCAAAAAGGGCATTGGTCACACCGAAGCTGGTAATCAGGCCTCCGATCGCGCAGAACAGCAGGGCACAGAACTGGCTTCCCAGGATGGTCGGCATGTACCTGGCCGTGGCACTAAGGATAATTTTTCTGTCCATTACCAGAATGGATCCGGCCATCAGCAGCGCAATATATACATTCTGAAAGCCGCCGGACATCAGGACCTTGACACCGTTTTTCAAATCATCCGGAACCAGGCCCACGAATACCATAAATGAACATCCCAGCAAGGGCAGCAGGCAGACGCCTCCCAGATAATCATTTAAGATGGGGACCGTGCCTCCGATCCAGTACAAAAGTCCTCCCACTGCCATCAGAAAGGCCACCGTAGCCACATAGTCTGTGGCAACGTAGCTGCCGGCTTCGTTCGAATAAATATTGACGGTGGGCATAAATCCCATATACACCGTAATCATTACAACTACAAAAAATACAACAAAATAAGGAATTTTCATGCCGCAGATGCGGTATTCACTTTTCGCCATAATTTTCCCCCTCTATTTGGAACTTAAATATGATCCGGGTGCGTAATCTTCCCCGTCAGAACCGAAGCTGCCG
The DNA here is from genome assembly GCA_019118585.1 of Candidatus Enterocloster faecavium. GTDB lineage: Bacteria > Bacillota > Clostridia > Lachnospirales > Lachnospiraceae > Enterocloster > Enterocloster faecavium. The sequence continues at coordinate 6,437 of DWYS01000044.1, read as the reverse complement.
CCACCGCAGATGAAGACAGGTATACCTGTGCCTTTGGAGAACCGTTTCTTCCCAGGAAATTCCGGTTGTTCGTTCCCAAGCATACTTCCCCATCGTCCAGCAGAGCCATGCTGCGTCCCTCACAGAAGGAACAGTAGGCAGGCGTCACCATTGCTCCCGCATCCACCAAAGTCTGAATGTATCCGGCTGCCACCGCCTCCTTCATAATCTTATTGGTAGCAGGCGTAACCACGAACTTGATTCCCGGCGCAATTTTCCGTTTTCCAATAATCTCTGCTGCAATTTTCAAATCTCCCAGCCGTCCATTGGTGCAGGAGCCCAAAAATACCTGATTGATCGGGGTTCCCTCCACCTCCCGCAGGGGATGAACATTATCCACATAGGGCGGACAGGAAAGCACCGGCTCCAGCTCCTCCGCTTTGTAGAACAGAGTACGCTCGTAAACCGCATCCTCATCGGCGTGTACCCAGGCCACATCTTCCATCCGGCAGCCGCAGAACTGACAGGTCTTCTCATCTGCGGCAAACAGGGCGGCCTTTGCTCCGCATTCCACGCCCATATTAGCGATGCACAACCGGTCCTCAATAGACAGCTGCGCAACGGTGCTTCCGCAGAATTCCAGAGACTTGTAAGTGCCTCCGGAAGCAGTCAGATCTCCCAGAACCCGCAGGATGATATCCTTGCCGGACACATATTTTGGAAGGGTTCCCTCAATTTGGATCTTGATAGCGCTGGGTACCCGCATCCACATCTGGCCGGTTCCCCATATGGAAGCCATTTCCGTGTGTCCGATTCCAGTAGAAAAGCATCCCACTCCCCCATAAGTAGGCGTATGGGAGTCCGTCACATAGACGATGGTACCCGGCTTTGCGTATCCCAGCTCCGGAACCAGCTGATGGACAATTCCTCCAGTTGGATGGAAGTGGCGGATTCCCAGGTCCTTTACGATGTCATATCCTACCTTCAGGTTTACCGGGTCCCGCTGCAGACATGCGGGCATCAGATGGTCATGGATAATGGCAATCTTATCCGGATTCCACACCTTTGTCAGACCCATGCTCTTGAAACGCTGGTACATGGATTCGGTATAGATATCATGGATGACCACAAAATCCGGTTCCACGATCACCAGGTCGCCGGGAGCCAGGTGGCTGTCCCCCGTATGCTTCATAATAATTTTTTCAGCCAATGTATGTCCCATAAGTACCTCCTATAAAAGACCCCTTTTTACTTTCTTTTCAATATTTTTTACAAGACCGCCGTCCGCAATAATCTCATAGAGATTCTCGTGGATCTTACCAATGGGATAGGTCTTTCCGTTGCAGGTAATCTGGCGGTTCAGCTCAACCCGCACTACATCCCCTTCCTGCACCTCATCGGGAAGGGAGGGACACTCGATCAGCAGAATACCGTTGTTGATGGCATTGCGGAAAAAGATGCGGGCAAAGGATTTGGCAATGATACAGCGGACTCCGTTGACCGCGATCACCTCTGCAGCCATCTCCCTGGAAGAGCCGCATCCAAAATTGTCGCCCGCCACAATGATATCTCCCTCCCTCAGCTGGTCCGCCAGGCCGGGACGAAGGGGTTCAAAAGCGTGGTGGCGCATCTCGTCCATTGGAACGCACACCCACTGGGTCGGAATAATAATATCCGTATCAATGTCATCTCCGAACTTCCAGCACCTGCCCTCCAGGACAATTGCCTTCTTCTCGCCTTTCTGCTCCTCTTTTGCCAGACTCTTCTCGCCGATTTTCCCTGTCATCGCCGCCCGGATAGCTGTTTTGGTGGAAGCGATGATTACCTGAGAGGAATCGTATCCTGCATATCCGGGCGCATTTTTCCAGTCATTGGATACCATAGTTTCATTGACACCCACCCTGCACTGAATTTCCGGATCTGCACACTGATTTAATACAAGTCCTCCGGCATCTAAGATCAGGGAAAGATATCCTGCATCCGCAATCCGACGGTAAACCTGGGCACTGGCCGGCGCAACACTCAGACGCACACCGTAGGCAATTTTAGTCTCTGCCAGGGCCTCCGCCACCATGCGGATGTTCTCAAAGCTTCCTCCTGCACTGCCGCCGATAAATACGACCTTGACATCCTGAGGCTTCACATCCGATACCGGCAAAATTGTTTCATAGCTATTCGACAGGGCCGCCATAGGCTTTACTGTGGATAGATCCATTTCCGCAGCCCCTTCCTGCGCTTCTCCGGTCATCACCGGGCAAGCACCAGTCTGAGCCAGAAGAATGCAGAGCGTTGTTCTGTCCTCCAGGGACCAATCCTCTGTTCCGGAAACCGTAAGAAGGCAGCCTGATTTTTTAAGCCCCATTTTCCGGATCAATTCCAGGCCTGCATCTGCAGCCATGGCTCCGTCCAGATTTCTAGTCAGGCATACGGCTTCCGCCGTTGGGGCTTGTGCTGTCACCTGTCCCGTCTCAAAGGCATGAACCAACTGCTCCTGGCTGACCTGGATGCCGTAAGCTCCCACAGCTCCCGCCGCTGCCACAGTCAAATTAGCCGCTGCTGCCGTCTGTCCGGGCTTCAGTCTCCCGTCGGTCAGGAAGGTACTGGTCATCCCGCGTCCGGCCTGAATCTCAATCCCCTGCTCGTTGGCCAGCTCCATCAGCTGATGCCAGACGCCGGACTGTTCCGGAGAGTTTGGCGGAGCCACCTGGTCTGCCACGATCAGCACTCTGGAGGGGTCAAAAGCCTTTTTCTGACGGAGCCCTTTGACAATTTCTGAAGAAAGATCATCATTTATCACCAGCAGGTCTATTTCCAGCTTGGCCTCTGTTCCAGGCTCTGTTTTTATCAGTTCGCTATACCTCATATAAATTTCCTCCAAATTTTATTTCCCTATTTTACCTCTGTTAAAAGGGCTACCGCAATGCTGTTCAGCTTGGTTTCCGGCGAATCCGCCCTGGAGGTCATGATAATCGGCGCAGCCGCTCCCATAATCAGCGCGCATGTCTGGGCTTTGGCGCCGTACACCAGGGATTTATACATAATATTGCCCGCCTCGATATCCGGCATCAGGAGCACATCGGCCTTTCCAGCCACCTCTCCTGTGATTTTTTTGTGGGCTGCCGCCTCCGGATTCAGGGCATTGTCCAGGGCCAGCGGTCCTTCCACGGCAATGCCTTTGATTTGCCCCCTCCGGCTCATCTGGGTCAAAGCGGCCGCATCCAGTGTCGCCTGCATATCCGGATTAACCACTTCCACGGCGCACACCGCTGCTGCCTTGGGATTTTCAATCTCTAACGCCCTGCAAACGGGAACCGTATTTTCCAGGAGATGGACCTTTTCCTCCAATGTGGGATACATCACCATGCCCCCGTCTGTAATAAGAAGGAAGCGGTCAATGGATTCTGTTTTTACAACCGCCACAGAACTTAATGTTTTTCCGGTCCTCAGTCCGCACTCCTTATTCAGCACCGCACGGAGAAAGTCGGCACTTCCCACCAGGCCCTTCATCACCGCCTGGGCCTCTTTATTGTGGACCAGGCGGACCGCCTCCAGGGCCGCGGCCCTGGGGTCGGGCTGGTGAATGACTCTCACCAGCTCCAGATTCAGGCCGATTTTTGCGGCAATTTCCCGTATCCCGGCTTCATCCCCAACTAAATCCGCTTCTGCCAGCCCTGAATCAATGGCTGCCTTCACCGCTTCCAGAACAGGCCGGTCCGCTGCTGCCGCAACCGCAATCCGTTTCACCTCCCCTCCCTTGATCTTTTCAAATACTTCCTGAAAGCTCTTCATTCTGTTCTTCTCCTTTAGCTCTCCTCTGCCATTTTTCGGTACTGCTCATATTTTTCTCTTGCATCCTTCTGGGCCTCTGCCAAAAGCTTCTTTGCCTCCTCCGGGAAGGTACGGGTCAGGGATGCAAAACGGACTTCTCCCATCATGAATTCCTCCAGGTTGAATTTGGGCTCCTTGGAATCCAGCACAAAGGGATTTAAACCCTGCTCCTTTCTTCTGGGATCAAAATGATACAGATTCCAGTAACCAGCTTCCACCGCACGTTTGGCTTCCTGCTGAGAACAGCCCATTCCCTTTGATACACCGTGATTAATACAGGGGGCGTAGGCGATGATCAGGGATGGTCCCTTATAGCTTTCCGCTTCCTTCATCACCTTCACAAGCTGAGCTGGATTGGCTCCCAAAGCCACCTGAGCCACATACACATAGCCGTACTGGATAGCCAGGATCCCCAAGTCTTTTTTCTTCACCTTTTTGCCGGAAGCGGCGAACTGGGCTACAGCTCCCTTTTGAGTAGCTTTGGATGCCTGGCCGCCGGTGTTGGAATATAACTCCGTATCCACTACCAGGATATTTACATCCTCTCCGGAGGCGATCACATGGTCCAGACCGCCGAATCCGATATCGTAAGCCCATCCGTCTCCTCCGTACATCCACATAGACTTCCTGGACAAATGTTCCCTGGAATCCAGGATCTCATCCCTGAGCTTTGCTGCCTCCTCTGTCAAATCCGCCTTTGTCAGCGCTGCCAGCAGTGCTCTGGAAGCCTTTTCGCTCTCCTCGTGCTCCTCGTATGCCTCAAACCAGCCATCGATGGCTCCCTTCAGATTCTCATCATCCGCCGTCTCCCGAAGCTTCTTTACAATTTCCGCCAGATGAGCCCTCTGCTGCTCCATAGCCAGACACATTCCTAATGAGAACTCCGCATTGTTCTCAAACAGGGAGTTGGAAAGAGCCGGACCTCTGCCCTCCTGATCGGTCGTATAGGGAAGGCTGGGCGGTACAAAGCCCCATGCCTGGGTACAGCCGGTAGCGTTTGCCACGATCATCCTGCTTCCAAAAAGCTGGGTAGCCAGCTTCATGTAGGCCGCCTCACCACAGCCGGCGCAGGCCCCGGAGAATTCCAGAAGAGGCTGCTCAAACTGGCTTCCTTTCACTGTAAATTTGTCCATGGGGTTGGGCTTGGATTTTAATCCGGCCGCGTATTCCCAGTTGTCTGCTTCTCCCATCTGGCTGGCAAGAGATGCCATCTTCAGCGCCTTTCCGGAAGCGGGGCAGGTATTGACGCATACACCGCAGCCCATGCAGTCCAGCGGGTCCACCTGAATGGCAAACTTCAGATTCTCCATCTGTTTTCCCTTAGCCTGAGTCATTTTAAAGGATGCCGGTGCTTTTGCCGCCTCCTCTTCATTCAGCAGGAACGGACGGATCGCCGCATGGGGACATACCAGAGAACACTGATTGCACTGAATGCAGCTTTCCGGGTCCCAGACCGGCACATCCACTGCAACTCCGCGCTTATCATACTTGGAAGTTCCCACCGGCATGGTCCCATCCGGAATATCCTTAAAGGCGCTGACAGGAAGGCTGTCTCCCCGGAGCTTGTTCATGGGAATCCCAATGGTTTTTACATACTCAGGAAGGTTCTCGTCGATCGTTTCCGGCACGGCCTCCAGAGTCTTCCAGGAATCCGGAACAGCAATTTCCACTACCTCATTACATCCTCTGTCCACAGCCTGCTCGTTCATGGCTACTACCTTCTCACCCTTATTGCCGTAGGTCTTGCGGATTGCCTCCTTCATGTACACAACAGCCTGGTCGATGGGAATGATGTTGGCCAGCTTGAAAAATGCTGCCTGGAGCACTGCATTGGTTCTGTTACCAAGGCCGATTTCCTTGCCGATTTTCACTGCGTTGATGGCGTAAAAATGTATGCCGTTCTCGCCAATATAGCGCTTGACCGCTGCCGGAAGCTCCTTTTCCAGCTCCTCCCCATTCCACTGGCAGTTCAAAAGGAAGGTGCCGCCCGGTTTTACCTCCTGAACAATATCATATTTGCTCATATAAGCCTGATTATGGCAGGCCACAAAATCCGCATGCTTTACCAGATAACTGCCGATAATAGGCCGGTCTCCAAAGCGGAGGTGAGATCTTGTAACACCGCCGGATTTCTTGGCATCGTATTCGAAATATGCCTGTACATATTTGTCTGTATGGTCGCCAATAATTTTGATGGAGTTTTTATTGGCTCCTACAGTTCCGTCTGAGCCCAGTCCCCAGAACTTGCAGCTGATGGTTCCCGGTGCCGCCGCGTGAAGCTCTGGTCCTACCGGCAGGGAGGTGAATGTCAGATCATCTACAATGCCGACGGTAAAATGATTCCTGCTCTCCTCCGCTTCCAGGTTGTCAAAAACAGCCGCGATCTGAGCCGGTGTGGTGTCCTTGATGGACAGACCGTAACGTCCCCCTACGACTGCCGGGCTGTGGTCCCACTCATTTAAAGCGCCGCACACATCCAGGTACAGCGGGTCTCCGATGGCTCCGGGCTCCTTGGTCCGGTCCAGAACTGCAATCTTTTTCACAGTCTCCGGCAGAACCGACAGCAGGTACTTTGCGGAGAAGGGACGGTACAAGACCACCTGAACAAAGCCTGTTTTCTTTCCCCTGGC
>DWYS01000043.1 GCA_019118585.1 Candidatus Enterocloster faecavium | reverse complement strand
GAACAATCCAGAAAAAAAGTAAGGGGAAGGAATAAATTACTATAGTCCGTAACAACGAAAAAATCGCTGCAGCCCAGTAAATACAAGGGATACGGCGATTTTTTCTTCTGTTAACTGTCAAAGACGGGATTATATATGGAATAGAGAAAATAGTCAAGCACTTTTTGCCATTTTTTACATTTTTCTTTTTTCCCCGGAGCAGTCCATCATCCCTCCCAGCTGCTCCATTCCCCCGCAGCACTCCAGCTCCCTCCAACCCCCTTATACATAGCGGTTTTTAAGCAGACGAATCAGCTGCGTGTGAGCCCCGGACAATACCATATCCTCCCGCCAAATGGCGCCAATATTCCAGTGAAAGCCCCCTTTTCCGATGGAGTACACTCTGGGGATCCGCAGAGGATTCATGATCCGGACCACCGAATCAGGAACAATGGCTAGTCCAACTCCGGCCGCCGCCATCATATACACGGTCATGTTGTTGCTGCTCTCTACGGTGGTCCTTGGCTTTACCCCGTGCTCCAGAAAAATCGCTTCCACCGCCCTGCGGATGCGGTTGCCCCTTTTGAGAAGGATAAAATCACATCCTGTCATATCCCCGATGGATACCCAGTTGCGGCTCCCCCCGTGATTGCTCGGAAGGTCCGATGAAGAGACCAGCAAAAGCTCCTCATCGTAGAGCACGCTGGAAGATAAATCCTGTCCGTAATCATACAGCGGGATAATGCCAATCTCCACCACCCCGCTGCGCACGTTGTTCTCCACATCTTTACTGGAGGACTCCACCGTGCGGATGGTGACATTGGGGTACAGGCGGCGGAATTCCGGAAGAATGAACGGGAGCATCGTAGTGGCCCGCATATCCGAGAGTCCCAGCGTAATCTCCCCGCTCCTGCAGTCCTTCAGATTCTCAATCTCCTGCTTTAAAGACTCCTGAAGGCTCAGTATCATTTTTGCCGTCTTCACATACCGCTCCCCTGCCTGGGTCAGCGTCAGAGGCGTTGTCCCACGGTTAAAGATCTTCGCCCCCAGCTCCTCCTCTGCTTTGGAGATAAAATGGCTCAGAGCCGGCTGAGAGACAAACAGCTGTTCCGCCGCCCGTGTGATGTTCTGACATTCTGCTACCTTCAATATGTACTGTATCTGTTTTGTATCCAATTATAACACCCCTGCCTGAATTAGTCCAAACCTCGCTGCATCACAAAAGCCAGGGCCCCGGCAGAGCCCTGGCACATCTATTTAATTATAACAGCTGAGCGTTTTTTTCTCAATACCTTACCGCAGGTCCAGACAGCAGGGAGAGGCGAATGTCCCGGCCATTTATCCGCAGATCACCCCATATACTCCGAGGACTGCCATTGCGACACTGATGAACGTGCTGAGGAAGGCAATGATAAACAGTTCCACAAACATCTTATTCTGAGAATACTTATTCTCCACCTCCGGGAACTGGGATACACCGGCCTGAATCAGAGCGCCTGCTGTGGAAATGGGGGTAAATCCGGCTACTGTTCCGCCGATCACCACAGATGCCATCAGCTCTATGGGACTGATCGCTCCACCGAATTCCGCTGCAATGCTTCCAACTGTGGGCACCAGAGTGGGGAACACAACGCCCAGACCGGAAGCAAAGAAGGACATCACGCTTGCCACCAGGCACATCATGGGGCTGATGGTGGACGCACTGCTGACATTTGAAATCGAGCCAGCCAAAAGTTCTACACCTCCGGAGAGGGAAACGATATTCATCAGAACGCCTACACCCAGGACCATCAGAATGGTATTCCACGGAATGGACTTGATCACTACCTTTTCATCTGCGCAGCCGCATACCAAGAGGATTGTACCGATTACCAGGCTGGTCAGTCCCACATCAAAGCCAAATACGACCACACCTGCGATCATGGCCAGCAGTCCGATCAAGGTTAAGATCTGCTTCGGTGAAAAGTGATCGGTCTCCTCCAGCTCCACGCTCTCCAGGGGCTTGTCAAATTTCCATCCTTTAAAGAAGATAAAGGCTGCAATGATCATGACGATTTCCGTTGCCCACAGGCTCCACATGGCGGGAAGGGTATTGCCGTCCAGTCCCTGCTCCACCATCAGGTCTCTTACCACCACTGCCTCGGGAGTAATGGGACACATCCGCACACACTGTGCACCCATCTGGCCGATCAAGGAAAGAAGGATGGGGTTCATGCCTGCCTTCAATGCGACCGGGATGGCCAGCACCGGAACGATCGCCAGAGTAGGAATCGCTCCCGGCCCTACACCGGAAAGGATGATTCCGATCACATAGATGGCCACATACAGCAGATAGCGGTTTCCCCGTGCCAGACCTGTAATCTTCTTAGCCAGAAGCTCCAGGGTCCCGTTCTTGCTGACAATAGCAAATAAGTACATAACTCCAATCATAGTCATGGCCATGGACGAGCTGAAGCCGCCGGTAATATCCTTGGCGCTCAGTCCATAGGCGATGCCGATGATATAGGCAAGAGCGATTGCCACGATTCCAACGTTCAGTTTTCTTACAAAGCCCAGCACGATTGAAAGTGCCAGCGCAATCAGAGAAGCGATTGCCATATTCATTCTCGATCCCTCCAAATCATTTTTGATGATTCTTATTTTATCAGAGGGAAACACCTTGGTAAAATAGATATTTTTGCATAACACCATTGCCGTCTCAATGAGGAAAATGCGCAGTCTTTTGTCTATTTTGTATTTTTTTGCCTTCTATCTTTGTGTACATTTTACAAATCCATGATTCCAATATTTTCCTTATCTCTCATGATTCCCCGACATTTTATTTATATCCTCATATAAAAATACGAATTTTACAAGTATATTTTCTTATCCTATAATAAGCCTATCAAGAAATATATGGAAAAAATATATGGAAAACGTAACAATGGAAAGGAGCAAGCACACAGCTATGAAGTACGCTTATGTCGGATGCAGAACCACAAAAAAACGCAACGCCCGCGGCAAGGGCCTGATGGTCTATGAGATTCTTCCCAATGGGAAATGGGAGGAAAAACAGTGTCTCTTCGTAGAGGACAACCCCAGCTATCAGTGCCTGGATCTGGAACAGAAATATCTCTACAGCGTCCACGGAGATCTGACCCTGGTATCCAGCTATCAGATTCTGGAGGACGGAACCTTAAAGCATCTGAACACCATTGACATTGGCGGAAAGAATCCGGTGGATATCACCGTAGACAAGGAAAACCGCCGTGTGATTGTGGCCACTCTTCAGGGCGGAAGCCTGTACACCATCAACCGCAACCCCGATGGAAGTCTGGGAGAAATCTGCGCCAAATTTACATATGAAGGAAAAGAAGAGGGAATGGTCTCCACCATTCACCAGTGTCTCTGGGATCACACTAGAACTTATCTCTTTGCCTGTGCTCAGGGACGGGTCAACGGCTACGGACAGATGAGAGCTTTGAAATACAATCCTCAGGACGGCAGCTTTACGGAAACGGACCGTTTTCTCTCCAGAACCTGGGATGAGCCCCGCCATGCAGCCATGCATCCCAACAACCGCTGGCTCTACATGTGCGAGGAAAAGGGCAACAAGGTGCTGTATTTCCAGTTTGACCAAACAACCGGCCGCATGAGAGCCCTTCAGGAGCTTTCCACCGTTCCGGAAACGGTTACCGGCTATTCCGATGCCAGCGAGGTTATGATCAGCCCGGACGGCGGACATGTACTGGTTTCCAACCGCTACACGGACAGCATCTCCGTCTACCGGATTGACCCCTTCACCGGTTATCTGAAAAATACGGGCTTCTTCCCCTGCCTGGGCAAGACCCCGCGTTTCTTCTGCTTCGGTCCCAACGGGAAATGCTATGTGGCCAACGAGGACAGCGACACCATCATCGAGTTTGAATTCGACCCCATCACCAGTCAGCTGATTCCCACCTTAAACATCATTCCCACGGGAAGCCCGGTATGCATCACCTTCCGTTAAAGGAGCTATGTTCTTAAAAAGACAAAATCTGCCGCAGCCAGCGTTTACTTCCCTGGCGCGGCAGATTTTTTGTTTGGCCTTCCCGGAGCGAAATGCAGATGCTTTCGTTTTGAAATGAAAAAACAGATATCCAGAAGATCTCACTCTGAATATCTGCCTCATAAAAAGCTGGGCTAGAAGGATTCGAACCTTCACAATGACGGAGTCAGAGTCCGCTGCCTTACCGTTTGGCTATAGCCCATCAGCACAACGAAATGTATTATATCTCAAAACCATAAAATATGCAAGCACTTTTTTTCATTTTTCTGATTTTTCTTTCAGACTGCTCTCTTCTCTCTCCGTGTTCCCCTGCTCCTGACCTCTCAGCATCTCCTGCAGCCGCTTCATAGACCGGCTGTATTTTGCCAGCTCCGTTGACAGCGGCATTCCCAGAGCTCCTGCAATTTCCCGATGCTTCATCCCGGCCGCTGCGTACAGCAGCACCACCTGGCGGTCCTCCTCCTTCAGCCTGGACAGGGCCCACAAAAGCTGCTGCCGCTCCGGAGCCTGCTCGATCTCCAGGCAGTGCTCCCCCATCTCCGGCCCCTCCAGTTCCTCCAAGCAGGTTTCCCCCCTCTTTTTCTGCTCCCGGAACCGCATATAGCACTGGTTGCGGGCAATGGTAAAAACCCAGGCCAAAGGCTTGCCCTTGGCCTGGTACTCTCCTGCGCAGGTCCAGATTTTCAGGAAGGTATCCTGCATCACATCTTCCGCCTCCTGGCGGCTTCCTGTGAGAGAAAGGATATAGCTGTGAACCGGCCGCACCGTCCGGCCGTAAAATTCCCGAAATGCCTCCTGATCCTTTCTGGCGATTCCCTCCAAAAGCTGTTCTTCTACTGTCATTGCAGCCCCCTTCAAAGACCAGCCCGAACTTTATGCGCCCTTATTCCTCTGCTAGAAAGCTGTTTTCCGCCGTAATCACGCACTCGCATCTGGAATCTCTCTCACGCACCATAGCGCTGATCTTCGTCTTTAAGGTTTCCTGAACCGCTTCATTATATTCTCTGGGAACCACCAGATCGAAAATTAAATTTACATGATCCTTGCCGTATACCACCCGGAAATCATGAAACTTCAGGCGGCTGTCCAGCTCCTCCAGCACTTCCTTCACCATCTGGTGAAATTCCTGGACCCTCTGGTCATGGGTCTCGATGGGGTCCATATGAATTACCAGCAGCATTCCGAATCTCCGCCCGGCTTCCCGCTCAATCCGGTCAATAATCTCATGGGAAACCTCAATATCCACATCATTCGGCACCTCCGCATGGATAGAGGCCATGCTTCTGGACGGGCCGTAATTATGGATAATCAGGTCATGGGTGCCCTCAATGCCGTCAAAGCTTTCCACAAAATTGGTAATCTCCCGGTACAGCTTGGGGTCAATGGCCTCGCCGATCAGGGGGGCCAGCGTATCTTTCGCAATGTTGAGGCCCGCATACATGACCACAAGGGAAACGGCGATACCCACGATCCCATCAATGTTCACCGAAAGTATTCCATAGACTGCCATTGACAGGATCGTGGAAGAGGTAGCGATCACATCTCCCAGGGCGTCAGTAGAAGTGGCCAGAAGCACCTTGGAGTTGATCCGTTTTCCCAGTTTCCGGTTAAACAGCGCCAGCCATAACTTCACCCCGATGGACAGAATCAAAATCACAATGGCAATCCAGCTGAAGGTCATATCCTCCGGATGGAAAATCTTTCCCACAGAAGTCTTGAATAAGGAAAATCCCACCTGGATTACGATAAATGCCACGATAAAAGCGGAAATGTATTCGATTCTGCCATGACCGAAGGGATGGTCCTTATCTGCCGGCTTTTCCGCCATCTTCACTCCCACCAGACCAACAATAGAGGAAGCCGCATCCGACAGGTTGTTAAATGCATCTGCCATTACGGATATACTTCCTGCCAGAAGTCCGATCAGTAATTTTGCGCAAAATAGAATCACATTGCAGATAATTCCCACAATGCTGGACAGGGTGCCGTAAGCCGTGCGTACCTGAGCATCCTCCACCTGTTTATAGTCTTTAATGCAACGCTTAACGAGAAAATCTGTCATATCGATCCCGCTCCTTTATCCATACGTCTTATGTCAGCGCGGCATTCCTTCCGGTCTGCCATCCTTGTTGTACATCACCTGCATCAGGCAGAGACCCTGGGCCGGGGCCGTAAAACCTGCTGCCTGCCGGTTCTTTGCCTCCAGAATTTCCGTCATCTGCCCGGCATTTCTCTGACCGAGTCCTACCTCAATTAAGGTTCCGGTGAGAATGCGGACCATCTGCTGGAGAAATCCATTTCCTTCAAAATCAATCTCCAGCGCTTTCCCTTTCCAGGTTGGGCGAAGCTCAATCTGCCTCAGCTGCCGGACAGTAGACTTCTTCATATTTCCATTGCCGCAGAAGCTTTTAAAATCCCGCTCTCCAATCAGCAGCTTCGCTGCCTCTTCCATGGCTTTGCAGTCCAGCTTTTTTCCAAGCGAGTAGAAGTAGCGATGGGAAAACACATCCGCCTTCCCCTCCATCCAGATTTGATATCGGTAGAGTTTCCCTGCGGCATTAAGCCGGCTGTGAAACCGCTCCGGGGCCTGCTCAAGCTCCAGAACCCCGATATCTGCCGGCAGGTAGCGATTCATCTCCTCCATCAGTTTTCCTGGCTCCCACACGCTTTTTAAATGAAAGTTGGCTGTCTGGCCTTTTGCGTGTACTCCCGCGTCTGTCCGTCCGGACCCCTGAACCTCCACCTCTTCACCAGTCAGGCGGCTCAACAGGGTCTCCAGCTTTCCCTGGATGGTCTGCGCCGTATTTCCCTGGCGCTGCCAGCCGTTGTAGCGGGTTCCTTCATACTGAAGAATCATCTTATAATTCATAACCGTCTCTCCGTCAACTTACGGCTGCCGGCTTAAAAGCCCGCTCTCCTTCACTGCCTGAACCGCCTCATGGATGACGTCTTCATCCTGAACCAGGGCAAGGCGCACATATCCTTCACCAGAGGGACCAAAGGCGCTTCCAGGTGTCACCATCACTCCTGCCTTCTCTACCAGCTCCATTACAAACTGCTGAGAACTTTCAAATCCCTCCGGAATCTGGGCCCACACAAACATGGTCGCCTGGGAGCGCTCCATCTTCCATCCGATTTCGGTAAAACTGTCGCAGAGTATATTTCTCCGGCGCTCATAGGCCTTCCGGGTAGTCTCCACACAGGACTGGTCTCCCGTGACAGCCGCAATGGCCGCCTGCTGCACCGGCAGGAACATTCCGTAATCCATATTGGATTTCAGCAGTTTTAAATGAGACACTATATCCGGATTTCCAACGCAGAAGCCGATTCTGGCACCTGCCAGCCCGTAGGTCTTGGACAAGGAGTTAAATTCCACGCCCACATCTTTGGCCCCCGGAAACCAGAGAAAGCTTCCGGCTGTCTTTCCATCAAAAACCAGCTCACTGTACGCGTTGTCATGGAGAACAATAATATCGTATGTTTTGGCAAAATCAATCAGTTCCTCATAGAAGGAATCCGGTGCCAGGGCTGTCGTTGGATTATTGGGATAGGACACCACCATCAGTTTGGCTGCTTTGGCCGTCTCTGTGGGGATATCCTGAAGCTGAATCACATATCCATTTTCCTTCTTCTGAGGCATGTAGGCAAGCTTTGCCCCGGCGATCAGAGGTCCGTCCCCGAAAACCGGATAGCAGGGGTCCGGAACCAGCACCGTTTCCCCTTCATCCACGATGGACAGAGAAATGTGGGCCAGCCCCTCCTGAGAACCCAGCAGAGAACAGATTTCCGTCTCCGCATCCAGCGTCACGCCATATCTTCTTCTGTACCACTGGGCAACCGCCTCCAGCAGGGCCTTCTGGTCGCTGATGGCATATACATAATTCTTCTCATCGGCAGCCGCTCTGCACAACGCTTCCCGGATGTGAGGAGCCGGCGGAATGTTGGGAGTTCCCACACTTAAATCGATCACCCGCTCCCCGGCAGCCTCCTTTCTGCGCTTAATCTCTAACAGAGATGAAAAAATCCCTTCTCCGAAACGGTCCATCCGCTTTGCAAATTTCATAGTCTTTCCTCCCTAAATGTATCCTCTAAAATCCCAGCAGACATGCAAATACCGGCATAAAGATTGCCGGAAGCATATTGCCGATTTTGATCTTGCTGTTTAAAACCATATTGATCCCCAGGGCAAATATGAGGATGGAGCCCACAAAGGAAATCCTTGTGATCATCAGGTCCGTCATATAGGGCCTCAGCAGTCCGGCCAGCAACGTGATCGTTCCCTGATAGATGCCCACAGGGGCCGCCGAAAATGCCACTCCCACTCCCATGGAAGCTCCGAACACCACTGCAAGGATTCCATCCATCACCGCTTTTGCGAACAATGTACTGTAATTGTGGTTTAATCCATCCTCCAAAGCTCCTACAACCGCCATGGCTCCCACGCAGAACAGCAGGGAACTGCTGACAAAGGCCTCCACAAAGGGGCCGGAAGTCAGGCCTGATGGAATGTGGTCCCTGCACCACTCTCCCAGTTCTTCCAGGTGTTTTTCGATATCAATCCACTGTCCCAGAGCGCTTCCCGCCACCATACCGAAAATCATCACCATAGTGTCCTGGGTTACAAGCTCTCCATTTTCTATGACAAACATGCCTCCCAGCGCTCCGGAAAGCCCCACAAACATCACGCAGAGACCCACTGCTTTTGTAATCGTATCCTGGATGGCCTCCGGAATCCCGCTTTTAAGCAGGACACCCACCGCACATCCCGCCAGTATCGCCCCCATATTGACGATCGTTCCTAATCCTGTCATCGTTTCTTCCTGTCCTTTTTCAGCCGTTCTGCCTATTATAGTACAATTTTCCTTCTATATCAAGAGCGCAGATTGCAGAAAAAAGCCAAAAAACCTCATAAATACAACAAATCATCGCAGGAATATGATATACTGAAATCATCCGATCAAGGAAGGGAGATACCATGAAAAAAGCGGCATTTGCTCTCATAATAAGCCTGCAGATCGTATCTGCATCCGGCTGCATATACTCCAATAATTATGACGAAAACGGGCAGGAAATGAATGAAGAACAGGTCAAAGAGGCCATCGATGATATCAGAGAAAGTGTTGCCGGTCAAATCGGATCAGCCGTTTCAGAACAAAACACCGGCACAGATAAAAACACAACAGGAAATGGCGGAGAGGCTGATAATACTACAAACAGCGATAAAGAAGCTATATTCCGGTTTTGCCAAGACGAACTTGGAGAAATGGAGGAAATCCATTTTGAGACCTATGATACGGGCACAATGGCTGCGGATGGATGGGAAAAATGCAGTTCTATCGATGTTGTCCATTCTTTGTTGCTTTCCTCTACCCCACTCTGCCCCAGCAAGGACTCATAAAAGTAAATGAAAAAAGGCCGGAAAACCTTGTAAAATAAGGCTTCCGGCTATAAAATAAAAAGAGCGCGAGACGGGATTCGAACCCGCGGCCCCCACCTTGGCAAGGTGGTGCTCCACCCCTGAGCCACTCGCGCATATATGGATTAAATCGGGGTGACAGGATTCGAACCTGCGACTTCCTGGTCCCAAACCAGGCGCTCTAGCCAAACTGAGCCACACCCCGTCCTCACCGTTTTAATGTAACTATTTAATTGGTTTTACGTACCCTCAAAACCACACATTGAACCACTTCCATCCATTCTCGTCAAAACTCTAAGCTCGATACTACCTCGCTAAGTGTTTTGACACGCCTCGCACTAAACTCGTTAATACCTCGTTAAGTGCTCTGGCAACCCTAAACCTTCTGGTTAAGCCCTCGACCGATTAGTATTAGTCAGCTCCATACATTACTGTACTTCCACCTCTAACCTATCTACCTCGTCGTCT
>DWYS01000042.1 GCA_019118585.1 Candidatus Enterocloster faecavium | reverse complement strand
ATTGTGTGAGACACTTCATATCGAAATTCCAAATGAGTATAGATAACTGCAAATAACAGTTTGTAGGGGAGTTCTGATACTCCCCTATAAAAATGGCTATTTATCAACTGTTTGTTGTGACATAGCCTTTTAAAAATATTTACCCTGTGGAATCTGCTGTTTCTGGCGGTACTCACAGCGGCCGCCTGCTTTTTAACCTGACGGAGAAAAAAGTTTTGGGAAACGTTGACTTTTTCTGCCGGTTCAGGTAGTCTTTCATTCAGAATAATAAATGAGAGCTTCTGAAAGGGAACATATGGAAGAGTTGATATTTATGAGGCCCTGCTGCCGGGAAGTGATCTGGGGCGGCCGCAGGCTAAGGGAAATTTACGGATATAAAACGGATGGAGACCACACAGGGGAGGCCTGGGTAGTCAGTGCAAATGAAAACGGACTGAGCGTGGTGGACCGGGGAGAATATGAAGGGAAAACCTTAAAAGAGCTGTGGGACGGCCACAGGGAGCTTTTCGGAAATCTGCCGGGAGAGGAATTTCCGCTGTTGGTGAAAATCATCGATGCCAAGGAGGATTTAAGCATCCAGGTCCATCCGGATGATGACTACGCCCGGACCCATGAAAATGGGGCCAGGGGAAAGAACGAGTGCTGGTATATCCTGGACTGTCCGGAAAACGGGGATATTATCATCGGCCATCACGCTCAGAATAAAGAAGAGCTGAGGGATATGGTGGAAAAACAGCAGTGGGACCGTCTGCTGAATGTGCTTCCCATTCACAGAGGGGACTGCTTTTATATTCCTTCCGGCACCGTACACGCCATCCGCAGGGGAACACTGCTGCTGGAGATTCAGCAGAACAGCGATTTGACCTACCGGCTTTACGATTACGGGCGGCTGCAGAATGGAAAGCCCAGAAGGCTTCACCTGAAAGAGAGTCTGGATGTGATCTGCTGCCCCAGCCATCTGGAACGCACCAGGGAGGAAGAGGTATGCCGCGGGGACTACACCAGCTGCATTTTGGTGAGAAGCCCCTTTTTTACCGTAGAACGGTGGAATGGACGGGGAAAGCAGGAGATCCTTCAGCCCCATCCGTTTATGATCCTGGACATTCTGGAAGGGGAGGGGACCATCAACGGACAGGCAGCCAAAAAAGGAGACCATCTGATCGCCACAGCAGGCTGCAGGCTGCTCAGGCTGAACGGAAGCTTTGAGCTGGCGGCTTCCTGGATATAGCAACTGGATATAGCAAAAGGAAAATCGGCCGCATATCCCGGAGTCTTTCAAAATATATTGGTAGTAACCGAATTTGGAAGACTTGGGAGGCAGAACCTTTGAAATGGAGTGAATTTAAGAGAAAATGGACCAGGGCTTTTTTGACAGCAGGCTGCGTGACGGCTCTGCTGCTGCTTTACGGATGTACCGCGCCTAAGGAGGAAAAGGTCCGGGACCTGGAATTTACGGTGGCGGCGGAACATGAGATTCCCCAGGAACTGGCCCGGATCATTGCGGAAAAACAGCAGTCCCCCTTTAAGCTGACCTACAGCGACAACGATTCTCTCTATATTACTGTGGGATACGGGGAACAGGCCGGAGGAAGCTACAGCATCCAGGTCCATGAACTGTACCTGACGGAAAACTCCATCGTCATTGATACGGAGCTTCTGGGACCTGAGACAGGGGAGCAGGCAGGAGAGGAAACGTCCTATCCCTATCTTGTTGTCAGGACGGAATATTCGGACCTTCCGGTGATCTTCCGGTAGGAGTCACAAAAATGTCCTTTTTATTCCCTGGTGCATATGCTATACTGTTCTCTATGAACAGGACCTATGCAGACGCGATTTGGAAAGGACAGATGGTATATGATTTTAAAGGATATTTGGCTGGATATTAAGGCGGTTCAGGAACGGGACCCGGCTGCCAGAAGCGCCCTGGAGGTGTTTCTTTTGTATCAGGGAGTCCACGCCCTGATCTGGCATCGGTTTGCCCACTGGTTTTACTGTCACAAGATGTTCTTTATTGCCCGGCTGATTTCCCAGATTGCCCGCTTTTTCACCCTGATCGAGATCCATCCCGGAGCAAAGCTCGGCCATGGGATCCTCATCGACCATGGCTGCGGAGTGGTGATCGGAGAAACTGCCGAGGTGGGAGACAACTGTACCATCTATCAGGGCGTTACCCTGGGAGGCGTGGGAACCAAGAAGGGGAAGCGCCATCCCACCCTGGGAAACAACGTGATGGTGGGAGCCGGAGCCAAGATCCTGGGAGCCTTCGAGGTGGGAGACAACTGCTCCATTGCCGCCAATGCGGTGCTGTTAAAGCCTCTGGAGGACAATGTGACGGCAGTGGGGATCCCCGCACGTCCCATTAAAAAAGACGGAGTTTCCATTCCCAAGGAGAAGAAGCACGTTTCCCTGGAAGAATATGAAGAGCTGAAGCAGGAGGTGGAAGACCTGAAGCGCCGGCTTTGTGAACTGGAGAAAAAAGAATGAGAAATGAACCATATGTCGCCATTGAGCGAAGCATTATTAAGCAATATCGGAAAGAAATCTGGAGGCCCTTTATCAAGGGCCTTCAGGCGTATGAGATGGTACAAGAGGGGGACCGGATCGCCGTCTGCATTTCCGGGGGGAAGGACTCCATGCTGCTGGCCAAATGCATGCAGGAGTTAAACCGCCACAGCAAAACCGCTTTCGAGCTGGAATTTATTGTGATGGATCCAGGCTATCATCCGGACAACCGCCGGCTGATCGAGTCCAATGCCAGACTGATGAATATCCCCATCCGCATTTTCGAGTCGGATATCTTTAATTCCGTGGCGGATGTGGACCAGTCCCCCTGCTATCTCTGCGCCCGGATGCGCCGGGGGTATCTCTACGACCACGCCAGATCCCTTGGCTGCAACAAGATTGCCCTGGGGCACCACTATGATGATGTGATTGAGACCATTCTCATGAGCATCCTCTACGGCGGTCAGTTCAACACGATGATGCCCAAGCTGCACAGCACCAATTTCCCCGGCATGGAGCTGATCCGGCCCCTGTACTTTGTGAAGGAGGAGCATATTCTTTCCTGGAAAGACTACAATCATCTGCATTTCCTCCAGTGCGCCTGCCGCTTTACGGAGCAGACCGCCAGGGAGCTGGCAGCCCGGGGGATTGAGAAAGAAGGGGGCGATATTGTGCACACCTCCAAGCGCCAGGAGATTAAGGAGCTGATCCGCCAGCTCAGGAAACGGAATCCCTTTGTGGAAGCCAACATTATGAAGAGTGTGGAAAATGTAAACCTGGACGCATGCCTGGGGTATGTGAGCAAGGGCAGGCGCCATCATTTTCTGGACGAATATTCCGCAGACTGACCGCATACATTTTCTTAAAAGAGAAAATGTATGAAGCGGCAGGTGTGCATATGGAGTTGATCAAAAACCGGATACATATGAACCAGTTTAAGGGAAATGCCACGACTCAGCTTACGCTGGACGATGATTTTATTGTACCGGATACCATGGAGGACATGGCCCAGGTTATGCTGTCCAGCGGAGAAATACAGATCGAGTCGGTACGGAATCAGGAGGAGAAGGTAACGGTCAGGGGAAAGCTGGAGTTCTGTGTCCTGTACCGCCGGGAGGCGGGAGGGCTTTCCACCATGGCCGGTTCCATTCCTTTTGAGGAGAGCCTGAATGTGGAAGGGCTGGATGAAAAGGATTACGTAGGAGTCAGCTGGATCTTGGAAGATTTAAACGGGGAGATGATCAATTCCCGCAAACTGGGAATCCAGGCTATCGTAACCCTTCAGGTTCGGGTGGAAACTGTGAGAGATGTGGAGGCGGCGGTGGATGTAAAGGACCAGGAGGAGGGGCTGCAGCTCCGGAAGCAGAAGGTGACGGCCGCAGCGATCGCAGTGCGGCGCAAGGACACCTACCGCATGAAGGAGGAGCTTACCCTCTCAGGAGGCAAGCCCAATATGGGGCAGATCCTGTGGCGTGAAATGAAGCTGCGGGATGTGCAGGTAAAGCCTCTGGATGGAAAAATCCATATCAGCGGCGATCTGAACCTGTTTGCCATTTACCAGGCAGAGGATGAAAATATGCCGGTCCAGTGGCTGGAGGAAACCATTCCATTTTCGGGAGAGCTGGAACTGGCTGAGGCCGGTGAGGATATGATTCCCATGGTAAATGTGCGTCTGGCCCACCGGGGGCTGGAGGCAAAGCCGGATCCGGACGGGGAGATGCGCCAGCTGGATGTGGATGCGGTGCTGGAGCTGGATATTAAGCTGTATCAGGAACAGGAACTGGAGCTCTTGGGAGACTTATATTCCACCGGCAGCCAGATTACGCCGGAACGGTCTGCCGCTTCCTTTGACCGGGTGCTGGCAAAAAATATCTGCAAATGCCGGATCGGCGAAAAAGTGCAGCTGCCCCAGACAGACCGGGTTCTTCAGATCTGTCACAGCGACGGGGTGGTGAAGATCGATGAGGTGGAGATCGGAGAGGACAGCGTTCAGATCGACGGGGTCCTGGAAGTGACCATTCTCTATCTGACCAGCGATGACCGCGCTCCGGTCCAGGCGGCAACAGAGCAGGTACCCTTTCACTGCCAGGCAGAGGCCAGAGGAGTCAGCCCGGACAGTGTCTATCAGCTGAGCCCCGGCGTAGAGCAGCTGGGTGCGGTGATGCTTGGGGGAGACATGGTGGAGCTTAAAGGAGTGATCACCCTGGAGCTGCTGGTCCTGGAACAGGCAGAGGTTGCGGTGATTACCGGCATTCAGAGCGGCCCCATGGATATGCAGAAGCTGCAGCAGATGCCGGGGATCGTGGGGTATATTGTCCAGCCCGGCGACACATTGTGGGAGATCGCAAAGAAATTCCACACAACTGCGGAAACGGTCATGGCGGCCAATGAGCTGACGGATGACCAGGTGAAAAGCGGAATGAAGCTTTTATTGGTAAAGGAGGTGGCACAGGCCTGAGGAAAGGAATTTCCTGTAAAGAGGTTCAGGCTGACAGTTGCATTCCTCCGGGAAAAATGATAAATTATTGGTAGAAGAAAAGGGCCGCCTGTTCTCAGGCGGCCCGAAATTTCAGGGAGAGATGAACATGGAATGGAAGCTGGAAGAGGGAAAGCCGTTTCCTGCGGGGCTTGGAGAGGACAGCCCGGTGGAGCGGATGCGGGTGCCTCTTTATATACGTCAGGGCGGACAAGCGGTAAAAAGCGGGCTGTATCAGTGGGAACTGAGCCGCCGGCATTCGATCCTGACAGCCATGAAGGGGCCGGCTTTGCTGGATGAAGAGGAAAATACACCGGAATTTCTCATCTCCTCCGAGGTTTTAAGCCTTACGGAACAGGAATTTCTGGAGTGGCTCCAGGGGAAGAAAGGGCTGGAGGAGCTGAACTCAGGGGAAGATATGCCCTATTGGTGCT
The DNA here is from genome assembly GCA_019118585.1 of Candidatus Enterocloster faecavium. Lineage (GTDB taxonomy): Bacteria > Bacillota > Clostridia > Lachnospirales > Lachnospiraceae > Enterocloster > Enterocloster faecavium. Next base: position 2,130 of record DWYS01000042.1, on the reverse strand, counting down.
CTTATATAGAAGCTGTGCCACTCTGAGCAGCCATTCGGAAAAATTTTGAGGAGGCGATCAAACATGGAAGAAAATCTGGAGAAAAAGATCGAACTGCTGAAACAGTGGATGGAACAGTCTGGCTCCATTGTATTTTTCGGCGGAGCCGGCGTATCGACAGAAAGCGGTATCCCGGACTTCAGAAGCGTGGACGGGCTGTACAATCAAACCTACAAGTACCCGCCTGAGACGATTATCAGTCACAGTTTCTATGTGAGAAATCCACAGGAATTCTACCGTTTTTACAAGGACCGGATGCTCTTTCCGGATGCAAAGCCCAACCGGGCCCACCTGGCACTGGCGAAGCTGGAGCAGGAGGGCAAGCTCACCGCGGTGATTACCCAGAATATTGACGGCCTTCACCAGGCGGCGGGAAGCAAAGAGGTGCTGGAGCTTCACGGCTCGGTACACCGCAATTACTGCACCCGCTGCGGGCAGTTTTATGACCTGGACTATGTGTTGAAGTCCGAAGGGGTTCCCAGGTGCAGCTGCGGCGGGACCATTAAGCCTGATGTGGTCCTCTATGAGGAGGGGCTGGACAACCGGATCCTTCAGAAATCGGTGAACGCCATCCGCAATGCGGACATGCTGATCGTGGGAGGCACCTCCCTTGTGGTTTACCCGGCTGCCGGACTGATCGACTACTATCAGGGAAAACGGCTGGTCCTGATCAATAAGGATAAAACAGCCAGGGATTCCATGGCGGATTTGGTGATAAACGGAAAAATCGGAGAAGTCCTGGGAGCGGCTGTGGGAGTATAAGTGCAGCAAACAGAGAAAACAGAAAGGCAGGAGCAAACCTATGTATCAGCCTTGCGAGAGCAGATATGAACAGATGAAATACAAGCGGTGCGGAAGAAGCGGCATCCTTTTGCCCAGGATTTCCCTGGGAATGTGGCAGAATTTTGGCCTGGAAAAAACGCTGGAGGAACAGAAGCAGATTTTATTTCAGGCATTTGATCTGGGCATCACTCATTTTGACCTGGCCAACAACTACGGCTTTCCGGCAGTGGGAAAGGCGGAGGAAAATCTGGGCAGGATTTTAAAGGAGGATTTGGCGCCCTACCGGGACCAGCTTTTGATTTCCACCAAAGCGGGATTTGACTGCTGGCCCGGCCCTTATGGAAACTGGGGCTCCAGAAAGTATCTGACGGCCAGCCTGGACGCCAGTTTAAAGCGTCTGGGACTGGAATATGTGGATATTTTCTACCACCACCGTCCGGACCCGGAAACGCCCATGGAGGAAACAGCCGGAGCTCTCTCCGACCTGGTGCGCCGGGGAAAGGCCCTCTATATCGGAATCTCCAACTACCGGGAACCGGAGGCGGCCCGGATGATCGCCCTCCTAAAAGAGAACGGTACGCCCTGTCTCATTCATCAGCCCAGATACAACCTGCTGGAGCGGTGGGTGGAGGACGGCCTTCTGGAACTTTTGGACCGGGAGGGAGTGGGCTGCATCTGCTTCAGCCCTCTGGCCCAGGGAGCATTGACAGACAAGTACCTCCATGGAATTCCTGCCGGTTCCAGGGCATCCAGGGCAGGGACCAGCATAGGAGGACGGTATCTGTCCGCGGAGAATCTGGAGAAAATCCGTCTGCTGAACGAAGAAGCCGCCCGCAGAGGGCAGACCATGGCTCAGATGGCATTATCCTGGGTGCTGAGACGTAAGGAAGTGACCTCTGTCCTGATTGGCGCCAGCAGGCCGGAGCAGCTGAAGGAAAATGCGGCTGTTTTAAATCAGCCGGAGTTCTCGCCGGAGGAACTGGAGCGCATCGACCAGATCTTGGCCGGAGGGAAGAAGGAGAGCGAATCATGATGGAAAAGCCGAATTATGAAGTTGGTGACATCGTAAAGCTGAAAAAGCCTCATCCATGCGGCAGCAGCCAGTGGGAGATCCTGAGAGTTGGGGCAGATTTCCGCTTGAAATGTATGGGCTGCGGTCATCAGATTATGGTCCCCAGACGGTTGGTGGAGAAAAATACCAGAGGGCTGACGAAGAAGGAATCCGGGGAAAGGTGACGAAAAATCCATCAAAAAGCGAAAAAAGTGCTTGCATTTACCAGCTTCCTCTGATAAAATAATAGACCGTGA
>DWYS01000041.1 GCA_019118585.1 Candidatus Enterocloster faecavium | reverse complement strand
ATTGTGTGAGACACTTCATATCGAAATTCCAAATGAGTATAGATAACTGCAAATAACAGTTTGTAGGGGAGTTCTGATACTCCCCTATAAAAATGGCTATTTATCAACTGTTTGTTGTGACATAGCCTTTTTAAAAAATGTTGCATATTATGCAGATAAGATGTATAATTATGAGACACAATCTGAGAGGAGATGAAGAATTTATGATAAAAGCTGGTATTATCGGTTCAACGGGATATGCGGGAGGAGAGCTGGCCAGACTGCTGCTGCAGAGGGATGATGTAGAGATTTTGTGGTATGGCTCCAGAAGCTATGTGGGCCAGAAGTACGCCAGCGTCTATCCCAACTTATTTAAAATAGTAGACGAGAGCTGTCAGGACGATGCCATAAAGGAATTGGCGGACCAGGTGGATGTAGTGTTTACCGCTACGCCTCAGGGACTGTGCGCTTCCTTAATAGATGAAGACATTCTTTCCAGGGTAAAGGTGATTGACCTGAGCGCCGATTTCCGTATTAAGGATCAGTCGGTTTATGAAAAGTGGTATAAGCTGGAGCACAAGTCTCCCCAGTTTCTGGGCGAGGCTGTGTACGGACTGCCGGAGGTGAACCGGGAGAAGGTGAAAACAGCCCGGCTCATTGCAAATCCCGGATGTTTTCCTACCTGCTCCTTCCTGTCTGTCTACCCCATGGTAAAGGAAGGGCTTATTGATCCCAACACCCTGATCATCGATGCCAAGTCTGGAACCTCCGGCGCAGGACGGGGAGCAAAGACCGACAATCTGTACTGTGAAGTCAACGAGAGCATCAAGGCTTACGGAGTGGGAACCCACCGCCATACGCCGGAGATTGAAGAGCAGCTTTCCTATGCGGCAGGGCAGCCGGTGACCATCAGCTTTACTCCTCATCTGGTGCCAATGAACCGGGGAATCCTGGTGACGGCCTACGCTTCTTTAAATGGAACGGTAACGGAGGAGGAAGCCAGGGCTGCGTATGAGAAGTATTATAAAGATGAATATTTTGTCCGCCTGCTGGAGCCGGGGATGGTGCCTCAGACCCGCTGGGTGGAGGGGAGCAACTTCGCGGATGTGAATTTTAAGATTGACTCCAGGACCAACCGGGTTGTCATGATGGGAGCCATCGACAATATGGTGAAGGGAGCAGCCGGTCAGGCTGTCCAGAACATGAATCTGATGTTCGGGCTGCCGGAGCAGACCGGTCTGAAGCAGCTTCCCATGTTCCCGTAAGGATGGGAAGAATCACAGAAGGAAAGGGAGGAACCTGTCATGGCAGGAACCATGGATGTGCTCATCCGGGAAATGAAGATGGAGGACTACGATCAGGTGTATGCCCTCTGGAAGGAAATCAAGGGCTTTGGGATCCGGACGGTGGACGATTCCAGGGAGGGAGTGGAGCGCTTCCTGAAGCGCAACCCCACTACCAGTGTGGTGGCGGTGCAGAACGGGCGGGTCATCGGAAATATCCTCTGCGGTCATGACGGCCGGACCGGATGTTTCTACCATGTCTGCGTGGAAGCCTCCTACCGCAAGCATGGAATCGGCTACCGCATGGTGCGGGCTGCCATGGAGGCTCTGCACCGGGAGGGGGTCAGCAAGATTACCCTCATTGCCTTCAAGGAGAATCAGGTGGGAAACGCCTTCTGGAAGGGAATCGGCTGGACGGAGCGGGAGGACATCAACAGCTACGAGTTTGTACTGAATGAAAAGAACATTACCAATTTTGTGAAATAGCAGGAGGTAGATGAGATATGGAGCAGTTTCAAGTGATATCAGGCGGCGTCACCGCTGCGAAGGGCTTTCAGGCGGCCTTCACCGCTGCGGAAATCAAATATAAGGACCGTCCGGATATGGCCATGATTTACAGTGAGGAAAACTGCCGCCTGGCAGGAACCTTTACCACCAATGTGGTGAAGGCGGCTCCGGTTTTGTGGGATAAAGCGTTGGTGGAGGGAGGAAAGCCTGCCCGGGCGGTGGTCATCAACGCAGGGATCGCCAACGCCTGCACCGGAAAAGAGGGGATGGACTACTGCGGACAGACGGCAAAGTGCTGCGGGGAAGCCTTAAAGATCCCGGAGGACAGCGTGCTGGTGGCCTCCACCGGTGTAATCGGAATGCAGCTTCCCATGGATCGCATCTGCAGCGGCATCCGGGCCATGGCGCCGAAGCTGGCCCCCGGTCCGGAGAGCGGGGCAGAGGCGGCAAAGGCCATTATGACCACGGATACAAAGCCAAAGGAAGCGGCGGTTTCCCTTCAGCTGGGCGGAAAGACGGTGACCATCGGGGGCATGTGCAAGGGCTCCGGCATGATTCACCCCAATATGTGTACCATGTTAAGCTTTATTACCACGGATGCGGCCATTTCCAGGGAACTTCTGCTGAAGGCCCTGAGAGAAGATGTGGAGGACACCTACAATATGATTTCCGTGGACGGAGACACTTCCACCAATGACACGGTGCTGCTTTTAGCCAACGGCATGGCCGGCAACCCGGAGATCTGTCAGGAAAATGAGGATTACGAGGCATTCTGTAAAGCCCTCCATTATGTGAATGAAACCCTGGCTAAGAAAATTGCCGGGGACGGAGAAGGGTGCACGGCCCTCTTTGAGGTTCAGATTAAGGGTGCTGCCACGAAGGAGGAGGCCAAAATCCTGGCAAAATCGGTGATTACCTCCAACCTCACCAAGGCGGCCATTTTCGGACACGATGCCAACTGGGGCAGGATCCTCTGTGCCATGGGCTATTCCGGGGTTCAGTTTGACCCGGAGAAGGTGGATCTGTACTTTGAAAGCGCAGCCGGCTCCATGCAGATCATTGAAAACGGTGTTGCGCTGGACTACGGCGAGGAGGAGGCCACAAAGATTCTGTCCTGCCCGGAGGTAACGGCCATTGCGGATGTGAAGATGGGGCAGGAGACGGCCACGGCCTGGGGCTGTGATCTGACCTTTGACTATGTAAAAATCAACGCGGACTACCGCTCCTAGGAAATGCATTCCGCAGGGCGGGATCAGAGTAGGGCGGGATCAGACAGGGAGGAGAAAGAAGATGAATCTGGAACCGGAGATTATGAAGAAAGCGGCAGTGCTCATCGAGGCGCTGCCCTATATCCAGCGCTTTAACCGGAAGATCGTGGTGGTAAAATACGGCGGAAGCGCCATGACAGACGAGGAATTAAAGAGAAAGGTCATTCAGGATGTGGTGCTTTTAAAGCTGGTGGGATTTAAGCCCATTATCGTCCATGGCGGAGGAAAGGAAATCAGCCGCTGGGTCGGCAAAGTTGGAATGGAGCCCAAGTTTGTGGGAGGGCTTCGGGTGACCGATGCGGCCACCATGGAAATCGCGGAGATGGTGTTAAATAAGGTAAATAAAAGTCTGGTCCAGCTGGTAAACGAGCTGGGCGTAAAAGCTGTGGGAATCAGCGGAAAGGACGGCCTCCTGCTTCCGTGCAAAAAGAAATATTCCCAGGGACAGGACATCGGTTTTGTGGGCGAGATCACGGAGGTCAATCCAAAAATCCTCTATGACCTGCTGGAGAAGGATTTCCTGCCCATCGTATGCCCTATCGGCTTTGACGAGCATTTTCAGACCTATAATATCAACGCGGACGATGCCGCCTGTGCCATCGCCACGGCTGTGAAGGCGGAGAAACTGGCCTTTTTGACGGATGTGGAGGGCGTTTACCGGGATTTTGAAGATAAAAATTCCCTGATTTCCGAGATGACCCTGGAGGAGGCCCAGGATTTTGTGAACAGCGGTTCCCTGGGAGGAGGAATGCTCCCCAAGCTTCAGAACTGCATCGATGCCATCCACGAGGGCGTTTCCAGAGTCCATATCCTGGACGGACGGATTCCCCACTGTCTGCTGCTGGAAATCTTTACGGACAAAGGAATCGGCACGGCGATCATCAAATCAGGAGAGGAGCGGTATTATCATGAGTGAACGGACGGTAATCGAGCGGGGGGAAGAAACCTTTTATAAGACTTATAACCGGTTCCCGGTGGTATTTGACCACGGAAAAGGAGTCTGGCTCTATGATGAGAATGGAGAAGCTTACCTGGATTTCGGCGCGGGAATTGCGGTGATGGGACTGGGTTACGGGGACCCGGAGTTCACCCAGGCGGTGAAGGACCAGACAGACAAGCTGATCCACATTTCCAACCTGTTTTACAGCCGGCCTGCAGTGGAGGCTGGGGAGAAGCTTTTGGCGGCATCGGGGATGGACCGGGTGTTTTTTACCAACAGCGGGACCGAGGCCATTGAGGGGGCGCTGAAAATTGCCCGCCGCTACGCCTACAATAAGGATCAAAGCCACGACCATGAGATCATCGCCATGCATCAGTCTTTCCACGGCCGCAGCATGGGGGCCTTGTCGGTGACGGGCAACGACCATTATCAGGAGCCCTTTAAGCCCCTGATCCCCGGTATCCGTTTTGCCGAATTCAACAATTTGGACAGTGTGAAGGCTCTTGTCAATGACAAGACCTGCGCTGTGATCATGGAAACCGTCCAGGGAGAAGGGGGAATTTACCCTGCTTCCCAGGAATTTCTGGAAGGGGTCCGCAGACTCTGCGATGAACATGATATGCTGCTGATCCTGGATGAGATCCAGTGCGGCATGGGGCGGACCGGACACATGTTTGCATGGCAGGGCTATGGGGTGGAGCCGGATGTGATGACCACGGCCAAGGCCCTGGGCAACGGGCTTCCTGTAGGTGCCTTTCTGGCCAGAGGAAAAGCGGCTCAGGCTATGGTCCCGGGAGACCACGGCACCACCTATGGAGGAAATCCTCTGGTGACGGCGGGAGCAAAGGCAGTGCTGGATATTTTTAAGAAGCGGGATATTCCGGGACATGCAGCGAAGATCGGCGGGTATCTGAAAGAGCAGCTGGACGGGCTGGCAGAGGAGTGCGACCTGGTGAAAGAGCGCCGGGGCGTGGGGCTGATCCAGGGGCTGGAATTTATCTGCCCGGTTGGGCCTATTGTGACAGAGGCTCTTTTAAAGCAAAAGCTGGTTTTGATCAGCGCCGGTTCCAATGTCATCCGTTTTGTACCGCCGCTGATCATTGAAAAGGAAGATGTGGATGAGATGATGAAGCGGCTGCGGGCAGCGATCGCAGCCGTGAAAAAGGCGGATTGACGGAGACGGGGAGGCAGCACGGCTGCCTCCCGCCAGGTCAGAGACGGTTCACCGGCCAGGTGACGGGCTTATGATACGGAACTAGGATCCATTGGCGTCTCCGGATAATATTTTAAAATATTTTCCATGCTTCTGGAAATATGGGCTTCCATGGCCTTGCGGGCCTGGGCCTCCCGGCGGTTTTGTATGAAGTTCAGGATGGCGATATGTTCCTCGGTGGACTTCTGATAATGTTCCTTCTCCTCGGGGAGGGAATGTCCGGTGCTGGGGCCGTTCCACAGCTCCAGGAGATAGCTTTTCAGCTTGAAATTGTCCGCAGCGTTCCAGATCTTCATATGGATATCCTGATTGAGAGAAGTATAGTCGCTGCGGGTCAGGGAGTTCAGGTTATCCTGCATATGACAGAGACGGGCCAGAAGCTGGCCGGTTTCCATTCCGTTTTTCGCCGCTCTGGCGGCGGCCTCTCCTTCTAAGAGAATACGCATCTCAAAGGTATCCCGGATAAATTTGCGGTCAATCCGGTTCACGATGGCTCCCTTATTCATCCGAAGCGTAATGAGGCCATCGGCTGCAAGGGACTGGAAGGCTTCCCGCACCGGAGTGCGGCTGACCCCCAGCCGGGCCGCCACATCCGTCAGACTCAGCTCCTCGCCGCTTTTGTATTCGCCGGAATAGATGGCTTTTTTCAAAATAGAAGTAATCCGCACTCTGGCGGGCATCAATTCTAAGGATTCCATAGTACACCTCTGGCTGTTCAGAATTAAACGTTTTTTTCAGTTCTATTTTATCGAAAGAGTTCTTTTTTTACAATCCCTAATGAAGTTTTTTGAAAGAGCATGGATTTCGCTGAAAAAACACTTGAAAAATTTTCCGGTTGGTCCTATAGTAGAATCATAAATCAAATATCGTATACGATATTCAAAATACGATTTTAAATATCAGGAGGAGGAAGAATCATGCATGCCATTGAAAAAATTTTTGCCCGGCACAGCGGCAGACGACAGGTGCAGACTGGAGAGATTGTGACAGCCAAAGTGGATTTTGCGGAAATCAATGACCTTTATCTTCAAACAGTGTACTCGTTTTACGAGATGGGAGGAGAGAAGGTCTGGGACCCGGAACGCTGCGCCTTTGTCTTTGACCACTATGCGCCTACGCCGGATGTGAAGAGCGCCAGGAACCATCAGGCTATGCGGGAGTTTGCAAAGAAAAATGGGCTGAAGCATCACTTTGATACCAACTGCGGTGTCTGCCACCAGGTGATGCCGGAGGCGGGACTGATTGTTCCGGGAATGATCGTGGTGGCCACGGACAGCCATACGACCACCCATGGAGCCTTCGGGGCAGTGGGGACGGGATGCGGAGCCACAGATATGGCGACCATTCTTTTAACCGGACAGCTTTGGTTTCGGATTCCGGAAATCATCCAGATCCGCCTGGAAGGGGAGGCGCCTGAGGGAGTCTATCCCAAAGACGTTATTCTGACAGTCCTGGGGAAAATCCGGGCGGATGGAGCAGTCTACAAGGCCATCGATTTTACCGGAAGCTATGTGGAAAACCTGGGCGTTGCCGGCCGCATGGTGATCTGCAATATGGCGGTGGAGATGGGAGCGAAGACCGCTTACATGCAGCCCAATCAGGAGGTGCTGGATTATGTGTCAAAGCGTGCGTCGGGGCCGTTCCAGGCGGAAACCACGGATCCGGGTTATGAATACGGGGAACAGTATATATTCGATGTTTCTTCCATGGAGCCTCAGCTGGCATGTCCCAGCAGTGTGGAGAATGTTCACCCGTTGAGAGAGGTGACTTCTTCCGGAACGGTAAAGCTGAATCAGGGATATATCGGAAGCTGCACCGGCGGCCGTGTGGAGGATTTTGAGATTGCCGCTAAGATCCTGAAAGGAAGACACATTCCGGAATATACTAGGCTGGTGATCGTGCCGGCTTCCAGAGAGGTTATGCTGGAATGCATGGAGAAGGGGTACATACAGGATCTGATGGAGGCGGGAGCTACGATTACGACGCCGGGCTGCGGGGCCTGTCTGGGTGCCCATGAGGGGATCCTTGCTCCTGGCGAGGTGTGTATTTCCAGCACAAACCGCAACTTTCCCGGAAGGATGGGTTCCAGGGATGCACAGATTTACCTTGCCAGCCCGGCAGCAGTTGCAGCCAGCATGGTGAATGGATGGATCACGGACCCCAGAGAATTTTTGTAAAGAATGGCTGCAAAATTAGAAAATCAGGCATAGGAGGGAACTATGGAACAGGAAATGACAGGAAAAATCATTGTACTGGGAGATAATATTGATACGGACCAGATTTATCCCGGATGCTTTTTGGCACTGACGGACCCGAAAGAGATCGGAAGCCACTGTCTGGAGGGGGTAGATGAGAAGATCGCGGGAGAGTTCCCAGAGGGAGGAATTGTGGTGGCAGGAAAAAACTTTGGGTGCGGCTCCAGCCGGGAACATGCCGCCATTGCTCTGCTGAATATGGGAGCTGCGGCCGTGCTGGCGGATTCCTTTGCCCGCATTTTTTTCCGGAACGCGGTCAATCTGGGACTGCTGCCTTTGGTCTGCAAGGGCCTGAATCAGCATGTGAAGCCAAATCAGACCCTGACCATTGATCTGAAAAAGTGGAGCATAACTGTTCAGGAGACAGGGGAGACATACCTCTGTGAACCCCTGGGGGACCAGGCGTTAAAGATTTTGGAGGCAGGCGGGATTAAGCCGTTTATGCGGGCCAGGTTCGGGAAAAAGGAATGCTAGACGTCCGCTTTAAACTGCCGGCTGTCCCATATAAAGCAGTGTGCCGTCCTCCAGCTTTGAAAATTTAGCAAAAAACTGGTCATAGGAAGCCCAGCTTTCACCGGGATAGTTGGCATGGGACATATTTTCTACCGTTCCAACCGTCAACATAGGAACATTTTGGGAATTCAGATAAACAAAGTAATGAATCTCCCCGCATCTGTAGCTTAATGGCGTTTCGTTTAAATGATAAAGTCTGATTAAGTTTTTCAAGAAGGCTGCAATCTGTTTCGAGGGATGATATTCCAGCTCTCCATGTTCCGGATCGGAGCAAAGCCAGTCATTTTCTCCGAATAGAAAAAAGTAGGGGACAGCTGGAGTGATAGTTTGGGGAAGCTGCAGTTCATGGTCGGGCGAAACCAATGCAGACCAGGGGGCAACGGCGGCGAAAACCCTGGGAGCGCGGATGGCCAGGGTGGAAGTCATCATTCCGCCGCTGGATTGCCCGCAGGCGTAGATTCGGGTGGGATCAACAGGGTATCTTTTTTTAACCTGTTCGATGATCTGAAGGATAAAAGCAGTATCGTCAATAGGCTGCTCCCGGTAGCAGCCGTTCCATAACAGCAGATTCCGAAGGCCATCCGGACGCTGTTGAGAAACACAGGCTTCTGGAAAGACAGCGATAAAATTCCTCTCCTCGGCTACACGGCTCATTCCGGACAGGCTGATGAAGCTTTCAGCGGTGCCGCCCCTGCCATGCATGCAGACAACCAGCGGCACGGCCTTGCTGCTTTTCTGAACTTGGCAGGGGACATATTCAAACCAGCTGCGGGTAAAGCCATCCAGTTCCATGGAATGGGAGGAAAAACCATACTGGGAAGGTTCGATCCTCCGGCGCAGCATCTTGGTGCCAAAGCTCCGATGACGGCAGAACTGCTTCATCCAGTCCCAGACTTCAGCAAAAAATTTTTCCGTCAATGCACCATCAAATCCGTTGGTGATGCGAATCTGGGCAATTTTTTCTTCATTAATCTGACTTTTTTTGCAGATAGGATTGGGAACATAGATTTCATCTGCCCACTGGTTGGAGTAGGGTTCACTCTGGGAATCATTGATGGTTTTCCAGTATTGACAGACCTGGGCGTTGATGCCGGTATGTTCAGACCAGGCAACCCAAACAGGCACCTGTACTTTGGAGGCAGAGATCGTCAGCTCTGTTTTTCCGGTGCGGACAGGGGCGGAGGTGATTTCACGATTGAGCAGTGCGCTGTCTTTCAGGTCACCGAAAGTGGCCAGACCGGACCACTCACTGCTCATTTTCATAACTGCCTGATGTGCGATGGATGAGCCGTTCCCTATACCTACTGCATAGATATTGTCCTGCATTACAACGTAGGCACGACGGCTGTTGACCTGAATATAGACTTGGTTCATATAGTCCCCATCGGTGCCGTCCTGTTTCCAGCCTCCGTTTTCCGGAATTAATATGTGTAAGAAAATCTGGTTCTTGTGGGCAAAGTCCAGCCAAAAACTGTTTTCCAGGTATTCCAGTACCGGAACATGGTCCGGAGGAGCAATGATGATACAAGGACGATTGTATACAAGACCAGGTGCCAGATATG
>DWYS01000040.1 GCA_019118585.1 Candidatus Enterocloster faecavium | reverse complement strand
TTAAAGTGGGAACAGATGGATATGGAGCAGGAGGCTCAGGAGCGGAAGGATGAGAACCTGCCGGGAGCAGAGCTTTATGAGAGCAATGCCCGGTCTTTAAAGCTTTCCGCCCGGGCTGTGACCAGAATGATGGAAAAAATGACGGATGAGAGAGCCCTCCGCTCCACCGAAAAGGCGGCTGCCGCAAAAACCCTGACGGCAAAAACCCTGATGAATTCCTGCTGTCAGATGAAGCTTCAGGCCCAGGCCAGCCAGATGCGGGCCCAGGCAGCCCAGGCAGCTTATGAGGGGCTGAGCCGTCAGGTTTCCCTGGGAATGGCATCTCAGGGGGAGGCAGATCAGGCAGGGGAGCAAATGCGCCAGGCTTTGAGCCAGGCGGCTGCCGCAGGGGAGCAGGCCGGGAAAATGGAGAGGGAGCTTCTCAATCTGCTGGGACTGGCAGGCCAGGAGCAGACAGTTCTCGGAAAGATTCCGGAACCGGACCTTTCGGCGGTCGATGCCGTTGAATACCAGGAGGATTTAAGGCACGCCATTGGAAATGATCCGGATGTTTTAAGCTCCCGCCATGAAAAAGCCCCCGGCACTTCCGAGAAAAAACAGCGGGCCAGACGGACGGCGGAGGCTGAGGGAGAGGCAGAGGCGGATCTTGCAGCCGCCTATGAGGCCATGGCGGCGGCCAGAACCAGCTACGAGGGAGCAAAGACAGTTTATGAGGGAAGCCGCATGGAGCAGGAGCGCTTAAACCGGCAGCAGCAGCTTGGGATGTTGAGCAGGGTCCAGTGGCTGGAAGGCCAGGCGGCAGCCCTGGAGGCAGAGGCCGCCTGGGGCCAGGCTTCGATGAACCTGCTCCAGGCCTATGAAAATTATCAGGGGCTGGTGAAAGGACTGAACCGGGAATAAAATCAGCTTGCCCCGGACTTTCGGATGCGTTATACTACAATTTAAGATATTGGGGCAAAAGGAACTTTGGCTCCTGTGATACCGGATTAGCACGAAAGGAAGAGAAGCATGAAGCTGATGATTGACGAAGGGCAGATACAGGTGATCCGCCGGCTCTATGACGTATTTCCCGCAGAGGGAGTAACCACAAACCCAAGTATTCTGGCAAAGACGGGCCGGCCTCCTTATGAGGTTTTAAAGGAAATTCGGGCTTTCATTGGAAAAGAGGCACAGCTCCATGTCCAGGTGACAGGGGAGAGCCGGGAGGAGATGCTTGAGGAGAGCAGGCGCATCCGCCGGGAGCTGGGGGAGAATACCTTCATCAAGGTTCCGGTGAACCGGGAGGGGATGGCAGCCATCCGTCTGATGAAACAGGACAAAGCCCTGGTAACCGGAACGGCGGTATACACCCGTATGCAGGCCTATCTGGCGGCACAGGCAGGGGCGGACTATGTGGCTCCTTATGTGAACCGCATCGACAATCTGGGGGCGGATGGAATTCAGACGGTAAAGGATATTCATGCACTCTTCCGGAACAACGGCCTGAGTACCCAGGTGCTGGCGGCAAGCTTCAAGAACAGCCAGCAGGTGCAGGAGCTCTGCCTGTGCGGCATCGGGGCAGCCACGGTTTCGGCTGACGTGATGGAGCGTCTTCTGAAAAATGATGCGGTGGATATGGCGGTATCCGTATTCCGGAAGGATTTTGAGGGCCTCTGCGGTCAGGGGAAGACCATGAAGGACTGCGGTTAGGAGGAGAGGAGCGGGATGAAAACCATGACGAGAACCAGAAGCCTGTCGGTTCGTGAAACCGCCCTCTGCGGCCTGTTTGCCGCCCTGATCGCCGCTGGAGCTTTTATCCGGATCGACCTTCCGGTGCAGCCTTTTCCCATGCATTTTACCCTTCAGATCTTCTTTTCCCTGCTGGCCGGCCTGCTTCTGGGCCCGAAGCTGGGAGCTGTCAGCGTAGGGATTTACCTGGCGGTTGGACTGATGGGGGTTCCTGTATTTGCGGCGGGAGGCGGCCCTGCTTACCTGATCCGGCCGACCTTCGGATTTCTGGCCGGTTTTGTGCCTGCAGCCTGGCTGGCCGGGAAGATCAGCCGTGCGGGAAGGAGCCACCCCCTTAGATGGAGCATCGCCGCTTCCGTGATCGGGATGATGTCCTACTATCTGGCGGGGATGGTCTACTTCTATGTGGTCAGCAATTACCTGATCTCCATGCCGGTAACCTGGTGGATGGTTGCGGTCAACTGCTTTTTCCTGACGGCAGCGGGAGATTTGGTGCTCTCCATTCTGGCTGCGGTGCTGGCCCAGCGTCTGAAGCCCGCGGTGGGACAGATGCGGTAAAAAGAGCGGAAAACACCCCTTTCTTATGTAAATTCGCTATAAACAATGGGAAAAATTTTGTCAAAACCCCACAATTATACATTGACCAGAAATGGGGTATAATATAAGTGGAACCTATAAAAGCGGATAAACAATAGAACAGGGTGATGAAATTGCTGAAACAGGGAGATCGGGTGCTCTACGAAACGGTAGGAGTATGCCAGGTCAAAAATGTATCTACCCTGGATTTTCTGAAAAAAGACAGACTTTACTATTCAATCTGTCCGGTGTTCCAGAAGGACACGGTGATCTACGTGCCGGTGGATAATGAGAAGGTGAAGATGCGTCCGGTCATGTCAAGAGAAGAGGCGGAGGAGTTTATCAGCGAGCTGCCTCAGATTCAGGGGATTCAGGCGGAAAATGACAAAGAACGATTCCAGATGTACAAGCAGATGCTGTTTTCCGGAGACAGGAGGGAATGGGCGGCCATGATCAAAGGTCTCCGTGTCCTTCAGAAAAAGCGGATGGAAAAAGGCGCCAGGCTGGCTGTGCGGGACCAGGAAGGGATGCGCACTGCCCAGAAACTGCTTCATGAAGAGCTGGCGGCGGCACTGGAGATCCTGCCGGAGCAGGTTCCGGCATATATTCAGGAAAAGCTGTGCGCACAGGGAGAGCCTCTGGAGGCTTGAAAATAGAAGAAAAACAAGAAATGAGGAGTCCGGAAGACGGACTCCTTTTTGCAGTTCGGATTCAGAGAAGGCCGAAAAGACGGGCGCAGGAGGCAATGAGAAAGCAGAAGGCCAGGCCCCAGAAGGCGGGGACGAGACAGGCGGCCGCCGTCCATTTCCAGCTTCCGGTTTCCTTGCGGATGGTCAGAAGAGTGGTGGAGCAGGGCCAGTGCATCAGGGAAAAGGTCATGGTGCACAGGGCTGTGACCCAGGTCCATCCGTTGGCTGCCAGAAGCTCCCGCATGGCCGCCAGATCCTCAAAGCTTTCCAGGTGCCCCTGGGCCATGTAGGCCATGACGGCAATGGGAAGAACGATCTCATTGGCCGGGAATCCCAAAAGGAAGGCCATGAGGATCACTCCGTCCATGCCAAAGAGATGGGCAAATGGGTCCAGGAAGGAGGACAGGTGGGACAGAAGGCTGGCATCCCCTGCAGCCGTGTTTGCCAGAAGCCAAATGACCAGTCCCGCCGGAGCCGCCACCGCTGCCGCCCGCCCCAGGACAAACAGGGTCCGGTCAAAAACAGAGCGAAGGATGACGGCACCAACCTGAGGCCTTCGGTAGGGCGGAAGCTCCAGGGTGAAGGAGGAGGGAAACCCTTTCAGCACGGTTTTGGATAAGATCCAGGAAACCAGAAATGTCATCAGGATGCCCCAGAGGATGAAAAGGGTCAGCACCAGGGTGGAGGTGATGGAGGTCAAAAGCCCGGCCGGCCGGCTGATGAGGAACATGGTAATAATGGCGATCAGGGTGGGAAATTTCCCGTTGCAGGGTACAAAGCTGTTGGTCAGAACGGCGATCAGCCGTTCCCTGGGAGAGTCGATGATGCGGCAGCCGGTAACTCCGGCGGCATTGCAGCCAAAGCCCATCATCATGGTCAGGGCCTGCTTGCCGCAGGCGCTGCAGAGCTGAAAAGGACGGTCCAGATTGTAGGCGATCCGGGGCAGGTAGCCTGAGTCCTCCAGCAGGGTAAAAAGCGGAAAGAAGATGGCCATGGGAGGAAGCATAACGGCCACAACCCAGGATAAGGTACGGTAAATGCCGTACACGATCATCTGGACCAGCACAGGAGGAGCCCCCAGAAACGTAAGGCCCTGTTCCAGCCAGATTTGCCCCCTGGCAAAAAGGGCGGACAGGAGGGCGGAAGGGTAGTTGGCCCCGGTGATGGTAAGCCAGAAAATGAAAATCAGCAGAAGGGCCATGACCGGGTAGCCGGTGAGACGGCTGGTCAGAAGCCGGTCCAGCTTCCGGTCTCTGGCATTGTAGTCCGGGCGCTTCAAATGGACGGTTTTGCGGCAGATGGAGGCAGCGCTGTCCACCAGGGCGGAGACGATCCGGTCCTTTAACTCCTCCGGGCCGATGCCCCTTTCTGACAGGTACTCCCATGCCCGGGCCGTTCCCTCTTTTACCTCCGGCATCTCCCTCAGAGAAAAGCCGAAAAACCCATCGATTTCTCGGAGAAGAGAGGCGTCCCCTTCCAGCAGCCTCAGGGCCAGCCAGGAGATGGGGAGACGGGAACCGGCATAGAATTTCAGAGCGGGGGAGAGGATGGCGGCTGCCCGGCTGATTTCTTCATCGTAGGAAACCTGGAAAGGAGACGGGGATGGCTTCAGGTCCGTAAGGGCATCTCTGAGACTGTCCAGACTCCGCCTGCTGCGGGCAACGGTCCCCACAACGGGTACCCCCAGAGCCGCTGAAAGAGCCTTCAGGTCCACATGGATGCCCTTCTTTTTTGCCTCATCCAGCAGGTTGACGCAGACCAGAACATTGGAGGAGATTTCCAGGGTCTGGAGGACCAGGTTCAGATTCCGCTCCAGGCAGGTGGCATCGCAGACCACCAAAACGCCGTCAGCTCCTCCGAAACAGAGAAAATTTCGGGCCACCTCCTCCTCTGCGGAATGGGCCATCAGGGAGTAGGTTCCGGGTATGTCCGCCAGGATCAGGTGTTTCCCATGCCAGGAGAAGGACCTCTGGGCGCTTCCTACGGTCTTTCCGGTCCAGTTTCCGGTGTGCTGTTTTGCACCGGTCAGATTGTTGAACAGGGTGCTTTTGCCTACATTGGGATTCCCGGCTACGGCGATCACCGCAGTTTTTTCCGGTCTCTGCCCTTGTCCTTCCTTCTGATGGGGGAGAACGTGAATATGGCGGCAGTCCTGGGAGCGGATGGCGATGACGGCTCCCCGGATGAGGTAGGCTTTGGGGTCGCCCCATGGGCTGGCCCCCAGACATTCCACCTCCGTATCCTTTACCAGACCGAGGTCCAGAAGCCTTCTCCGGATGGAGCCGCAGGAGGAAATATTTAAAACCCGTGCCTTTTGGCCGGGAGCTAATTCATTTAAACAAAAATGGGAATCGTGGTTCATGCTGTTCACCTTGGGATTGAATGGGAATATGGTTCCTATTCATAGGGTATGGCGGTCAGGAAAAATGGTTCCTGAAAACAGCATTAAAGTTTGGAGGCATTCCACAGAATATCCCGGTTGATGGTTTGATAGAACAGCTTCCGGATGGCTTCCGGTTCACGGGTCTGGCTTAAAATCCACATGATTTTCGTTACAGTGGCCTCCAGAGTCATGTCGTAGGACTCTAAAAGCCCGAATTCTTTTTTGATATTTTTCCCGACCTCGTATACCGACATATTGCTGCCCTCATTGGTTACCTGGGTGGTCATGACAACCGTTTTTCCCAGATCCGTCAGACGTTTTACCGCCCGGTAATAGTCGCCGGATTCGTAGGAGGGCAGTCCGCCAACTCCGAAGGATTCGATGATGACTCCGTCATAGTGCTCTGCCATATACTCCAGAAGGGAGGCATCCATGGACGGGATCAGTTTTAAAAGCACCACTCTGGGATTCATGGAATGGTAAAAGCGGACGCTGACTCCGGACGGCTTATCGTCCAGATAAAACAGGATCTGGTCTTCCTGGATTACCGCGATATAGGGAAAATTGATGCTGGAAAAGGCGTTGTAGCTTTTGGTCCGCTCCTTCTTTCCCCTGGTGCCGGCAATGACCTTGCCGTCAAATACGATATTGACGCCGTAGGCTCTTTCGCAGGAGGCGAAGCGCAGGCTGTCCGCCAGATTGGTACGGGCGTCAGTATTTTCCATGTCGATGGGCTTTTGGGCTCCGGTGATGATGATGGGTTTTAAGGAGTCCTGGATCAGATAGGACAGGGCGGCTGCGGTGTAAGCCATGGTGTCCGTTCCGTGGCAGATGACAAAGCCGTCGTAATCTTCATAGTTCTCCTCAATGGCAGAGGCAATGGCCAGCCAATGGCGTGGCTGGATGTTGGTACTGTCAATATTGAAAATCTGTCTGGTATCCACCTGGCAGTATTCCCGGCAGGAGGGAACGAAGGACAAAAGCTCATCGGAGGTGATCACCGGGCGGAGGCCGTCCTCACTCCGCTTGCAAGCAATGGTGCCGCCGGTTCCGATCAACAGGATTCGTTTCATAGGCTGCAGAACTCCTTTGATTATTTTCGGCAGCCCGCCGCAAAACTGCTCCGCTTTCCGGGCTGCCATCTTCATTATATCGGGGCCGGAAAAAATCTGCAACGTCCCCGGGGAAAAAATAAAACTGCTGATTGATTTTATACCGATTCATGATAGAATGAGAACAAAGGGACAAAATAGGAGAGAGGAGGAATCCGGATGACGGCTTACTACTGGCTGATCGTATTTGTGGTAATGATTGGAATTGAAATGATGACAGAAGCCCGGACCAGTATCTGGTTTGCAGGCGGAGCTTTGGCAGGACTGACTGCCTCGGTTCTGGGTGGGAGCACACGGCTGCAGCTGGGAGTTTTTGTGGCGGTATCCTTCCTTCTGCTTCTGCTGGTGAGGCCGCTGGAAGGGGCAGGCCGGGTGAAGGCAGCGCCAGGAATCGGGACTGAGGGGAAAAACGAAAAGTAAGAACAAAAGAAAATTGCAGGAGAAGAGTATGAGTGAGAATACGGTGAGCAAAGAGGAGCGGAGAGAAAATCAGATCGTAAGCGGCAATATCCTGGGGCAGCTGCTTTTGTTTTTCTTTCCGATTCTGCTGGGGACCTTTTTCCAGCAGCTTTACAATACGGCGGATGCCATGGTGGTGGGCCGGTTTGTGGGGAAGGAAGCCCTGGCGGCAGTTGGAGGAAGCACCAGTACGCTGATCAATCTTCTGGTAGGATTTTTTGTAGGTCTTTCCAGCGGCGCTACGGTGGTTATCTCCCAGTACTACGGGGCGCAGAAAAAGGATAAGGTTCACTGGGCAGTTCACACCTCGGTGGCCTTTTCCATCATCGCAGGCATCGGGATGACCATTTTAGGCGTGCTGGGAGCGCGTCCGGCTTTAAGGGCCATGAAGACCCCGGACGATGTGATGAGCCATGCCATGATCTATTTGTGCATCTATTTTGTAGGGACCATTCCAAACCTGCTTTATAATATGGGTGCGGGCATCCTCAGAGCCATTGGCGACTCCAAGAGGCCGCTGTATTTCCTGATCGCCAGCTGCTTTACCAACATCTTTCTGGATTTGCTGCTGGTGGCGGTATTCCATATGGGAGTGGCGGGAGCTGCCATTGCCACCATTGCCTCCCAGTTTTTGAGCGCGGTCCTGGTTTT
The DNA here is from genome assembly GCA_019118585.1 of Candidatus Enterocloster faecavium. GTDB lineage: Bacteria > Bacillota > Clostridia > Lachnospirales > Lachnospiraceae > Enterocloster > Enterocloster faecavium. The sequence continues at coordinate 35,763 of DWYS01000040.1, read as the reverse complement.
GGGCCGTCTTATGAGAACCAGTGATATTTACCGTCTGGAATGGAAGAAGGTGCGGATCGACCAGCGGATGCTGGGCAGAATTATCCGCATTGGGCTTCCGGCGGGACTTCAGTCGGTGATGTACAATATTTCCAACGTGATTATCCAGACCGGCGTCAATTCTCTTGGAACAGACCCCGTGACTGCCTGGGCTACCTATGGGAAGGTAGACGGACTGTTCTGGATGATCATCAATGCGCTGGGAATTTCCGTGACGACCTTTGTGGGACAGAATTACGGGGCAGGAAAGATTGACCGCGTCCGGAAGGGGGCGGGAATCTGCATGGGGATTGCGGTGTTTTTGGCTGTATCGGTCAGTGCAGGGGTCTGCGCGGGAGGCCATTTCCTCATCGAGCTGTTTACCACAGATGATACGGTACGTCAGATCAGCCTGGAACTGATCCATTTCCTGGTGCCCACCTATATCACCTATATTACCATTGAGATCCTTTCCGGTACCCTCCGCGGAGTGGGAGATACCTTAAGGCCGCTGATGATCACGGGCATAGGGATCTGTCTGGTGCGGGTGCTGTGGATTATTTTTGTCCTGCCTTTAAGGCCGGATATCATGACGGCCGGATTCAGCTATCCTCTTACCTGGAGCTTGACCTCCATTGCGTTTGTGGTCTATTACTATTTCTTCAGTCCTCTGAAGCGGTGGGATGCCATGCGCCGCATCCGGAAATTATATTTTAAACTGGCCAGGTAAATGGTATAGATGGCTGAAATGGGGGAATACTCCTGACAGAATGAAGTTTAGCCAGGAGGTAGCCTATGACAACGGAAGAAGTGATTTTTCACTCAGTGGAAGAAGTCCAGTCATTTGTGAACCAGGCCGAGCGCTGGCCTGCAGATGTGGATGTGGCGCTGGGAAGCTGTGTAGTGGACGGAAAGTCCCTGCTGGGGGTGCTCAGCCTTGGGATCCACAAGAAGCTGAATGTAATAGTTCATGACAGGCCGGGAGAATAGAAATCGGCCGCAGGGAAGAGAGGAAGATGTACCAATGATACAGGATATTGAGCCGCTTAAGTTTGATCCGGCCTTTCGCAGTCAGAAGCCGAAGGATGAGGATTATCTGCTGCACTACAGATTCAATAAGGTGATGCTGAAAAAGGAGGGGGATGGATTTTCCATTCCCCGGTTTGGTGATGTGAAAAAAGAAGTATTCCGCCTGGAGGACAAGGTGGAATACCTTTTTTCTATTGATGACAAGGCTTATTTCGGAGCCTGGGAAATGGAGTGTCCGGATTTTACGGACCTGACCATGGAGGGACTGCAGATTTTCCAGAACTTTGAGCCTATGTACCAGGCATTTGCCGGCATAACGGGAAGCCAGATTTACCGGTGGCGTCAAAGCCGCAGGTACTGCGGCTGCTGTGCCAGCCCTATGGCCCCTGGAAAGACAGAACGGTCCATGGTCTGCACCTCCTGCGGCCATACCGAGTACCCGAAAATCAGCCCTGCGATTATCGTGGCGATCACCAATGGGGATAAGCTTTTAATGTCCCGGTACGCCCACGGAACCTACCGCCGATTTGCGCTGATCGCGGGCTTTGTGGAGGTGGGGGAGACCTTTGAGGACTGCGTCCGCAGGGAGGTAATGGAGGAAGTGGGGCTGAAGGTGAAAAAGATCCGCTACTACAAGAGCCAGCCCTGGGCGTTTTCGGATACGGTGATGATCGGCTTTACCGCCGAGCTGGACGGGGATGATACCATCCGCCTTCAGGAGGAGGAGCTTTCCGAGGCGGGGTGGTATACCAGAGACCAGGTCATTGCCTATGAGCCATGTCTCAGTGTAGGCCACGAGATGATGGCTGCCTTTAAAGCAGGAAAAATCGGTTCATAAGACAGAGAGGAAGAGGTACATAATGAGGGAATATCTGCTGTTTGACCTGGACGGGACGCTGACGGACCCAAAGGAAGGGATCACGAAGTCCGTGCAGTATGCGCTGAAGCACTATGGAATCCAGGTGGAGGACCTGGACCAGTTGGTGCCATTTATCGGGCCGCCGCTGATGGACAGCTTCCGGGAATTTTACGGCTTTTCGCCGGAGCAGGCCAGGGAGGGCGTCCATGTATACCGGGAGTATTTCAATGAACGCGGATGGAGGGAGAACCGCGTGTTCCCCGGAATCCCTTCTATGCTGGAGAAGCTGAAAGCTGCGGGAAAACATCTGTATGTGGCCACCTCCAAGCCGGAGGTTTTTGCCCTGCGGATTTTAAAATATTTTGATTTGGAGAAATACTTTGAGGGCGTGGGAGGAGCGGACCTGGAGGAAAAACGCTGCCGGAAGGCGGATGTAATCCGTTATCTGCTGGAGAGGGAAGGAATTTCCTGGAAGACGGAGGAGGAATGCAGCCGGATCCTGATGGTGGGGGACCGGGAACACGATGTGCTGGGAGCGGCTCAGCTGGGGATTGACTGCGCAGGTGTCCTGTATGGTTACGGAAGCCTGGAAGAATTGAAGGAGAGCAGAGCATTTGCCATCGTCAAAACGGTGGGAGAGCTGGAGAAACTGCTGCTCAGCATCGAGAAACCATAACAAAAAGAATATAATTTTGAAATATCTTCGCTGAATTATAACTTGAGTTTATAATAGACATTCCTATTATGTAATTGACAAACAGAAGGGCCATTGCTATCATTAGATATAACCGTTCGGGATAACGGGAGAGGAGAGGTGTAAATATGGATGACAGAATAGTTTTATCTCTTTTGGTGGACAATACGGCGGGCGTGCTGGCCCGGGTGGCAGGGCTGTTCAGCCGCCGGGGCTACAACATTGAGAGCCTGACGGTAGGCGTCACTGCCGATCCCCGTTATTCCAGGATGACCGTAGTTTCTCTGGGAGATCAGACGGTTTTGGAGCAGATTAAGAATCAGCTGAACAAGCTGGAGGATGTGCGGGATATTAAGGAGCTGAAGCCGGGAGCTTCGGTGTACCGGGAACTGATGATGGTAAAGGTAAAAGCAAATGCCAATGACCGCCCGGCCATCAGTGCGATCTCCAACATTTTCCGTGCTACCATCGTGGATGTGGGAAAAGATTCCCTGACAGTGATGCTGACAGGGGACCAGTCCAAGCTGGATGCATTGATTAACCTGCTGGAGGATTATGAGATTCTGGAGCTGGCCAGAACGGGACTTACTGGTCTGGAGCGTGGAGCGGAAGATATCCGTGTTCTTCCATAAGGAAGAACGTTTCCTGCAAAGGACAGGCTGTTGATCCAAAAGCTAAGGGGCGCAGAGGGAGGCGGACAGAGAGTCGTCAGTTCTGTCACCTTAACACGCCGCAGTTTTAGAGCTGTGGTGAGATACAGAAAAAGGTGTAGGAGGAAAAAAGAATGTCTACAAAGATTTACTATCAGGAAGATTGTAATTTGTCACTGCTGGAAGGCAAGACCATTGCGGTTATCGGCTATGGAAGCCAGGGACATGCACATGCTCTGAATCTGAAGGAGTCTGGCTGCAACGTGATCGTAGGACTTTACGAGGGAAGCCGTTCCTGGAAGAAGGCTGAGGAGCAGGGATTTACGGTGTACACCGCTGCTGAGGCTGCAAAGAGAGCAGATATCATCATGATCCTGATCAACGATGAGAAGCAGGCTGCTATGTACAAGGAGTCCATCGAGCCCAATCTGCGTCCCGGCATGATGCTGATGTTTGCTCACGGCTTCGCCATCCATTTCGGACAGATTGTACCGCCTAAGGATGTAGATGTGACCATGATCGCTCCCAAGGCTCCTGGTCATACGGTAAGAAGCGAGTATTTGAGAGGAAGAGGAACCCCCTGCCTGATCGCCGTTCATCAGGATGCGACCGGCAAGGCAAAAGACCTGGCTATGGCATACGGACTGGCGATCGGCGGAGCAAGAGCCGGACTGCTGGAGACCACCTTCCGCGTGGAGACTGAGACCGACCTGTTCGGCGAGCAGGCTGTTCTGTGCGGCGGCGTATGTGCCCTGATGAAGGCTGGATTTGAGACGCTGACCGAGGCTGGCTATGCTCCTGAGAACGCTTACTTTGAGTGTATCCATGAGATGAAGCTGATCGTAGACCTGATCTATGAGAGCGGATTTGCCGGCATGAGATATTCCATTTCCAATACCGCTGAGTACGGCGATTACATCACCGGACCCAAGATCGTAACCGATGAGACAAAGAAAGCAATGAAGAAGATTCTGGCTGATATCCAGGACGGCTCCTTTGCCAAGGAGTGGCTGCTGGAGAACCAGGCCGGATGCCCCCATTTCAATGCTATGAGAAAGAGAGAGGCTGAGCAGCCTCTGGAGCAGATTGGCCAGAATCTGCGCAAACTGTACAGCTGGAATGACAGCGACAAGCTGATCAACAACTAAGAGCAGCAGTACGGGCAGCAGGCGAAGGGATGCCTGTTCAGGACGGACGCTCAAAAAAGGATAGTATAAGGATACAAAAACATCCGGTTTGGATATTGCTCCAAGCCGGATGTTTTACGTATGACGGGCATTTTACTGGGGATAGTGGAATTCCGTAATTCCAATCACATCATATACATCTTTTCCCAGAATGATGTATGCGCCTTCCGGGTCTCCCAGGAGAGCGGTATCATCGGTGATGACGATCTGCTCCGGGTCGGCCTCTCCTACGGCCTTCAGTAGCTCATCGGTGTACAGGGCCTTCAGTCCGATGGCATTTAAATCATCCAGGTCTTTTAAAACAGTGGTCTTGTCTCCGTGGTACACCGTAACCGGGTAGCTGCATATCATATCCAGATATTCGGTGGTCAGGCCGGTGGTGATCTCCATCTGGGCGGTGGAAGCGGCGGAGCGGAACAGGGCTTCGTTTAGATCTTCCTCATCTTCTTCCTGAGAGGAGGGAAGGACCGCAACGGTTGTTGGAGGCTCGCTGGCTTCCTCCTTGGCCTCTGTCTGCACAGCAGTGGCAGCGGCAGAGACAGAGGGGGCTTCTGTGGTCGGTGCTCCGGTCATTTTGGAGACGGAAGGTCCGGCCATAGAGCAGGCGGAGAGGGCTGCGGTGGTACAGATGGTTGCAAGGATCCAGTAGAGTTTCATATTTTCATTTCTCCTTTTCTTGTAATTCCAATCATCCTAATCATAGCAGCCGTGACTTTAAATACTCTTCAGGAAACCTAAAGATTCCTTTAGGTTTCGGCGGATTCGGCCAGAGGAAGCAGGATGCAGAAACAAACCGACCAGGGGGGACTGTCCAGGAGGGCAATACTGCCTCCGTGGAGTTCTGCAATCTTTTTTACAATGGACAGACCCAGGCCGGAGCCGTGGCTTCCGGAGCGGGCCTGGTCTCCTGTCACAAAGGGTTCAAAGAGAGTCTGTCGGATGTCCGTGGGAATGCCGCGTCCGCTGTCTCCGAAAAGCAGCTGGAGCCGGGAACCGAAGGAACGGACCGACACCCAGAGGGTGGTTCCCGGCGGATTGTAGGAGAGGGTATTCTGTACCAGATTTTCCATGCAGCGGGTCAGAAGTGTCCGATCCGCCATGACATACAGAGGAGTCTCCGGGATCTCCGCCTCCACCGGATAACCGGCCTGTTCCAGTTCCTGATAGCGGCCGGCAAAATACTCCCGGACCAGACTGCAGAGGTCCTCGCGATCCAGGTGGACTGGCATGGCAGGATGGTCCAGGCGGCTATACTCGTGAAGCTGGGAGAGCAGGCCGCTGATCTGCAGCGACTTCTGGACCAGGGTATCCAGACAGCGTTTTTGCTCCTGACCGGAAAGAAGCCCATCCCTCAAGGCAGCGGCGTAGCCGCTGATTACAGAAGCAGGCGTTTTCAGGTCGTGGGAGAGATCTGCCATCAGCTGGCGCCGGCTTTCGTCCAGCTGGCGCCGTTTCTGTTCGCTTTCCTGAAGCTGTTCCTCCATCCGGACGAAATTGCGGGCGATGCCGGCAAATTCTTCCGGACCCTGGTAGGACTCCAGGCGGCTTTTCTTTCCCTGGGAGAGGCCGAGGATGGCTTGATTGAAAGGCTCCAGGAGAGCTTTTGTTTTTTTCGTCAGCCTCTGAATGCACAGAGCCGCCGCCAGAAGACAGGCGGGAATGGCCAGCAGCCAGATCCGGTTCCAGAAGCGGTATACATCCTGATAAGCCTCCGGGCTGGCCTCGCGGAAAAAGAAGACCAGCTGGCGGTTCTCACCCTCCGGATTCCGGTACCAGGTACGGCAAAGCTGGCGGCCGGATTCATCCTGCCCTTTCAGATACTGAAATTCCCGCGGGGTGAAAGAGGTCCGGCCGGTGGCAATGCTGCCGGAAATGACATTCAGCTCCTGGTCCAGAAAAAGATAGCCGTCTATAACCGTCTCCCCCTGGTTCCCCAGTTTCAGCCGGGTCAGCAGATAGCTGCCGTTGGGAGAATTTTCCGGGAGATTGGCTACTGCCAGGAGACGTTGGGAATCATACCGGGGGATGCATGCAAGTTCCCCGGAAGTAAAACTCTCCGGCAGGCCTTCCCCTGAGGTATAAATAAGGTTCCCGTTGGAATCGGTGACGGCAATGCCGGAGTGGGGACCCAGACTGCGGGTGGGCCTTAGCCGTCCAAGCTGTCCGTCCTCCAGGGACTGGGCCTGCAGTTTCAGGCTTTCCGGGTCCGGAATGGGAGCGGTATGGCGGGCATAGGCGCAGTAGATCAGATAGAGGCCCAGGAAAACAGCAAGGACCGCGCCTACAAACAGAAGGTAGTTGAAGGCCAGAAGCTGGAAAAAACTTTTGGCCTTTGGAAATTTACGGAATATACTCAATTTTATATCCAAGCCCCCTGACCGTCTGAATGTAGCGGGGATTTCTGGAATCCCCTTCAATCTTTTCTCTCAGATTGGAGATGTGGACCATCATGGTCTTATCATCACTTTCACAGTATCCGCCGCCTATGCCTGCGTAGAGCTGGGCTTTGGTGAAAACCCGGCCCGGCTGCTCCATCATCCGTGCCAGGATTTTAAATTCCGTGGCGGTCAGATCGATGGGCAATCCGTCCTTTTCAAGGGTCATGCGGCTAAGGTCCAGACGCAGAGGGCCAAGGCAGAGCACGTTTTGCGGATTTTCCTGGGAAACGGCTCCCCCCAGCTGATAGAAGCGGCGGAGGGCGGAGCGGACGTGGGCCACTACCTCCAGCGGATTAAAAGGCTTCGTCAGATAGCCGTCCGCTCCCAGGTCCAGTCCGAGAATTTTTTCACAGTCCTGGTCTTTGGCGGTGAGAAACAGAACCGGCATGGAGCTGAAGGAACGGATCTCCCTGGTAAGGGCATAGCCGTCCATTTCCGGCATCATAATATCCAGAAGCGCCAGGTCTATTTTCTGCCGGTGAAGGATTTCCAGGGCCTGGATTCCGTTGGCGGCAGTCTGTACCTGGTAGCCGCTGCTTTTCAGATAAAGTTCCAACAGGGTGCGGATATCGGGGTCGTCTTCTGCGACCAGGATCGTGTGGGGCATGAGGGGAAACTCCTTTCCATAAATGTGTCCTATCATTCTAGCATAGATTCCATGAAATAGCGAGAATTTCTGAAAAAAGAGATGAAATCTGTCAAAAATAGAAAAAATCAGACAAATTTCTCAAAAGTGTTGACAATATATAGAGAATCAAGTAGACTAAAACCAATGAAAAGAGGGCGAGCAATTATCAGACATTCCATCAAACAGAGGTCAGAAGAGCTGAGGGCATGGTGCGCAGCGGGGGCATTTTATCTGCTGCTGGCCGCGTTGGGGCATGGCTGTCCCATCCGCTGGCTGACGGGGATCCCGTGTCCGGGCTGCGGCCTTTCACGGGCTTACCTGGCTCTGCTGCGGGGAGATCTGGCAGGGGCCTTCGCCTTCCATCCGCTCTTTTGGGCTGTGCCGGTCTTGATCCTGGCAGTTCTGTGGAGAGGAGGCAGGGGAAAGAGGGCAGCCAGGTTCATCGTGTTCAGCCTGGGAGCTGCATTTCTGCTGGTGTATATCTGGCGGCTGGCATCAGGGGCCCCCTATATGGAGATTTCGGCAGAACAGAGCCTGCCTGTCCGGTTGTTTGGACTGATCAGACACGCTCTTTTCGGATAAAGCATAAACGGAGGGAACGAATATGAAACAGAGAAGCTTTGCGGTCTATCTTCTGCTGAGCATCATCACCTGCGGAATCTATGGAATCTACTTCTGGTATGTTTTCACGGAAAATCTCAACCAGATCTGCGCAGAGAAGGTGCCGGACGACAAGCCCAGCATGAATTATATTCTGGTGCTGCTGCTGTCCATTGTAACATGTGGTATTTTTTATTATTTCTGGCTGTATCAGCAGGGCAACCGCATGCTGGATGCATCCAAAGGCTACGGACGGGAATTCCATGAAACAGGGACGACCTATCTGGTATGGTGTCTGTTTGGAGCACTTCTTTGCGGACTTGGCTCGTTATACGGAACCTATCTGCTGATCCGCAATATGAACACTCTGATCGGGGAGTATGGACGGGAGCACGGCATCGCCGTATCATAAGAAATTGTTGGATAGAGAATGGATATAAGATCGAGCAGGCTGCAGCGGACAGGATGACGGAAATCCTGGAGCTGCAGCCTGCTGCTGTATGGAAGGGAGCCATCCCGCGTCCGTCCTCAGTAGAGAAACTCCAGAAAGGTCTTCAGGGCCATGGCCTGATTGGCCGGGTGGTAGGCAAAACCGATGGTCCGGCGGCGGATGGGAGGCTTTAAGGGCAGCTCCACCAGAAGGCCTGAATCCAGCTCCTTTTGTACCAGCTCCCGGATCACACAGCCGATGCCTAAGCCGATCTTGGAAAATTCGATCAGAAGGTCCATGGTGCTGACTTCCAGGATCTGCCGGGGATAGATGCCGTTTTCTGTCAGATACTCGTTTACATGCCGTCTGGTCATATTGCTCTCATCCAGCAGCATAATATTGCCGGTGTTGAATACATCGGTATCTTTTCCTTCCCGCAGATAGAGATTTTCCAGATAATGTTTGGTGGCAACAAAAATATCCTGGATGTCCATGACCGGGATAAAGACCAGGTCCTTGCGGGGTGTCGGCTCGGCTACCAGCCCCAAATCCAGCTTCTGCTGCTCCAGACGGTCCAGGGTCTGACCGGTGGACTGGCTTTCGATGGTCACTTTCATGTGGGGATACTGGTCAATGAAGGTTTTTAAATAAGGAAGAAGGACGTATTTGCATAGGGTGGTGCTGACGCCGATGCGCAGATGGCCGATGTCGAACTCCTGGATGCGCCGCAGCTCCTGCTCCCCCCGTTCCAGGGCCTCAAAGGCATCCTGTGTGTGCTGGTAGAGAATCTCTCCCTCTGCCGTCAGCTGCACGCCCCTGGAGCTGCGGGTAAAGAGAGAAAGCCCCAGAGAGTCTTCCAGCTTGCCGATGGCTTTGGAGATAGCCGGCTGGCTGATGTAAAGCTCCTTGGCAGCCCGGGAGATATTGCCTGCCTTGGCTACTTCGTAAAAGATCTTATACTGTGAAAGGTTCTGCTCCATACGTTAAACTCCTTCCTTCGGTGTCCGGACTGTTCCGATACATAACCTGCCTTCATGGATGCCATTCATATTATGTATTTTTATTATAACAACACTTATGCTAAAATGTAAAGCACAGATGATTTTTTTGCGGTAAAAAGGAGGAAAAAAGAATGGGAATGACGATGAGCCAGAAGATTTTGGCGGCCCATGCAGGACTGGAGCAAGTGAAGGCGGGACAGCTGATTGAGGCGAATCTGGATCTGGTTCTGGGAAATGACATTACATCGCCGGTGGCGATCCACGAGATGGATAAGATGAACCGCCAGGAGGTATTTGATAAGGACAAGATCGCTCTGGTGATGGACCATTTTATCCCCAATAAGGATATCAAGTCAGCGGAAAACTGCAAATGCTGCCGGGATTTCGCCTGCAAGCATGAGATTACCAACTATTTTGATGTGGGCCAGATGGGCATCGAGCACGCCCTCCTTCCGGAAAAGGGACTGGTAGTGGCCGGCGATCTGGTGATCGGAGCGGACTCCCACACCTGCACCTATGGTGCTCTGGGTGCTTTCTCCACTGGCGTGGGAAGCACGGATATGGCTGCCGGCATGGTGACGGGCAAGGCCTGGTTCAAGGTTCCCTCCGCCCTGAAATTTGAGCTGGTTGGAAAACCATCAAAATGGGTCAGCGGCAAGGATGTGATCTTACATATCATCGGCATGATCGGCGTGGACGGCGCCCTTTATAAATCCATGGAGTTTACCGGCGAGGGCGTGAAGAATCTGACCATGGATGACCGCTTTACCATCTGCAACATGGCGATTGAGGCCGGCGGCAAGAACGGGATCTTCCCTGTAGATGAGCAGACGGTCCGGTACATGAAGGACCACTCCATCCGTCCCTTCAAGACTTACGAGGCGGACCCGGATGCGGAGTACGAGGCCACCTATGTCATTGATCTCTCAGAGCTGAAACCTACGGTGTCCTTCCCCCATCTGCCCTCCAACACCAGAACCATTGACCAGGTGGGCGAGGTGAAGATTGACCAGGCGGTCATCGGTTCCTGCACCAACGGGCGCATCGATGATATGCGGACTGCGGCGGAGGTTTTAAAGGGCAGGAAGGTAGCAAAGAATGTGCGCTGCATCGTGATTCCGGCCACCCAGGAAATCTATCTGCAGGCCATGAGAGAGGGACTTCTGGAAATCTTTATTGAAGCCGGAGCGGTGGTCAGCACACCTACCTGCGGCCCCTGCCTGGGCGGATACATGGGGATCCTGGCGGCGGGAGAGCGGTGCATCTCCACCACCAACCGGAACTTTGTAGGCCGCATGGGTCATGTGGATTCCGAGGTCTACCTGGCAAGCCCGGCAGTAGCGGCTGCCAGCGCAGTGGCGGGAAAAATTGTTTGTCCCTGCCAGCTGGATGAACAATAAGGAGGATAGGGCATTATGAAAGCATGCGGACATGTATTTAAATATGGAGACAATGTAGATACGGATGTGATTATCCCCGCCCGGTACTTAAATGCCACCCAGGGCGAGGAGCTGGCAAAGCACTGCATGGAGGACATTGACAAGGAGTTTGTCCATAAGGTGCAGAAGGGGGACCTGATCGTAGCCAACAAGAATTTCGGCTGCGGCTCCTCCAGAGAGCATGCGCCTCTGGCCATCAAGTGCGCCGGAGTCAGCTGCGTGATCGCGGAGACCTTTGCCAGAATTTTCTACCGCAATGCCATCAACATCGGCCTGCCCATCATCGAGTGTCCGGAGGCTGCAAAGTCTATTGAGAACGGAGATGAGGTAGAGGTGGATTTTGACACCGGTGTTATTACCAACAAGACCAAAGGGGAGACCTACCAGGGACAGTCCTTCCCGGAGTTTATGCAGAAGATCATCTCTGCCGGCGGACTGGTCAACTACATCAACGCTCAGTAGGATCCCAGGCAGAGGCCAGACGGATGAAGGCCTCCATCTCCCGGCTGACCCATTTATCCTTGTGGTAGACGATCTGCTTCCAGATATCCGGGGTAAAGCCGGGAACCTGAATCTGGGAGAGTACCCCCTCCGCCAGGTCCTGGCGGACCGTGAATTCCGGCAGGAAGGAGATTCCGGCTCCGGTCTTCAAGAGCTGAATGATGAATTCCGTATTTCCGATTTCCAAAAAGGGATGGGCTTCCAGCCCAAGGGATGCCAGATGCTGCTCCAGGATGGAGCGGTAGCTGGCATTTTTTTCGGTGAGGATTAAGGGATGGCGGATCAGCTCCCAGAGGGCCAGGGTTTTTCCGGCCAGCGGGCTGTGGGCGGAGGTGACGAAGATAACCCGGTCCGGCTCATCCAGGGCCTTCACCCAGTGCGGGTGAAAGAGCCGCTTGTCCAGGAGAAACACCAGATCCAGCTCATTGCGGTCCATCCACTCCAGAAGAAGGTCTGGGCTGTCGGTGCGGATGGAGATGGAGACCTGTGGATGGAGGCGATGGTATTCTCCAATGAGGTTTGGCAGGATGGAGGCGCAGACGGATTCGATGGCTCCGATGCGCAGCTTCCCGGTGAGTACATCCGATTCCTTCAGGGCGTACTTTGCCTGGGACAGGTCGGTCATCAGGCGGCTGGCATGACGGCTGAATACAACGCCCTGGTGGGTAAGGGTGATTTTTTTGCCAATCCGGTCGAAGAGACGGACCCCCAGCTCCTCCTCCAGCTGCCGGATCTGGATGGTAACTGCAGCCTGGGTGTAGCCCAGGGAGGCGGCTGCTTTGGAGAAGCTCCCCTGTCTGGCGATCTCCAAAAAGGTATTGATTTCACGAAATTCCATGTGACGCTCCTATAAAAAATTTTTAACTATATCTTAAAAACGTTAAATTTTACATCGATCCCCCTCTATGCTACACTAGGTTCAGAGAAAAATCAATGGGAAGGAGCCGTTTCACATGACGAAAGAGGACCAGCGCTACGGCGCATATGTGCAGATTTTAAAGGAGGAACTGATCCCGGCAATGGGATGTACCGAGCCGATTGCCCTGGCTTACGGGGCTGCGGTGGCCAGAGACCTTCTGGGCGCCATGCCGGAGAAGGTGATCATCGGAGCCAGCGGAAGCATTATTAAGAATGTAAAGTCTGTGATCGTTCCCAATACAGGGCATCTAAAGGGAATCCCGGCCGCTGCTGCCGCCGGGATCGTAGCCGGAGATGCTTCCAGGGAGCTGGAGGTAATCGCCAGCGTTTCACCGGAGCAGGTGGAGAAGATCCGGGAGTTTCTGGACCAGATCCCCATTTCGGTGGAGCATATTGACAATGGCCCTACCTTTGATATCGTGGTGACGGTCTGTAAAGGGCAGGATGAGGCGAAGGTGCGCATCGCCAACTTCCACACCAATATAGTCCGCAAGGAGAAGAACGGACAGGTTCTGCTTGATGTGCCGGTAAGGGACGACAGCGAGGAAGGGCTGACGGACCGCAGCCTTCTGACCATGGAAGGGATCTGGGATTTTGCCAATACCGTTGATGTGGAGGATGTGCGGGAAACCCTGGAGCGGCAGATGAAGTACAATATGGCCATTGCCGAGGAGGGAATGAAGCATGACTACGGCGCCAATATCGGCAAGGTTTTAAAGGATACCTGGGGGGACGATGTACGCACCAGGGCCAAGGCTATGGCTGCCGCAGGCTCGGATGCCAGGATGAACGGCTGCGAACTTCCGGTTATTATCAACTCCGGCAGCGGCAACCAGGGAATTACCGCCTCAGTGCCGGTAATTGTCTATGGAAGGGAGTTAGGCGTATCGGAGGAAAAGCTGCTGCGCGCTTTGGTGCTTTCCAACCTGACGGCTATCCATCAGAAGACCGGCATTGGCCGTCTGTCCGCTTACTGCGGCGCAGTGAACGCGGGAGCGGGAGCAGGAGCCGGCATCGCCTATCTGTGCGGCGGGGGATACAAGGAAGTGATTCATACGGTGGTGAATGCCCTGGCTGTGGTATCCGGAATCGTCTGCGACGGAGCAAAAGCCTCTTGTGCCGCGAAGATTGCCTCCGCAGTGGATGCGGGGATTTTAGGCTATAACATGTACATCCGCGGGCAGCAGTTCCTTGGAGGGGACGGCATTGTCACCAAGGGTGTGGAGCGCACCATTGAAAATGTGGGCCGTCTCGGAAAAGAGGGAATGCGCGAGACGAATGAAGAGATCATCAAGATCATGATCGGAGAGTAATTTTGACCGCGGTCTAGGCAAAAAGCCGGAATTTTGCTATAATAAAGCGTACCAGTGCAGAATAACGGGGAGAACGGCTGCACAGCATAATAGTTCAGACGGGAGGGATTTGTTATGGCAGAGCCGGAGAAAAGCGGTGCTCACGAAGTGTACCAGGATAAAAAAATCGGAGAAGTACAGATCGCAGACGAGGTAGTGGCGATCATAGCGGGGCTGGCAGCAACTGAGGTAGAAGGCGTGGCTTCCATGGCAGGGAATATTACCAATGAGCTGGTAGGCCGCCTGGGCATGAAAAATCTGAGCAAAGGTGTAAAGGTAGAGGTAACTGAGGACCATGTATCTGTGGATATTTCCCTGAATATCCGTTTTGGCTACAATATCCCTCAGGTAAGCGAGACCGTCCAGGAAAAGGTCAGGGCGGCTATTGAAAGTATGACGGGACTGACGGTACTGGATGTAAACGTCCGTATAGCCGGGGTCAGCATGGAAGGGGAGAGCTGATTTACTCCGGTTTCCCGGACGCGTGAAAGAGAGCTGCAGGCAGAGGGTGCTGCCTGCAGCTGTTTTTTTGCCGTGAAGGGCAACTGTTTATAGATTTTTCATTGTTTTTATGAAGGAGGTTTGGTATAATACCTTAGAAAGTGCAAGGACAAAGGAAAGGAAAACCACTAAAATGACCAGAAGAGAAGCGCGTGAACACTGCTTTAAGATGCTGTTCTCAGCCGACTTCTATCCAGATAGAGAAGAGGCAAAGGAGCAGCTTGCGCAGTATGCGGACGGCCCTGAAGAGGATGATACGGATGAGGAGGGCCGCCTGGTAATACTTCATAAGACCAATTTGGACGGACAGGAGGCAGAGCGCCTGACGAGCCGGGTGCGGGAGATCATGGACCGGATCCCGGAGATTGACAGCCAGATCGACCAGGTGGCGGCCGGCTGGAAGACCCGCCGCATGGGCAAGGTGGAGCTGACTATCCTGCGGCTGGCTCTGTATGAGATGAACTGGGACGAATCCGTCCCGGAAAAGGTGGCGATTAACGAGGCGGTGGAGCTGGCCAAGAAGTTTGGCGGAAAGGATTCTCCGGCATTCGTTAATGGGATTTTGGCGCGGTTTGCAAAGTCTGACCAGGAACCGGAAGCATAGGGCGGCGGGATCATGGGGAATATTTATACCGTATCCCAGGTGAATTCCTACATTAAAAGCATGTTTGCCCAGGATTTCGCCCTGAATAAAATATCTGTTAAAGGAGAGGTATCGAACTGTAAGTACCACCCATCGGGTCATATATATTTTACCCTGAAGGACGGCGGCTCCCAGATTGGGGCCGTTATGTTTTCCTCCCAGAAAGTGAATCTGAAGTTCCGTCTGGAGGAAGGCCAGCAGGTGGTGGTTCAGGGAACCATCGACGTATATGAGCGGGACGGCCGGTATCAGCTGTATGCCAGGCAGATTACCCGGGAGGGAACCGGGGATCTATATCTGCGGTTTGAGCAGCTGAAAAAAGAGCTGGAGGAGATGGGGATGTTTGACAGCTGCTATAAGCAGCCTATTCCCAAGTACGCCAGGAGGGTGGGGATTGTGACCGCCTCTACCGGGGCTGCCATCCGGGATATTATGAATATTTCCGCCAGGCGCAACCCCTATGTGCAGCTGGTGCTTTATCCGGCCCTGGTCCAGGGGGAGGAAGCCAAGTACAGCATTGTCCGCGGCATCGAAACCCTGGATGCCATGGGGCTGGATGTGATAATCGTAGGCCGGGGCGGCGGCTCCATTGAGGATCTGTGGGCCTTTAACGAGGAGATGGTGGCGAGGGCAATTTTTAACTGCCGCACTCCCGTTATTTCCGCGGTGGGACATGAGACAGATGTGACCATAGCGGACTATGCAGCGGACCTGCGGGCTCCCACTCCGTCGGCAGCTGCGGAGCTGGCGGTTTTTGATTACAGCCAGTTTGAAGCAAAATGCCAGCTGTATGAGCGGACTCTGGAGCGGACCATGAAAAACCGTCTGGAGCGGCTCCGTTACCGTTTGGATCAGTGCCGGCTGCGGCTTCAGCTCCATCATCCCAGCCGTTCTGTCAATGAGAAACGGCAGCGTCTGGCGGATCTGGAAAGCCGTTTAAGGCGTCTGATGGAGGAACGGATAAAGGCCAGCCGTCATCGTCTGGCCCTGGATTCGGGCCGCCTTCAGGCGCTGTCGCCTTTGGCACAGCTGGGCAGAGGATATTCCTTTGTGACCGGCCGGGATGGAAAACCCCTGGAGTCAGTTGAACAGACAGCCAGAGGAGATATGCTGCGCATCGAGCTGAGGGACGGAACCATTCAGGCCGAGGCAGTTCAGATCGATCATCGCGAAAGAGAGGAGTCCTTATGACAGAGGAAAAGAAGGGGACAGCGAAGGAGCCGGAGCAGATGAGCATAGAAGAAACTTTTGAGGCTCTGGAGGAAACCATAAAGAAGCTGGAGGACGGAAGCGGAAGTCTGGAGGAGGCCTTTGGCAGCTTTGAGGAAGGCATGAAGCTGGTTCGATCCTTAAACAGCCAGATTGAGAAAGTTGAAAAGCAAATTTTGATATTGAGTGAGGGTGAAGGAAATGAGTGATATGGTGCAATTTAAAGAGGAACTGGCCGGACGCACAAAGGAGCTGGAGTCTCTGATCCAGTCCTATCTGCCGGAGGAAAAGGGCAGCCAGAGAACGGTGCTGGAAGCCATGAACTACAGCATGAAAGCAGGCGGAAAGCGGCTGCGCCCGCTGCTTATGCAGGAGACCTGCCGCCTGTTCGCGGGGGAGGTCCTTCCTACAGTGGCACCTTTTATGGCAGCCATTGAGATGATCCACACATCTTCCCTGGTACATGATGACCTGCCCTGTATGGACGATGACAGGTTAAGAAGGGGACGTCTGAGTACATGGGCGGAATATGGAGAGGATATTGCTGTTCTGGCCGGTGACGCTCTGCTGATTTACAGTGTGGAAACAGCGGCCAGGGCGTTTGAAGCGGCGGAGGATGAGGACGACCTGCGCCGGGTAGGAAAGGCTATTGGGATCCTGGCCAGGAAGACAGGAATTTACGGTATGATCGGCGGTCAGACGGTAGATGTGGAGCTGGCCGGAAGCGCGATCCCGAAGGATAAGCTGAATTTTATATACCGCCTGAAAACGGGAGCGCTTTTGGAGGCTTCCATGCTGATCGGCGCGATTTTAGGAGGAGCGGCAGATGAAGACTGCAAGATAGTGGAGCGTCTGGCGCTGAATCTGGGAGTTGCTTTCCAGATTCAGGACGATATTCTGGATGTGGCCGGGAATGAGGCTGAAACCGGAAAGCCGGTGGGAAGCGATGGGAAAAATGAGAAGACCACCTATGTGACTCTGGAGGGCCTGGATAAGGCCAGGGAGGATGTAAAGGCTCTTTCCGAGAAGGCGGTCCAGGACTTGGGAGAGCTTCCCGGAAGCAATGAATTTTTAGAGCAGCTGATCCGGGCGCTGATCAACCGCAGAAAATAGGCACAGCAGGAGAAGGGGGCCCTGTGCAGGGCTTAGGGAATGGTACCATGATATTGGAGCGAATTAAGGGGCCGGAGGACCTGAAGGAATTGTCCCCCGAGGAAATCGGTACATTGGCGGAGGAAATCCGCAGCTTTTTGATTGAAAAGATCAGCCGCACCGGAGGCCATCTGGCCTCCAACCTGGGAGTGGTAGAGCTGACCATTGCCATTTTTCTCTCCTTCCGCCTGCCGGAAGATAAGGTCATCTGGGATGTGGGGCATCAGTCCTATACCCACAAGATTCTGAGCGGCAGGATGGAGGAGTTTGATGAGCTGCGCCAGTATGGAGGCATGAGCGGATTTCCCAAGCGGAAGGAAAGTCCCTATGATTCTTTTGATACGGGGCACAGCTCAACCTCCATTTCTGCCGGACTCGGTATTGCTCAGGCCAGGGATATACAGGGGAAGGACTATAAGGTAGCGGCGATCATCGGGGATGGAGCCCTTACGGGCGGCATGGCCTACGAGGCATTGAACAACGCGGCCCGGATGAAGAAGAACTTCATCATCATTCTCAACGACAACAAGATGTCCATTTCCGAGAATGTGGGCGGCATGTCCAGGTATTTAAACGGCCTCAGGACGGGCAGCGGCTACAATGACTTAAAAAAGAATGTGGCGGACGCCCTGGAGCGTCTTCCGGTATTTGGAAATCCCATTATTGACAAGATCAAGAGGACGAAAAACAGCATCAAGCAGCTGTTTATTCCGGGAATGCTTTTTGAGAACATGGGAATTACCTATCTGGGACCGGTGGACGGCCATAATGTACAGGCTCTCTGCAAGGTGCTGCGCGAGGCCCAGAAGCTGGACCACAGCGTGCTGGTCCACGTGATGACCAAGAAGGGGAAGGGATACGGACCGGCGGAGAAGAATCCATCCCGGTTCCATGGCGTGGAGCCCTTTGATATTGCCACCGGGAAGCCTCTTGCGGAGAAGAAGTATCCCAGCTACACCCAGGTGTTTTCCCGCAAGCTTTGTCAGCTGGCCAGGGAGCACAAAGAGCTGGTGGCAGTTACCGCCGCCATGCCTGACGGCACAGGGCTTTCAGCTTTTGCAAAGGAGTTTCCGGACCGCTTTTTCGATGTGGGCATCGCTGAGGCTCACGCTGTCACTTCTGCGGCAGGGATGGCTGCGGCAGGCTTAAAGCCGGTGGTAGCGGTATATTCTTCTTTTTTGCAGAGGGCGTATGACCAGATCCTCCACGATGTCTGTATCCAGAACCTGCCGGTGATCTTCGCGGTGGACCGGGCAGGCCTGGTGGGAAGCGATGGGGAAACCCACCAGGGAATTTTCGATTATTCCTATCTGACCTCCATTCCGGGCATGACGGTGATGGCTCCCAAAAATCTGTGGGAACTGCGGGCCATGCTGGAGTTTGCGGTGGATCACCAGGGGCCTGTTGCCATCCGCTATCCCAGAGGACAGGCCTACCGTGGACTGAAGGAATTTATGAAGCCCGTTGTCTACGGGCAGGGCGAGATGCTCTATGAGGAGAAGGACATTGCCCTTCTGGCAGTGGGCAGCATGGTCAGTACAGCGGAACATATACGGGAGAAGTTAAAGGAGAGAGGATCAAGCTGCAGCCTGGCAAACGGCCGGTTCGTGAAGCCGTTTGACAGGGGGCTGGTGGACCGCCTGGCCCGAAAACACAGCCGTCTGGTCACCCTGGAGGAGAATGTTCTCCAGGGTGGCTTCGGTCTGGCGGTCACGGCTTATATCCACAAACATTATCCCCAGGTGCGGGTGCTGAATGTAGCGCTGCCGGACGCCTATGTGGAACATGGAAATGTGTCGGTTTTAAGGAGTGCCCTGGGCATTGACAGCGATTCCATCATCCGAAGGATGGAATCAGAAGGCTTTTTGGAGGAATGAGGATGAAGGAACGCTTGGATGTGCTGATGGTTCAGAAAAATCTGGCCCAGTCCAGAGAAAAGGCCAAGGCACTGATCATGTCTGGCATTGTCTATGTCAACGGGCAGAAGGAAGATAAGGCCGGCACTGCTTTTGAGGATACAGCAGCAATTGAGGTGCGGGGAAATACCCTGCCTTATGTGAGCCGTGGAGGCCTCAAGCTGGAAAAGGCCATGACCCATTTTGGACTGAATCTGGAAGGAAAGGTCTGCATGGATGTAGGGGCTTCCACCGGCGGATTTACAGACTGCATGCTTCAGAACGGGGCAGTGAAGGTATTTGCGGTGGATGTAGGCCACGGGCAGCTGGACTGGAAGCTGCGCAATGATCCGAGAGTAGTTTGCATGGAGCGGACGAATATCCGCTATGTGACCCCGGAGCAAATCGGGGAGCCGGTGGATTTTGCGAGCATCGATGTGTCTTTCATTTCCCTGACGAAGGTTCTGGGACCGGTGCGTGAGATCTTAAGAGAGGGCGGGCAGATTGTCTGTCTGATCAAGCCCCAGTTTGAGGCCGGCCGGGAGAAGGTTGGAAAAAAGGGAGTAGTCCGGGAACCGGGCGTGCATCTGGAAGTGATCCGGATGGTGGCGGATTTTGCCAGGGCGGGCGGATTTGACCTGCTGGATCTGGAATATTCCCCGATTAAAGGTCCGGAGGGCAACATCGAGTATCTTCTGCATTTAAGAAAAAATGCGGGAGGGCCGGGAACGGAGGGGGAGAACCTTCTGACCCAGGATGCGGAGTCTGTGGTGAAGGCGGCTCATGGAGAGCTGGATTAGAGAAGGATGAAATACTTTTATATTATCGCGAATTATAACAAGGAATATGCGCAGGAGACAGAAAAACAGATACGGACCTACCTGGAACGCCGGGGAGCGGTGTGCCGCTCCAATGGCGATGAGGATCGTTCGGGAGACTGCCGTACCAAAAAGGAGGATATTCCGCCCCAGACACAGTGTATTATATCCATTGGAGGGGACGGCACACTGATTCGGGCGGCCAGAAATCTGGCGGGTTTGAACATCCCGATCCTGGGAGTGAACCGGGGCCATCTGGGCTACCTCAATCAGGTGAACCGGGACGATGAGCTGGAGCCGGTGCTTGCCCAGCTTCTGGAGGACCGCTATCAGGTGGAGGAGCGGATGATGCTCTGCGGGGAGGCGTGGAAAAAGGGCTCCATGGTCATGAAGGACATTGCGCTGAATGAAATTGCCCTGATCCGCAAATCTGTTCTCAATGCGCTGCGTTTTTTCGTGTATGTCAACGGGCAGTACCTGAGCCGGTATTCGGCAGATGGAATTATTGTGTCTACCCCAACTGGCTCTACTGCCTATAATATGTCGGCGGGAGGGCCTCTGGTGGCGCCGGGAGCCAGAATGATGATCATGACCCCGATCTGCTCCCATGAGCTCAACGCCAGGAGCATTGTCCTGGAGCCGGAGGACCAGATTCAGATTGAGATGTTTGGGGACGGGCAGGTGGCATCCTTTGACGGCGATACCTTTGTGGAACTGGAGGAGGGGGACCGGCTGATAATCCGAAGATCCAGCGTGGTTACCCCCATGATCCGGCTGAAGGAGATTTCCTTTATGCAGAATTTGAGCAATCATTTATCCGGGAGAATATAGCATATGCCAATAAGCAGGAGGAGGCAGGAGATGAAGATAGAGCGTCACAGCAAGATTGTGGAGCTGATTGGCAAATATCAGATTGAAACCCAGGAGGAGCTGGCTGAGAAGCTGAATAAGGCTGGCTTCAACGTAACTCAGGCAACGGTTTCCAGGGATATCCGGGAACTGAAGCTGACCAAGATCCAGGGAGAGAATGGACGCCAGCATTATGTGGTGCTGGAGGGACCAAAGGGAACGTCGGCGGAGAAATATATCCGGATCCTCCGGGACGGCTTCGTTTCCATGGATATGGCTCAGAATATCCTGGTCATTAAAACGGTTTCCGGTATGGCCATGGCGGTGGCAGCTGCCCTGGATGCCATTCATTTCAGTGAAGTGGTGGGCTGTATTGCCGGAGATGATACCATCATGTGCGCAATCCGCAGTGTGGACGATACCATCATCGTAATGGAGAAGATCAAGAAGATGGTGGAGGAGAGTTAAGGAGGGGCGCAAGATGCTGTTGGAACTTCATGTGAGAAACCTGGCCCTGATTGAAAAGGCGGATGTGGAATTCGGGGAGGGGTTAAATATCCTTACCGGAGAAACGGGCGCCGGAAAATCCATCATTATCGGCTCTGTTGCTCTGGCTCTGGGAGCGAAGGCACCCAGAGACTGCATCCGCCAGGGAGCGCCCTTTGCCTATGTGGAACTGATCTTTTCTGTGGACTCGCAGGAAAAGCGGGAGAGTCTGAAGGAGATGGATGTTTTTCCGGATGAAAACGGTATCTTGATCGTTTCACGAAAGATCATGCCTTCCAGAAGCATTGGAAGGGTGGGGGATGAAACCGTTACTGCCGCCAGGCTGCGTGCCATTACAGAGCTCTTGCTGGATATCCATGGCCAGCACGAACACCAGTCTCTTCTGTATCAGTCAAAACATCTGGAAATTCTGGATGCCTATATCAGGACGAAAACCCAGCCTTTAAAAGAAAAGATCCGGACTTCCTGGGAACAGTGGAAGCGGGCGGAAAAAAGACTTGCTGAGCTGACGATGGACGAGGAGAGCCGGCTGCGTGAGCAGGATTTTCTGCGCTTTGAGATAGGAGAGATTGAGGCCGCCGCTCTGAAGGAAGGGGAAGAAGAGGAACTCTCCCAGGAGTACCGCCGTTTAAGCCACAGCCAGAAGATACTGGAAAATCTTTCTCAGGCTCACCGGCTGCTGGAGGAGAGCGGCCTTTCACAGGCTATCGGATGTATGGAAGAGGCATGCGGCTTTGATGAGTCCCTGGAAGGGCTGAAGAATCAGCTTTACGATGGAGAATCTATTCTGCAGGATGCGGACCGGGAGATCTTAAGCTGCATGGAGCGGATGGATCTGGACGAGGAGCGTTTGGCCAGGACGGAGGAGCGCCTGGATTTGATCCGGGGGCTGGAGGCCAAATATGGGGGCTCTGTGGAACAAATTTTAAAAAAACTGGAAGAAAAGCAGCAGCGGCTGGAGGACCTGGAACACTTTGACCAGCTTCGCATGAGGGCGGAGAAGGAGCTGAAGGCTGCGGAGCATAAATTGGAGGAGGGCTGCGCAGAATTATCTCAGGTGAGAAAAACGGCCTCCCAAAAGCTGGCGGGAGAGATCCGGCAGGGACTGGAGGATCTGAACTTTTTGGATGTTTCCTTTGAAATGGAGGTAAAACGTCTGGATCATTTCACTCCGTCAGGCTACGATGAGGCTCAGTTCCTGATTTCCACCAATCCGGGCGAGCCGGTCAAACCATTGGGCCAGGTAGCATCCGGAGGAGAATTGTCCCGCATTATGCTGGCGATTAAAACAGTACTGGCAGATACGGATGAGATCCCCACTTTGATTTTTGATGAAATTGATACGGGGATCAGCGGACGCACAGCCCAGAAAGTTTCGGAGAAGCTGGCCTATATTGCGAAAAACCATCAGGTTATCTGCATCACGCATCTTCCCCAGATCGCGGCTATGGCAGACTGCCATTTTCTGATCGAAAAGACAGCCAGAGAGGGAAGGACGGCCACCTTGATACGCCGGCTGACGAGGGCAGAGGAGATAGGAGAACTGGCCCGTCTCCTGGGAGGAGCGAAAATTACCGATGCAGTTCGCCGGAATGCCGTGGAGATGAAAGAATTGGCAGACCGGACAAAATAAAACAGATTGAAAATGACAGATAGGACCATACTAAGAAAGAGGCGACAAGCTTCTTTCTTTTTTTGTTACGGAAAAGGGACAGGAGCTGGGCAGGAAGAGAATACGAGGAGGCGGGAGCGATGAAAGGAAAAGGCGGTTTTTACCGGTGGCTGGGGTATATATGCTGGTTTGGGACAGCCGGGGCGGCTGTCTGGGGATGGTATTATGTGGATCAGGTGATACCGGATCGTGTCAGCATTGTGGAGGAGGAGCGAGAGGAATTTTCCTTCCCTCTTCCTTTCTATACAACACTCTCCAGCGGGAGCAGAGAGGTGGCCCTGGGAAATGAAAGCAATATCCCGGCGGACCAGATCACAATCAGCGGGAATCAGTCTTTTTCCATGTATGCAGGAAGCAAGGGCTCCTATCAGGTGGGGCTGAAGCTTTTTGGGCTGATCAAGTTTAAGGATATCCAGGTAGATGTGGTGGAGACCAGATACGCTATTCCCTGCGGCGCTCCCATCGGCATTTATCTGGAATCCGACGGGATCCTGGTAGTGGGAACAGGAAAGCTGACAGGGGAGAACGGGGAGGAGACAGAGCCGGCTAAAGGAATTCTGAAATCGGGCGATTACATTGAGGCGTTTAACGGCAGGCCTCTGGAGACAAAGGAGGAGCTGATAGAGGCAGTGGATGCAAACGGCGGCGATGAGGTGACCCTTTCCCTGCGCCGGGACGGCCAGCAGGTGAAGGTCAATCTGGTCCCGGTCAAAACCCAGGACGGGAGCTATAAGCTGGGGGCGTGGGTCCGGGATGATACTCAGGGGATCGGAACCATTACCTATGTGGACCTAAACGGGGGATTTGGAGCGCTGGGACACGGCATCAGCGACAGCGATACGGGAGATTTGGTGCAGTCCCAGGAAGGCTCTCTGTACAGCACGCAGATCTTAGGCGTGGAGAAGGGAAGTCTTGGAAAGCCGGGACTTCTGTCCGGGGTGATCTATTATGGCCCATCTTATGATATGGGGGAGATTACCAAAAATACGGAGGACGGGATTTTCGGTACAGTCAATGATGCGTTCCTGAAGGAACATGGGATGGAGGAGATAAGAAAGGCCAAAGGACCGGGAGAGGATGGAATTCCGTCCCAGGCGATCCCCATTGCGGCCAGGCAGGAGGTCAGGCCGGGCCCTGCCAAGCTGCGCAGCAGCGTATCAGGGGAAATAAAAGATTATGATATTGAAATCCAGAAGGTGGATTACAATTCCAGTCATAAAAATAAGAGCATGGTCATTGAGATTACCGACCCGGAGCTGATCGAGCTGACCGGGGGAATTGTCCAGGGCATGAGCGGTTCTCCTATCATACAGGATGGAAAGCTGGCCGGGGCAGTGACACATGTATTCCTTCAGGATGCCAGGAGGGGATACGGAATTTTAATGGAAAACATGCTGGAGGCGGGAAAGTAGGACTTTTATGATATTTCCTCGTATGGTAGACTATACCGTAAGCAGCGGAACCAGAAAACGAGGAGGATGAAGATCTTGCGTTGACACGGTATTGTTCTGCAGCAGGAACAGCTGTCAGTATGGGCCATTCGGCGGCAGACTATGAGAGAGTCCTCTTGGCAGTGTCCAACGGGGCTTCCTGTGTAACCCATGTGTACAATGCCATGACCGGGTTTCATCACCGCAGCCCGGGACTTGCGGGAGCGGCTTTGAGGATTCCGGAGCTTTACGGCGAAATAATCTGCGATGGACTTCACTGCAGGCCAGAAGCAGTCCGCATGTTTTTTGAGGCTAAGGGGAAACACTTTGGGATCATGGTGACGGATTCCCTTTCCGTGAAAGGATGTTCCCGGGGAACAGAGGGAAGACTGGGAGGACAGAAGGTGGTGATGGGAGAAGACGGTCTGGCTTATCTGAAGGGCGGCCAGGTAATAGCCGGCAGTACCCTGAGAATGAACCAGGGGCTCCGCTTTTTGGTGGAGGAACCCCTGGTTCCAATGGAATATGCGCTGAATGCCTGCACTGTGAATCCGGCCCGGCTCCTCGGAATTGAAAAGAAAAAAGGGAGAATTGCGGCAGGCTGTGATGCCGACCTGGTCCTGATTGGGGATGATTATGAGGTAAAGCAGGCCTGGTGCAGGGGAAGGGCGCAGCTGGGCTAATATTTAATCGGGGTGCGGGCCAGCAGGGATGGGTGGTCCAGATGAAACTCCGGTTCCCCATCAGGGGCTTCCTGTGGGATCCCCTCCGGGACGCAGTCCGTTTCCTCAAAATCCAGGACCGTAAGTTCCCAGACAGAGCCAAAATCAGCTGCGGGATCCTCAGACCGGGCCTGGTTCAGAAGCCGGGCAAAAACCGGACCTGCCAGCAGGCAGCGGAAGGGGAGAACATCCAGGGACAGAGAGGTTTGTCCGGGGGAAGAGAGCCAAAGTTTTCCCGGACGGCCAAACCACAGCCCGCGTACCAGGCCCCGGCCCAAAGGAGTCCGCTCCTGGGGAAGGCCGAATACCAGCAGATTGTGATCGAGGGCGGTCAAAGAGGGACAGAAATAGGGCCGGGTAAGCCCCTCTTTTTCCGGCATTTGAATGAGAGGGATGGTCCCCTGGCGGGAAGAGGATTCCAGCATTTTGAGAATGTCAGGGTCTAAAGGGCGAATTGAGGGCAATTTCATCATAGGGTATCCAACCTTTCCAGCTCACTGTCCGGATGATTTCCGCAGTGCTTATAATTATCATTTGTAGTGAACAGGCCGTACTGACGGCGGATTTCATGAAGGCCCCTGGCCAGCCGGATGTAGTAGTCCAGAGGCGGCATGGGCTGAAATCCAAGTCTGGAGGCACGGTGAGGCCGCCAGATAGTGCTGAGGAAAATAACGCCGTTTTTGGCATAAAATTCGCAGGCCTGAAAGTTGGATTCCAGTGCCTCTTCTATGGAAGAAAAACCATGGGGGGAAGCCAGCTCCGCTCCGGCTACCACCTGAGTGAACACCTTCCCTTTTCCGAACACCTCGACTGCTTCCACGGTGCGTTTTACCCATTCATCGTGACCGATCCATTTCTCTTTTCCAGGACAAAGGACCTGGAATAATTTTTTGTCCCAGACCTCGATATTAGGACAGTAGGAATCGATCAGGGTCTCGCGGTAAATTCGCTCTAGATCCTTTTTCGTGTAGGCGGGAGCCATCAGCTGACTGGAAAAACGGCGGGAAAAGAGCTGGCTGATGGAGGAAAAGATCCGGATGTAACGGTCAATTTCATTGGAAAAAGGCGGTTCTCCGCTGAAATCCGTTCCTCCGGAGAGATAGATTTCCGAAAAACGACCGGGTTCCTTTAATGCTTCCGCTATAGTTTCACAGATATCCTGGCAGTCCACTTCGCCCAGGCTGCGGCCACCGGTGAAGAACGCGCAGAAGCCGCATTGATTTCCGCCCTCCCAGAGACGGCAGCGCTGGAAGGCGGTCAGGATTAATTTCTGCGCCCGGACATCAGCCACTGCCTCCATGGGCGTACCTTTGGAGGTTTTCTTGCCGAAAAATCCAGGGCGGGGAACAAAATCTACCAGCTCCAAAACCTGGTCCCCTTCTTTTAAAACAAAAGTTTCACGCTGCGGGTCCCAGTCCACCAGATAGGGATCCTCATAGGTTTCCCCGTAGTTGATGTAGACGTTGGTGGCATCCCGCAGCAGGATGGCTCCCGGCATGGAACGGCCTGCGGGCCGGCCCTCAAAATCGATTCCAAATGGTTCCAGAGAGCCAAAGCTGTATTGTGGTCCCTGAACCTGGTCCAGAGCAGCGGGAGTCAGCAGCGCCCCGTAGCGGACCATACTGAGTTTCAGAAGTACGAAGGGGGAGAACTCCGGATAGCGGCTGCAGGCTTCCTGGAGTTCCTCCCATTTTCTTTTGTATGCCATATGAACTGCCTCCTTATTGGGCATTTTGAAGTAAGCTTTTCCTATTATACACGGAAATGGGGAAGGTTACAAGGCAGCATGGAATGGTCTGGCTTTTTTGGAATGGCCATGGTACAATTGAGAAGGCGGCCGGAAAAGATAGAACAGAAGAAGGCCGGTGATAAAAAACGCTCTGTACAATCCTTCAAATTAATGGTAAACTAAAGTACGTTTAACAGAGCTTTTGACGTAAATAAGACCAGTTTCAGGAGGCAGAGCATGAGCGATCAAAATAGAAGAAGACGGACGAAGACCAGTCAGTCCAGAGAAGAACAGGTAAAGCGCATGCGCATTGGGATCGGCATCGGAATTGCGGTGGTGGTTCTTCTCATTGTCTTTCTGCTGGTGAGAGGCACAGCAGATCCGGGGGAGGAGCCGGCGGGCACTGACGGAACGGTCCAGGTTACAGATACCCAGTCCGGAACCGGTCAGGAGGACGCCCAGGCGGATAACAGCCAGTATAACATGGATTTCTCCCAGTATGAGCTCCAGAAGAACGCTTATCCGGAGATTAACCAGCTTCTGGGAGATTATTTCCAGGCAAAGGTGGACCAGGACCCGGAAGCCCTTTACCGGGTGTTTGGAAAGACGGATATGAGCGATGTGGAGGAACGCAGGCAGGAGCTGGCCTACGAGGCCAAGTTTATCCAGGACTATGAGGATATTACCTGCTACACCAAGCCGGGGATGACCGAAGATTCCTATGTGGTCTATGTAACATTTAAGGTTAAGTACAAGAGGACCGACACCCTCGCACCGGGACTTCTCTGGTGCTATGTGGTGAAAAACGGGGATAATGGCTATATCATCCGGGAAAATGTCCTGGGCGATGAGGC
The DNA here is from genome assembly GCA_019118585.1 of Candidatus Enterocloster faecavium. Taxonomy (GTDB): domain Bacteria; phylum Bacillota; class Clostridia; order Lachnospirales; family Lachnospiraceae; genus Enterocloster; species Enterocloster faecavium. Next base: position 8,038 of record DWYS01000040.1, on the reverse strand, counting down.
CGACTATGTAGCCAAGATGAATCAGACGGAGGATGTAAAGCTTTTATCCTCCCAGATCAATCAGCAGCTGAAGGAGGCCCTGGAATCCGATACGATTCTTGCCAGCTACTACCAGGAGATGAGGAACGGAGCCATTGTCTACGAGTCCGAGCCCCACGACAGCACCGTAACCCTGGTAACAGAACCGGCGGAAGGGGAGAGCGGAAGCTCCTCCGGCGGATCCGACGGCGAAACCGCTGCATCAGAAGAAGGATCTTTGGCGGAGGAGGGCCAGGAAGCGGCAGCAGGAGCAGCAGACAGTTCGGACGGAAGCGGGGAGACCGCTCCGGAAACAGCCGGAGAGGAAACTGCGGCGGAACAGACCGAAAGCGGCGAAGCATCCGAGGTTCGGATCGGATAGAAACATACAGGCCAAACGGCCGGCGGCCCAGACACAAGTCAGCCGCCGGCCTTGTTACGAGCACTTGGCGCCTGATCTTTAGGCGCTTACGTGCGATACATGCAAAATACGATACATGTACAGATGCGGAAGGAATGAACGATTATGAATGTAAAGGATTTTTATTTTGATCTGCCCCAGGAGCTGATCGCTCAGGACCCCTTGGAGGACCGGGCTTCCTCTAGGCTGCTGGTGCTGGACAAAAAAACGGGAGAAGTGACGCATCGGGGATTCCGGGATATTCTGGAATACCTGAAACCGGGAGACTGCCTGGTCATTAACGATACCAAGGTAATCCCCGCCAGACTGTTTGGCGTGAAGGAGGATACAGGGGCCAAGATCGAGGTCCTTCTTTTAAAGCGCAGGGAGAATGATATCTGGGAGACTCTGGTGAAACCGGGGAAAAAGGCCAAGCCCGGAACCAGGATCGTGTTCGGGGAAGGGCTGCTGGTTGGAACCGTGCTGGAGACGGTGGACGATGGAAACCGCCTGATTCAGTTCTCCTATGAGGGGATTTTTGAAGAGATTCTGGACCAGCTTGGACAGATGCCCCTGCCGCCCTACATTACCCATCAGCTGAAGGACAAAAACCGCTATCAGACGGTGTATGCCAAGCATGACGGCTCGGCGGCGGCTCCCACGGCCGGCCTCCATTTTACAAAGGAACTGTTAAAGCAGATTGAGGATATGGGAGTGAAAATCGCCCATGTAACCCTCCATGTAGGACTGGGAACCTTCCGCCCGGTAAAGGTGGAAAACGTTCAGGACCACCATATGCATTCGGAATTTTATATCGTGGAAGAATCAGAGGCAAAGAAGGTAAACGATACAAAGGATGCGGGAGGAAGAGTGATCTGCGTGGGAACCACCAGCTGCCGCACCGTGGAATCAGCCGCCGATGAGAACGGACGCCTGAAATCCGGCAGCGGATGGACCGATATTTTCATCTATCCGGGTTATCAGTTCAAGATCCTGGATGCACTGATTACCAACTTCCATCTGCCGGAATCTACCCTGGTGATGCTGGTCAGCGCCCTGGCAGGGAGAGAGCATGTGCTTGCAGCCTACGAGGAGGCCATTAAGGAGCGCTACCGCTTCTTTTCCTTTGGCGACGCTATGCTGATTCTCTAAGGAGGTCTCATGGAGGAGCGCTTAAATAAGCTGCTTAGCAGCCTGGGGATCTGTTCCAGGCGGGAAGCGGACCGCCTGATTGAAGAGGGAAAAGTCCTGGTGGACGGAAAACAGGCCCGGATGGGCCAGAAGGTTTCAGAGGGACAGCAGGTGGTGTGCGAAGGACGGTTGGTATGGGGGGGACAGACGGCTGACAGCGGAGAACAGAGGGAAAAGTTTCACCGCCCGGAACCGGTCCTGCTGGCCGTTCATAAGCCCAGAGGCGTGGTCTGCACTGCTTCGGACAAGGACCGGGCCCCCAATATCGTGGATATGATCCATTACCCGGTCCGGGTTTACTATGTGGGCCGTCTGGATAAGGATTCAGAGGGTCTGGTTTTGATGACCAATGAGGGGGATTTGGTGAATAAAGTCATGCGCAGCGGAAATGCTCATGAGAAAGAGTATCACGTGACCGTGGATAGACCGGTGACGGAGGATTTCTTAAACCGGATGAGAAAGGGCATCTATTTAAAGGACCTGGAGCGGACCACCCTTCCGTGCCAGGTGACGAAGCTGGGAGAATATGAAATATGCGTGATCCTGGTTCAGGGCCTGAACCGGCAGATCCGCAGGATGTGCGCTGCCTGCGGATACCAGGTGCGCCGTCTGGTGCGGACGAGAGTGATGAACATTCGGCTGGATGGATTAAAAAGCGGAACATACCGTCTGATTGAGGGGGAAGAGCGGAAGGAATTTTTAGGGCTTCTGGAGCATTCCACCAATCTGACGTTCAAACAGCAGCGAATGAGAGAAATGCAGAGAAGATCGGAACGGTAAACCATGAAAGCAGACAGAGGGAGAGAAAAGATGGAAGACAAAATTCAGAGAATGAAGGAATTGACCGCCCTTCTTTCCAAAGCGGGGAAAGCCTACTATCAGGAAAGCCGGGAGATAATGAGCAATTTTGAGTATGACCGGCTGTATGACGAGCTTTCTGATCTGGAAAAGGAGACGGGAGTCATTCTTTCCGGAAGCCCCACCCAGAAGGTGGGCTATGAGGTGCTGAGCGAGCTCCCCAAGGAGGCCCACGAATCCCCCATGCTCTCTCTGGACAAGACCAAGAGCGTGGAGGAGCTGAAGGAATGGCTTGGAGATCAGAAGGGACTTCTGTCCTGGAAGATGGACGGCCTGACCATTGTGCTTACTTATGAGAACGGAAGCCTGGCAAAGGCGGTTACCAGGGGAAATGGGGAAATCGGAGAGGTCATCACACCCAACGCCCGTGTGTTTGCCAACATTCCTTTGAATATTGCATACAAAGGGCAGCTGATTCTCCGGGGAGAGGCGGTGATTCTGTACTCGGATTTTGAGCGGATCAACGAGAAAATCGGAGATGCGGACGCCCGGTACAAGAATCCCAGAAATCTGTGCAGCGGTTCCGTGCGTCAGTTAAACAGCCAGATCACGGCGGAGCGGAATGTGCATTTTGAAGCATTTTTCCTGGTAAAGGCCGATGGGGTGGATTTTCACAATTCCAGGGAGGCACAGTTTCAATGGCTGAAAAGCCAGGGCTTCGAGGTAGTAGAATACCGGATGGTGGATGCCTCCAATCTGGAGAAGACGGTCCAGGAATTTGCCCAGGCGGTGGAAAAGAACGACATCCCTTCCGATGGCCTGGTGCTTCTGTACGAGGATATTGCTTACGGGGATTCTCTGGGGCGGACTGCTAAATTCCCCCGCAATTCCATCGCCTTTAAGTGGGAGGATGAAACCAGGGAGACTACTTTAAAATACATCGAATGGAGCCCGTCCCGGACCGGATTGATCAACCCGGTGGCGGTGTTTGAGCCGGTGGAACTGGAGGGGACCACGGTAAGCCGGGCCAGCGTTCACAATATCAGTATATTGGAAAGCCTGGAGCTGGGAGAAGGGGACCGGATTACGGTCTACAAGGCCAATATGATCATTCCTCAGATTGCCGACAACCTGACCCGCAGCGGGGTAAAGCATATTCCGGAGAAATGTCCCGTATGCGGGGGAGAGACGAAGATTCAGCAGATGAACGATGTTAAGAGTCTCTACTGCATGAATCCCGACTGTCAGGCCAAGAAGATTAAGAGCTTCACCCTGATGGCCAGCAGGGACGCTCTGAACATTGACGGACTTTCCGAGGCCACCCTGGAAAAATTCATCGGTGCCGGCTTCATCCACGAATACGCGGATTTGTTCCACCTGGACCGTCATCAGGAACAGATCGTGGAGATGGAAGGATTTGGACAGAAATCCTACGACAATCTGCTGGCAGCGGCGAAGACCGCTTCCCACACCACCCTGCCCAGGGTGATTTATGGCCTGGGAATCGCGGGAATCGGATTGGCAAATGCCAAGGTGCTCTGCCGCCATTTCGGCTATGATTTCGATCGGATGCGCAGCGCCTCCGAGGAGGAGCTGGCCCAGGCCGACGGCATCGGAGAGGTTCTGGCAAAGGCCTGGACGGAGTATTTTGCCTCGCCGGAACACAATCAGATGGTGGACCGCCTGCTGGCTGAGCTGACCATTGAGAAGGAGCAGGCGGAGCCGGAGGAGGAGCAGGTTTTTAAGGGGAAGACCTTTGTGATTACCGGTTCCCTGAATCATTTTTCCAACCGGAAGGAGCTTCAGGAACTGATCGAGTCAAAGGGAGGAAAGGCGGCCGGTTCCGTCAGTGCCAAGACCAGTTATCTGATCAACAACGATGTGACGTCTTCGTCTTCAAAAAACAAAAAAGCCAGAGAACTGGGGATTCCCATTCTTTCCGAGGAGGATTTTTTGCAGCTTCTGGAGGGAAAACAAGCGGAAGGGAGTATAGAGGAAAATGCCGATTAAAGTACAGAAGGACCTTCCGGCACGGGCAGTGCTGGAGGAGGAAAATATATTTATCATGGATGAGGACCGGGCGCTGAGTCAGGATATCCGGCCCTTGGAGATCTTGATTTTAAATCTCATGCCCTTAAAGGAGGAGACGGAAACGCAGCTGCTGCGTGCTCTGTCCAATACGCCTCTTCAGGTGGACTGCACCTTTCTCATGATGAGCACTCATGTGTCCAAGAATACTTCGGCCAGCCATCTGAATAAATTCTATGTGGAATTTGAGGATGTGAAACGGAAAAAGTACGATGGGATGATTATCACCGGGGCTCCTGTAGAACTGCTGGAGTATGAGGAGGTCAACTACTGGCCGGAGCTGTCCACTATTATGGAGTGGAGCAAAACCCATGTCACTTCTACCCTACATATCTGCTGGGGAGCACAGGCGGGGCTTTACTATCACTACGGCATTCCGAAATACCGCAGGGAAAAGAAACTTTCAGGAATATACAATCACAAGGTGCTGAACCGGAAATGTCCTCTGGTGCGCAGCCTGAATGATTATTTTCTGGCCCCCCATTCCCGCTATACGGAGGTACGGGAAAAGGATATCCTGGCTCATCCGGAGCTGGAAATTCTGGCCAAGTCCGATGAGGCCGGGGTATTTCTGGTGATGAGCCGGGACGGGCGGCAGATTTTCGTCCAGGGACATCCGGAATACGACCGCATGACCCTGAACAACGAGTATCACCGGGATTTGAGCAAGGGACTGAATCCGGAGCTTCCGGTCAATTACTACGAGAACAACGACCCATTTTCCGTGCCGCCATTGATGTGGCGGAATACGGCGAATACCCTGTATACCAACTGGCTGAATTACTATGTGTACCAGGTGACGCCTTATCTGCTGGAAAGCGAGTGAGAAAAATTCATGCTGTATCAGATTATCGACGGCACTCTTTCTCAGGGCGGAAGCACCATTCTGCGGCATATCAATTTTGAAATCCGGGGCAATGAGAAAATTGCCCTGGTGGGAAAAAACGGCGCGGGCAAGACCACCCTCCTGCGGCTGATTGCGGGGGAACTGATGCTGGACCGGGACGACAAACGCCAGGGCCCCGGAATCCGCCGGGACCGGCAGCTTATGGTGGGAAGCCTCAGCCAGCAGGTATTTTCCGACCTGGAGCGGACTCTGGAGGAGGAGATGCTGGCCTTCTGTCCGGCGGGAGAGAAATTTTCCAGAGAGCGGTTCGAATATGAGCAGCAGTACGACCGGTTACTGACCGCCCTGGGGTTTTCCAAGGACTGCAAGGGAAAGAAACTGTCTCAGTTTTCCGGAGGACAGCAGACCAGGCTGGGCCTGATCCGCCTGTTTTTGCAGAAACCGGATATCCTCCTCTTGGACGAGCCTACCAACCATCTGGATTTGGAGGCGGTCGAATGGCTGGAGGAGCAGGTTCGGGAATATGAAAAGGCGGTGGTCCTGGTGTCCCACGACCGCTTTTTCCTGGACCGCACCGCTCAGGTAACCTATGAGCTGGAGAACGGGCGCCTGACCCGCTATCCGGGAAACTACACAGCCTACAAGGCGGAGAAGGAGAAACGTCTGCGCATTCAGAAAAAGGCCTATGAACGCCAGGTTCAGGAGGAGGAACGCCTCACTGGCCTCATTGAGCGCTTTAAGCACAAGCCCAACAAGGCTGCTTTTGCCAGGGCGAAGAAAAAGCAGATGGAGCGGCTCAAAAGGGTGGAGAAGCCCCTGGATGAAGGCCCCCGTCTGGCGACCGGAGCCATCGAGCCGCTGGTGAGGGGCGGAAAATGGGTCTTTGAGGGGGAGCGGCTGCGGCTGGGATATGACAGAACCCTTTTGGAGCTGTCCTTTCGCATCCGAAGGGGCCAGAAAATTGGCATTCTGGGGCCAAATGGTGCGGGGAAAACCACCTTTTTAAAGACAATCGCGGGATTAATCCGCCCCCTGGGCGGGGAATTTTCCCTGGGCTCCAATATCACCATGGGGTATTTTGACCAGAATACGGCCAGGCTCCAAACGGACCAGACGGTGCTGGAGCATTTTACCGGCCTTTTCCCATCCATAACGGAGAAGGATGCCAGAAAAACGCTGGGGATGTATCTGTTTACCGGGGCCGATGGGGCGAAGAAAATTTCCTCTCTGTCGGGAGGGGAGAAGGCCCGCCTGGTGTTGGCGGAGCTTCTGGTCAGCCGTCCGAATTTCCTGATTCTGGACGAGCCCACCAACCATATGGACATTCCGTCTAAGGAGGCCCTGGAGGCGGCTTTTCAGGCCTACACGGGGACCATTCTCTTTGTGTCCCACGACCGGTACCTGATTCGCCAGGTGGCGGACAGCATCCTGATTTTTGAAGACGGGAAGGCTATGTACTACCCATTTTCCTATGAGCATTATCTGGAGCGGAGAAAGGGCCTGGGAGAGGGGGAGACTCTGGCGGCCCAGGTGTCCGCCAGGGACCAGGCGCTGATTTCCTCCCTGAGAAGCGTTCCCAGGGCGGAGCGACACCGCCTGCGGGAGATTCCTCAGGAGGAGGCATACCTGGAGTGGAGGCTGCGCCTGGCAGCTGAGGAGATGGAGCGCAAAAAGCTGGCGCTGGAGAAGGTCCTGGAGGAGCTGGACCGGGAAAAGACTGCCCTGGAGGAAGAATGCTGGAACCCGGATACCGGTCTGTGGGAGAGCGAAGTTCCGGAGAGACAGGAGGAGCACCAGAGGCGAAGGCAGGAAGCGGACCTGGCCTGGGAGGAGTGGCATGAAAGCTGCATGACTTGGTTTGAAGAGTGGAATCAGGGAGAAGAAGTGTCAGGACAGTAAAAAGGAAACGCTGCCGGATGAGTGCGACGATTGCATGTCATGGGCAGCGCTTTGTTTAGGGCTTTATATTATAAAATTTGTTTTCAGCGCTGTAGGGTTATCTCCTGCTGAAACTGCTCCAGGCTGCCGGCCTTGGCGGCAGCTTTCAGCCACCGGGACAGGGTTTCCCTATCCTTCTGGGCCATGATGGTTTTTCTGAGAGCGGAGGGAACCGGGCCGATATCCTCCAGCAGGTCCAGGACGCTCAGGGCCTGGCCTTCGGTTTGGCCCTCGGCCTTTCCTTCCACTTTGCCCTCCGCCTTCCCTTCTGCCCTGGCGTTATCTTTTTCTAGTTGAATCTGCTTTTCAATCTTTTCTCCGTACAATTCATCAAAGAGTTCTTTTAATGCGTCGCACATTTGATTTTCCTCCTTATACACGTTCCAGTTGGCTCGTACAATCAAGTCCATCGCCGCGCTGTAGAGGGGATTGCCTTCTTTTCCCATGTAGGCCCTGGACAAAACTTCCACATCATGTTCCCGGTTTAAATCCTGCCTTAGACGGCTGAGCCACAGATTGTCCTGTGAATCCAGTTCCTTCTGCACCAGAATCTGAAGGGGGAACAGCAGTCCTTCCACGTAGTAGATTCCGGAATCCATATTTGTAATCCGGACTTGGTACCGGCTCTTTAAAAATGCCATCAGCTTCCGGGGGTAATGGTTTCCCACTAAGGTGATTGTAATTTCATCCGGCGGGATTTCCTGCTCTCGCTTGGTGCCGGACTGGAGAATCGCCGCGTATCCGTTGGCCTTAAAAAA
>DWYS01000039.1 GCA_019118585.1 Candidatus Enterocloster faecavium | reverse complement strand
CACAAAGCTTTTTCATACTCATACCGGACGGAGAAATCCGTCCGGCCCCCCTATTAGCTACCCCTTATTTTTGATCATATACCTACCATTCCCATGCTGGCATTTGCCACGCAAAAACAGAGGGCTTTCGACGGATCATCCGATCCCGAAAGTCCTCTTTTTTTGTTACGAGCACTTAGCGCCTGTCTTGTAGGCGCTTACGTGCGATACATCCCGGGTACTTGGCGAGGTCTTTTCGAGCCTAGTTCCCGGGATTTCTGTAGAAACTCTATAGGGCGGACGCCCGACATGAATAATTTGACGGTCAATCCCCTCTTTTAATAACGACTCTTCCGAATCCGTCAAATTATGAATGGCATGGCTGAACGGCTACCACCGCTTGACATTTGCTGTCCCGTACTTTAAACTCTAGGATAACTGACACCTTTGACCGTACCTTTCAGAAAGGACTCCCCATGCATTATACCTGGTATCAATGGCTTCTCATGTTTTATATTTTCAGCTTTTTCGGCTGGATTTTTGAATCTGCCTACGTCTCCCTGAAGAAAGGGCACTTTGTAAACAGGGGCTTTCTGCGGCTTCCCATGCTTCCGCTTTACGGTACAGGCGCCGTCCTGCTCCTCTGGGTTACGCTGCCGTTCCGGGACAATCTTCTCATGGTTTACGCGGCAGGCGTCATCGCCGCCACAGCGCTGGAGTATGTAACCGGCTGGGCCATGGAACGGCTTTTCAAGGTAAAATACTGGGATTACAGCAACCAGCGCTTCCAGCTGAATGGTTATATCTGTTTAAGCTCCTCCATCGCCTGGGGCTTTCTCACGGTTTTCCTGACCGAGGTTATCCTTGAGCCTGTTTCAAAGCTGCTCTGGTCCATTGCACCGCTGCCGTCGCTTTTGTGCTGTGCCGGCATCTCCGCTCTCTTTGCAGCCGACACCGTGCAGTCCGTCCGGGCGGCTCTGAACCTGGCGAAGGTTCTGGAAGCTATGACCCGCATACAGGGCGAGCTGGACGATCTGCAGGTGCAGGCAGCCCTGCTGAAAAGCGAAACCCGGGAGCGGATGACACGGGCCAAGGACACCGCAGCACTGCGCATGGAGCTTTTAAGAGCTCAGGCTGCCGCCAAGGCGGAAGAACTGTTGCAGCCGGGAGAATTGGTGGAGGGCACCGCACAACGTCTGGGAGCCATGGTAGAGGAGCACACCGAACGCATTGGCTCTCTGGTAGAGAAGCATACTGCCCAGATTGGCGAACGCCTTTCCTCCCTTTCCCAAAAGCACCGGGAGCTTGTTGCCAATATGGATTTTTACCGGAAAGGACTGCTGCGCGGCAATCCCTCCGCCTCATCCGCCCGGTTTGGCGCTGCCTTAAAGGAGCTGCGGGAAGCTGCCTGGGGAAAAATCCGCCCGGAAGAGACGAAGATGCCCCCCGGGGAAGAGGACAAATCATAGAGGCTGTAAAAGGGATGTTCTCCCGGTGTTCCCGGAAGACATCCCTTTTCCTTTACCTGACGATTGATATTTTACATCATCTGATCTACCAGAGCCTTCACTGCATCGCCCAGGGCAGCAGACTTGGCATCCGCATCCTCCAGGGAGGTTCCCTTTACCCCGTAGTAGAATTTAATCTTGGGCTCAGTGCCGGAAGGTCTTACGCAAATCCACGCGCCATCGTTCATATCATAGTACAGAACATTGGAGGCAGGCAGCCCGGTGGGTTTTACCTCCCCGGTAGCCATGTCTTTGATGGTATCCAGCTTGTAATCCCTTGCGGACAGCACCTGGTATCCTCCAACCTCTGTGGGCGGATTCTGACGCAGGTTCTCCATGATGGACTGAATCTTTGCCAGTCCCTCCATGCCGGAAAGGCCGATGGATTTCACCGCATCTTTGTAGTATCCGTACTTCTCATACATGTCCACCATGGCATCCCACAGTGTCTTGCCCTGTTTCTTGTAGTAAGCAGCCGCCTCGCAGAGAGCCGCTGTGGCGGAGATGGCGTCCTTGTCCCTTGCGTAGGTCCCGATCAGACAGCCGTAGCTCTCCTCCATACCGAACAGATAGGTGCCATGTCCGGTGGTCTCATTTTTCAGAATCTGCTTTCCAATCCACTTAAATCCGGTCAGCACCTCGATCAGCTCCACCCCGTATGCCTTGGCAACGGCATCGATGAGGTTGGTGGAAACGATGGATTTTACAACTTGTCCATCTGCCGGGATCTTGCCGGCGGCTTTCTTCTGGCTCAGAACGTACTCGCAGAGAAGGGAGCCGGACATATTTCCCGTTAAGGGGATGTACTCGCCGGACTTGGTATCCTTCACATACACGCCCAGGCGGTCTGCATCCGGGTCTGTGGCCAGCACCAGATCCGCGTTTTTCTCTTTCGCCAGCTTCAGTCCAAGGGCAAATGCCTCAGGAGCCTCGGGGTTAGGATAGCTGACAGTTGGGAAGTTTCCGTCCGGCAGCTCCTGCTCCGGAACTACGTATACATGGGTGAAGCCCAGTTCCTTCATCACTCTTCTGGCGGGGATATTGCCGGTGCCGTGGAGGGGAGTATAGATAATGGTGATCTGGTCCTGCATCTCATCGATGGCCGCCTGGTTCACCACCTGTGCCTTCACCTGGGCAATGTAGCGGTCGTCGATTTCCTTTCCGATCACCTGATACAGTCCTGCTGCTGTGGCGCTGGCCTCATCGGTGGTCTTCACCGTGGACAAATCCTCGATGGCCAGAACCTCTTCCGTCACACCTTTGTCGTGAGGCGGTGTAAACTGGGCGCCGTCCTCCCAGTATACCTTGTATCCGTTGTATTCCGGCGGATTGTGGCTGGCGGTAATGTTGATTCCCGCGATGCAGCCCAGCTCTCTCACTGCAAAGGACAGCTCAGGGGTGGGGCGCAGGGACTCAAACTTATATGCCTTGATGCCATTTGCTGCCAGGGTCATAGCCGCCTCCATGGCAAATTCCGGGGACATATGGCGGGAATCGTAGGCAATGGCAACGCCCTTCTTCTGTCCTCCCTGCTTGATAATGTAGTTTGCCAGACCCTGAGTTGCTCTTCTCACCACATAGATGTTCATGCGGTTGATGCCTGCACCGATGATGCCTCTCAATCCGGCGGTGCCGAATTCCAAATCCATGTAGAAACGCTCCCGGATTTCGTTCTCATTTCCTGCAATTGCCCGGAGTTCTTCTTTTGTAGCCTCGTCGAAGTATGGGTTATTCAACCATTCTTCATAGATTTTCATGTAATCTTTCATGACTTGTAACTCCCTTCTCACAGCAGCGGCTGTTTCGTCTTTTTTAATACCATTTTAACTGTTCAGGACAGCCATATCCGTCCGCTGGGAAAGCAGGCGTCCTGAATTGTTACGTATTATTATACTATAGACTGTCAGAAAAAGGAAGGCCAGACACCCCAATTCTTTTTGAAAAGTACTAAGATTTCCGCGGCTTACAGTCAGCTCCCGAAAACCGCTTTCAAAAAATGGTTCCTGGCCTCCTGCTGCTCCTGCAGGGCAAGAATCTTCTCCGTACTGCGGGCCGGAATCCATGCTTTGTTGGTGTTGTAGTAAAAATTAATCTGCTTCCAGTATTTTTCCGGATACAGGAAAAGGCCGTAAAGAACCTTCTGCTCCTCCTCCGTTACGGGGAGGGCACTGCGGTAGGCCTCCAGCACAGAGCGCCCCAATTTTACATCCCATCCATGCTTTTCCATGGCTTTACGCATAAACCGGTACAGATCCGACATCTGGATGCCCAGATGCATGCGGTTAAAATCCACCACAGCTGTATGATTTTTTCCCATCAGCAGGTGATGCTGGTCCAAATCTCCGTGACAGAGATATAGAGGGACCGCTCCCGCCTGGTCCCCTGCCATCAGCTCCTCCATCAGTTCGGCTGCCCGTCTGGCCTGCTCATAGAACTCCGGATAGCTTGCGATGACGCAGAGCTCAAATCCTGTTCTGCCCCGCTTGCCCCGGATATAATTCCTGGCCCGCAGAAGCTCCCGGTTGTGGCGCTTTAGCTCCTTGTTCAGAGGCTCCGTGAGGATCGAACCCAGATTCCACTCCTCCCGCACCTCCACAGTCCTGAGCCCCTTGTGAAGAAGGGCCAGCCTGGACGCAGCCAGGCAGACTTCCTCCGGATTCTTCAGGTCGCATTCCCGGTCCGGATACCATTCCTTCATCACATAGCGGGTACCGTCCCCTGCAATGGACAACAGGTTCCCGTCCCGGTTGCAAATATAGTGGTCCACCTGAAGGCCAGGCTCCAGAAGAATGGTGTTTAATACCTGGTTTTCAAATTCCAGGCGCTTCACCGTACCGCGGTACTCCTTTAAAATCCTCCACCCTGTTTCCGTTTCGCAAATCCATGCTCCGCGGCCTCTGCGCACAGAAACCGCCTCCGGCTCATACTGCTCCAGCGCTTCCATATACCTGTCGTTCAATTCCAACCCCTCCACACTCTGACTCGTCGAAACGGAAGTGCCGTTTCAGCTACTTCTAAAGTATGTGGTTCCCAGGAAGAATATGCCAAGGATTGCAGAAGGCGGACGGCGCAGAAAAAGGGAGGGAATTTTCATCCCTCCCAAACATTCTACCAGTGCAGCCGGTGCAGCTGCCCGGTCAATTTCATATGATCAAATTCATTCTGCCGCAGAGCCTCATAGAGGACAATGGCAACGGAGTTGGAGAGGTTCAGGGAACGGATCTCCCCCCACATGGGGATCCGCACGCATTCTTCCGGATGTTTTACCAGAATCTCTTCCGGGATTCCCGCGCTCTCCTTCCCGAACATTATGTAGCAGTCCGGTCCGTAGGATACCTCCGTGTAAACCTTCTTTCCCTTGGTAGTGGCAAAATACATGTTTCCCACGGCCTGGGGATTGCGCTGCAGAAAATCTTCGTAATCGCTGTATACCGTCACATCCAGCTTATCCCAGTAATCCAGTCCGGCCCGCTTTAAGGCCTTTTCATTCAGCTTAAATCCAAGGGGTTCGATCAGATGGAGCCGGCTTGCGGTCGCCACACAGGTGCGGCCGATATTTCCTGTGTTGGCCGGCATCTCCGGCTCCAGAAGTACAATGTTGATCATGCCTTACGCCTTTCCGTCCAAACGATCCACAAACCGTTTAATCCGCCCAAGAGCCTTCTTCAGGCTATCCAGGGAGTAGGCATAGGAGATCCGCAGGAATCCCTCTCCGCAGTCGCCGAATGCGGTTCCCGGAACCACGGCCACCTTCTCCTCCTTCAGCAGGCGGGTGGCGAACTCATCGGAAGTCATGCCGAAACGCTTGATATTGGGAAAGGTGTAAAATGCGCCCTGAGGCTCAAAGCAGCTGATGTTCATCTCCTCAAAGGCATGGAGCAGATAGCGCCGCCTCTGATTGTAGGACTCTCGCATGGCCGCCACATCCTGGTCCCCGTTCTTCATAGCGTCCACCGCCGCATACTGGCTGGTGGTGGGAGCGCACATGATGGCATACTGGTGGATTTTCAGCATCTGCTTTAAAATGATCTCCGGAGCTGCCGCATATCCCAGACGCCATCCGGTCATGGCATAGGCCTTTGAAAAGCCGTTGATGAGAACCGTTCTCTCCTTCATGCCCGGAAGGGCAGCAATGGTGACATGGCGGTCCGTGTAGGTCAGCTCCGAGTAAATCTCATCGGAAATTACAAACAGGTCCTTTTCAATCACGATCTTCGCGATTTTCTCCAGATCTTCCTTCTCCATAATGGCTCCCGTGGGATTGTTGGGGAAGGGAAGGATCAAGATCTTGGTCTTGTCGGTGATCTTCTCCAGCAGCTTCTCCGGAGTCAGACGGAAACGATCCTTCTCCTCCAGCTCAATGATGACCGGCACACCGTCGGCCAGCACGGTGCATGGCAGGTAGGATACGTAGCTGGGCTGGGGGATCAGCACCTCATCCCCCGGATTCAGCATGGCCCGCAGGGCGATATCGATGGCCTCGCTGCCGCCCACCGTCACCAGGATCTCGTGGTCCGGGTCGTAGGAGACGTCACAGCGCCGCTTCAGATAATGGCTGATTTCATCCTTCAGAGGCTTTAAGCCGGCGTTGGAGGTGTAGAAGGTACGGCCCTTTTCCAGGGAATAAATTCCTTCCTCCCGCACATGCCAGGGCGTGTCAAAGTCCGGCTCGCCCACGCCCAGAGAGATGGCCCCCTCCATCTCATTGACGATGTCAAAGAATTTCCGAATGCCGGAAGGGGGGATCTGTACAATTTTATCAGACAATGGATTTCTCATGGGGTAATCAACATCCTTTCATCCTGCACCGGGTCAGAAATAATGGTGCCGTGGTCTTTGTATTTCTTCAGTACAAAATGGGTGGCCGTACTCAAAACCGCCTCCATGGGAGCCAGCTTCTCGGAAACGAACTGGGCTACCTGGCGCATGGTCTTACCCTCGATGAATACGGTGAAATCGAAGGAACCGCTCATCAGGTAAACGGCGTTGACCTCGCTGTACTGGTAAATCCGCTCCGCGATCTTGTCAAAGCCCATGCCGCGCTGCGGCGTTACCTTTACCTCGATTAAAGCTACCACCTTCTCCTCGCTGGTATTGTCCCAGTTGATCAGTGTATGGTATCCGCAGATGATATGCTCCTTCTCCATATCCGCGATCTCATTTGCCACCGCGGCCTCGCTCTCACCCAAAAGAATGGCCAAATCCTTCAAATCGATCCGGCTGTTCTTCTCAATTACCGCAAGAATCCGTTCTCTCATAATATTTTCCATGGTTTGCTTACACTCTCCTTTTGATTACTTTTTCAATCTCATCCGGCTGAGGCCGCTCCAAAAAACCGGCCTCCTGGCCGCCGTGAAACATCCTTCTGGCAATTCCTTCGGTCACCCGTCCGATCACTGCCGCCGGTATTCCCATCTGCCCCAGACACTCTGCCGCCCGTGCTCCGTTGTCTGCCGCCGCCACAAAGGCACCTGCGCTCAGAAGACGGTATGGATTCAGATGGAACAGCTCGCTGACCTCCACCGTAATCTGTCTGACGGGTATCTTCTTTAGATCAAATTCAATGCCGGCTTCCATTTTGCCGGAAAAATTCCAGAGGGCAGCTAATACGCCGCCCTCTCCAACCGCTTCCCAAGCGCTTATTTCTCTTTCCGGAACCGGCAGAGTCCCGCCCGCCAAAAAACGCCGGAGGGTTTCCTCCGCTTCCAGTCCCCGGGTCAGCTGGTCTTCCAGAAAGACCGGAGAAAAACGCTGCCGCAGTTCTTCCTTATGAAGACCGGCAATTCTCCTGGTCCCCTCAAATCCCGCCAGACCTGCCATGATCAGGTCCTGTCCCGGACGGACAGCGGACTTTCGCTCTTCCAGTTCTTCCTGCTTCATCCCAGGGCCTCCTGACTCCGAAGCCTCTCTGCTTCCGCTACCGGTACTACAGCAGTTCCATCAGCAGCAGCCGTCTCTGGTGCCGGCTGGGGAGCTGGCTCCGGTGCCGGGGCGGGAGCTACTGTCTCCGCCGGGGGTGCTGTCTCTGCGGGGGCCTCTGTCTGAACAGGGGCCGTTACACCGGGACCTCCGTCCACTCCTTCCACCACCTGGGGCTGTGAAGGCTGTACTGCCTCTGTGGGGGCCGGGGTTGTTTCCACCGGAGCCACAGGGGCTGACACAGGGGTAGGTCCTACACGGTAGATGGCCTTGGAAGCGTTGTAGCTGTCCGTGTGCAGCAGGGTGCGCTCCGTCTCCACGCCGTCCACCTTAACCACCTTCCACAGCCGTGAGCGCAGTCCCGTGTGGGAAGACTGCACTTTGACCTTGGCGCCGGGGGCCAGGCTGTTGTCCACGATCAGCTGAGGCTCCCCGGGACTGGTCCTTCCCAGTGTCTCGGACACATACTCCACTGTCCGGTTGGCCGGCCTGGTCTCCTTTCCGTAAATGGTAAAAGTCAGCTTCTTATTCTGCGTATATCCTTCCACATAGATTGGGGTGCTGTAGTTGTTGGTGATCTTGATATCTTTGTAGGTGCCTGCAATGGCTGCATCCATGGAAGGTTGTACGTAAGTGACGATCATGGAATGGTTCTGTCTCTGGGTAATCTCCAGCTCTGCCTGAAGTGCCGTATTGTACAGGGTTGTCGCAATCTGGCAAACACCGCCGCCGATGCTGTCCACCACCTGGCCATTCTCATAGGCTGCCGCTGACTTGTAGCCATTTTCTTTCGTAAAGGGCTGCAGGCACTCGTAGCCGGAAAGGGTTTGACCGGGCATCACCACGCGGCCGTTAATCTTAGCAGCGCCTACCGCCAGGTTGGTGGACCGTGCGGAACCGCTGCTGGAAAAATCCGTTGTAAATGTACCTAATACATCCTGAATGGTCTCCAGGTCTTCTGTCCTCACCGCAGGCTCCTGAGCGGCTACCACCGCTGTGATTTCCAGCGGATTTTCCAGATTCTCCGCCGTCATCGCCTGATTCAGCGCTTCTTCTGTCGCTCCGATATCCACAATCCGGCCGGTGACGGAAGGCGTGATCTGAAACGCTCCGTTCTCCCGGACAATGGTGGCATCCTGAGGCGCAGCCGTCAGTTCCTGACAGCGGTCATTGACAAATGCCGTCACCAGATTATCATCCACCTGCGTCTGAAGCTCCACTTCCACGGGGGCCTGTTTTACATCCGCCTGGGCCATGTACTGCTGCACCAGGCTTCCATACCGGAACCGGTCTGACACAGCCTGAACTGCATCTGTATTGACCCAGTGAAACCCAAGCTCTCCGGCCGTAGTCTCAATTTCGGTTCCGTCTACATCTAATGTAATGGTCTGCCCGGCCAGTCCGTCCACATACTCCTGGACCTTTGCCTGGGCCTCCTCCTCTGTCAAGCCGCCCAGGCTCTGGTCTCCCACATACACTCCTTCCGGCAGTGTCTGGGCCCAGGAAACCATAGACGGCATCGCCGCAAGCAGCACCATACCAAAGGCTGCCGCGGCCATTTCTTTTATCCACACGACTTTTTTCATAAACTACTCCTCTTGGCCGGTCAATACATGACTGCACTCAATACAATGGGAACAATCATCGCCAATACCAGAATTACCACGATCACCGTTGAGATGATCTTACGGATTTTCGGGTCTCTCATTCTGCATTCACCTTCTTTGTCATTCTTCCATACTGTGATATGATTCGATCGATCATCCTGGAAGCCTCGCTGCGGCTCAGGGAGTCAATCTGCACAGTTACGTTTATTCTATGATATTTTGCCAAATCGCGCAAGTAGTCTTTTTGCCTTTTTGTGGCGGGCTGCTCCCGTTTCACCCGAAGCTCCAGGACTCTGGGTTCAAACAGCTCCGGCCGTCCGGCCCCGTACTGCTCCCGAAGCTTCTGATAGAGCAGATGCGCGCTGACTGCATCCGCCTGTGCCCGGTGGGCCTCTGTCTGGGAAATGCCGTACCAGGCGCAGGCAGAGCAAAGGCTCTTGGACTCTCCTGCCGGCATCAGCGACCGGCACAGTCCCAGGGTGTCAAGGACAGCCGATGGAAGCTTCAGGCCAGCACCTGCTGCGGCCCGCTGGAGAAAGCTGTAATCAAAGGACACGTTATGCCCCAGAAGAGGAAGCTCCCCGCAGAAGCTGACCAGTTCTCCTATAACCGCCTCCACTTTGGGGGCATCCACGACCATTTCATCGGTAATTCCGGTCAGACGGGTAATTTCCGGGGCAATGGGACGGCCGGGATGGATCAGGGTCACCAGCTTGTCCCGGATTTTTCCCTCCTCCACATAAAGGGCGGCAATTTCCAGGATTTTGTCCCTTCCAGGCGCAAGCCCCGTTGTTTCAACATCAATGGCAATGTAGGAATTCGCTGCCGTCATAGTATTCCTGCCTTCTTTCTTATGTAGTATGATACAAGCCTCAAAAGTTCATGCGGACTGCGGAGAATGGTTTTTGCTGCTGCAGGATGGACAGAACTGTCTCAGAAAACATTCTTCACATTTTGGCTTTCTTGCCGTACAGATGGTTCTCCCCAGTGTAATAATATGGATATTCCAAAGGATCCAGTGGTCCCTGGGCAAAACTTCCATCAGCTCGTATTCGATTTTCTCCGGTTCCTCGGAGGAGGCAAGCCCCAGCTTTCTGGAAATCCGTTTTACATGAGTATCTACCACAATACTTGGAATATGGTAAATATTCCCCCGGATCACATTGGCTGTCTTCCGCCCTACTCCTGCAAGGCTGGTTAAATCCCTAAGGTCGGAAGGGACCTGGCCGCCGTATTCTTCCAGCAGCGTTTTGCAGCAGGAAATAATATTTTTCGCCTTTGTATGGTAAAAGCCGGTCGAATGAATATCCTGCTCCAGTTCCTTTAAGTCTGCGGCCGCAAATTTTTCCAGAGTATTGTATTTCTTAAATAAATCCGCCGTCACCAGATTCACCCGCGCATCGGTACACTGGGCGCTCAAAATCACCGCGATCAGCAGCTGCCAAGGCGTTTCATAATTGAGATAACAGCGGTAGTCCGTGCCGTACTCCTGGTCCAGGGCGTCCAGAATCTTCTGAACCCGAAGGGCCCGGCTGGATTTCGATTCTTTTGTTCTCATTTTTCATCCTCTTCTATCTGAATTTTCCAAAACATGGCGTTATAGCTTAAAGGGTCGCGATCCCGATAGTCGAAAAGCAGGAAACTTCCATCTCCCATCTCCTCCAGATGGAACAGGCGGTTTCTCCGACTGGAATCCATCTGCCGGTATTCCTTCAGAACGGAGGGATCCTCCTGATGGCCTTTCAGCAGCCTTCCTGTCTGCTCCCGGATGTCAGATGGGTCCCTGGCAAAGGAAGGGCGGCTTTTGGCATTTTCCCGCAAATACAGGTCTGTCATCAGGGCATCCCGGTATTCCTCCATGGCCTCTTTCCCCAGGCCCAGGCTGGAAATAAAATTCCACAGGATCTCGAACCGGGCCATACGGCTGTGGCTGAGCTGGTCCAGGCCCTCCTGCTCGTAATACCCGGCCAGAGCCGCAAACATGTCATAAGGAGAGGCAAACTCCCCCTCCAGCCGACCAACTGCTGTTACAAACTGGCGGCTGTTATAGTAAACCTCCACCATTTCTTCCACGCCTTTTAAGGACAGCAGTTCCCCATAGGACAGCCATGGAGTAAACAGAACCTCATAGGGCGGATTCGGAGAACTGACAATCCCATATTCCTTCGCCATAGCCTCCATCGGTGAGCCCTTCAGCACCTTTAAAAAGCCAAGCTGGAGCTGCTCCGGCTTCATGGCGTATACCTGATTGAAGGAATTCTGAAAGCTGGCAAAATCTTCAAAGGGAAGGCCTGCTATCAGGTCCAGATGCTGGTGAATATTCTTTCCCTCGTCGATCTGCTCTGTCGTCCAACGGATTTTTTCCAGGTCGGCCGGACGATGAATGGCTTTCAGGGTTTCCGGATTGGTACTCTGAACTCCGATTTCCAGCTGCACCAGGCCAGGCCGCATCTGTTTTAAAAGCTCCAGTTCCTCCCCATCCAGCAAATCCGCCGCAATTTCAAAGTGAAAGTTGGTGATCCCCCTGTCTTTCTCCAAGATGTGTCTCCAGATTGCCATAGCGTGACTCTTTCTGCAGTTAAAGGTCCGGTCAATGAACTTCACCTGAGGAACCCTTTGTTCCAAAAAATAGTCCAGCTCCTCCAGAACCCTGGAAACAGAGCGGAACCGCAGTCCCTTCTCCACAGAAGACAGGCAGTAAGCGCAGGAAAATGGACAGCCTCTGCTGCTCTCGTAATAGACAATCCTGTGCTCTATCTGTTCCGATGGGATCCCTTTATAATAGAAGGGGATCCGGTCCATCTCCAAAGGCTCCCGGTCCGGCGTTTCCACGATCCTTCCCTTATCCCCCCGGAAACTGAGACCGGCAATAGCGGAAAGTTCATAGTCGGACGGCCTTCCTTCTGTCTCCTGGTACAGCTGTACAAGGGAGGCGAATGTCTCTTCCCCCTCCCCTCTCATAACTCCTTTTACCTGGGGTACTGACCGGAGAAGCTCCTGACAGTCAAAAGAGACTTCCGGTCCTCCAAGCCAGATGGGAACCCCCGGCAAGATCCTGGCCAGGTCCGGGATCAGACTGCGGATAACAGAAATATTCCAGATATAGCAGGAGAAGCCCACAAACTGAGGGCTTCTCCTGAACAGGTCCCTTCGTATATCCTCCAAGCGTTGATTAATGGTATACTCCGCAACCTGAATCTCTTCTTTTTTGCAGCGCCCGGTTTCTATGGCATAGGCCCGCAGGCTATACACCGCGGGATTGGAATGGATGTATTTGGCATTCACTGCCCCAAGCAGAATGTTCACAGCCTACACCTCAATTTTAAGTACGCGGCCCGTAGGCTGGTACTGATAGTAACGAACCCCGGCAGCATTCAGCATCCGCTTGGAAGCCCTTACTCCGGGAGTGTTGGCATACTTGTCCTGGCCGTAGACAATGGTCTTGATCCCTGCCTGGATAATGGCCTTGGCGCATTCATTGCAGGGGAACAGGGTCACATATAGTTTGCTTCCCTCCAGACTTCCCCCTCTGTAATTTAAAATCGCATTCAATTCACTGTGGGTAGAATAAAAATATTTTGCATTGTAGGGGTCGTCATCCTGATGCTCCTTGCCCCAGGGAAATTCATCGTCTGAGCAACCCTTTGGAAAACCGTTGTAGCCCATGGACAAAATTTTGTTGTCCGGACTGACGATGCAGGCTCCCACCTGGGTGCTTGGATCTTTGGAACGCCTGGCAGCCAGCAGGGCCACCCCCATAAAATATTCATCCCATGTAATATAGTCGGCACGTTTCTCTGACATGTACTATACCTCCCAAACAACAACCCGGCGGCAGATCTTCAGCCGCCAGGTGCTTTAAATTGCTCATAGTATACCACATACCGGTGGTTTTGGACAGGGGTTTTCTCTCTCAATTCACCCTTCAATGCGGATTACACCTGTCCTGATTCGACAATTTCCAGTAACCTTTACGGTCGGAACCGATGCGCTGGATTAGTCCTGCTTCCTTCAGCTTTTTTAGACGGGCTGCTACTGTTTTCCTGCTGAGCCTCAATCGTTCCGCTAGCTGCGGCATTGTGTAGCCAGGGTCCTCTGTCAGTAATATCAAAAGTTCCTGTTCTTTATCAGTCACCTTTTCAGTCACCTTTTCAGTCACCTTTTCAGTCACCCTAACAATCCGTTCCTCCGGTGCAGTAAATTTTATCATGATATCGCCCGGATTAATGGTGTATTCTGGCTGCGGTACGCCGTCTTTTTGACAGGCAGCACAGATTTTCTCAATTCCACGGCCCCAGCTCTCAATAAATCCTGCCAGGTAAAACACGTGGGCAATATTAGGATTATATGGGCTGGATGCGTGTTTTCCCATCAGATTTTCCAACGTCCAGCTTTCCGGCAGACAGCCGCAGTTAGCAATATAAAGTTTATCCTCATATACACTAATTTGGATAGGTACGCCCGATTGATATCGCTTATGGCATAAGGAGTTCAGCAAAGCTTCACGCAGTGCTTCCTCCGGTACAAAGTATCGCTCAATCCTCTGCATTCCTTCATAGGTAATCTTTGCCTTCATATACTTCAGATAAACCAATTCCACAATTTTATCAATCTGTTCCAGAATAGAACCATGAATTTCATCTTGATACAGCAAGTCGGCATCGGTTTCAAAATAACCAATTTTTACATATGCACCTAACTGCCATTTTTCCGGATCCTTGCTAAAAAGAAGCATAGCCGCATTGGTCAGATAAGGGCCATTCATCAAATGCAGCTTCTCCATCAGCACATCTTTGGGCTCATCCAGCACGCTTTGGTCAATGCGCCCCTTCCTGGCAGCCCACTGTTTAAAATGTTTTACTGTCTCATCATCCACATCATCCAAAGAAAAAGCAGGGAGTGGGAGATTATCCCATGTGGCACCACGCTTGCGCATAAGGAATGCTTCCAATGCGGGGCCGGTCAAGATTTGCCGGGTGCTTCCACTGCGGTAATAATAAATACCTTTGCAAGAAATGCCAATAGGGTACGGCGGTACATCAATCTCAATATATTCTTTTCCGCTCTCATTCATAAGATTAACGCCTACAATAATACCCATGGCGTCCCGAACCTTGTTAGGGATATCTTCCAATAATTTACAGGCATTAGGCACTCCTACAATCTTTCCACTGTCATCACAGCCAATATAGATTTTTCCGCCTTGTGCATTGGCATAGCCGCAAATCCATTCCAGATACTCGTCTTTCCATCTGCTTTTCCATTCTGTATTTTGACTCTCAGGCATTTTCGTCACCTCTCCGTGTCATCTCTATATCACTATATTACCTGCCATTTTAAGCGCCGTCAAGGACAGCTGTTTTCCACTGCCGGCTCTCTTAGAGAGGTTAGAAAATTCCTTTATTTTTCATCACTCCGACCGTTTCACATCTCTTGTCACGATCACATCGGTTTCCTGTCCAAGAAGCTGATGGATTACCACCGTTCCCGCCTGGACGGGCGCTTTCAGATGAATCTTCTTGATTTCCTCCATGGCCTTAAAAATCATTCCCTTGGGAATGGGACTGGTCAGACGCACACTGGCTAACGGCAGTTCGCCGCCCTCCACCAGCACGGAGGTGGCGATATTCCTTCTGGGGTCCGTCAGTTCCTGCCGGACATACTCTTCCCCCCTGGGGCAGGCTGCCCCTGTAATGGAGCAGACCACCGGGCTTTTGCCCTGCTCCTCCCCAAAAGTCCCTTTCCGGACGCCCTCCTCCATCTGGACCTGGATCTCACAGCCATTGGGACAGATAATACAGGTAAATTCTCTCAGCATTCTGCCTTCACCTCCAAATCTCCTTCCTGCTCCAGTTTTCCGGACTTAATGGGAATCTGGATCATCTCCGCCGGAATGGCCTTTTTCATCTTTCGCTCTACTGCCAGACGGCCATTCTGGTACACCGCGATCCGGCAGTTCTTCATCGGACGGTTTACCCGCAGGGAAAGTGCAACATCCTGCCGGCCATCGATTTTCTGTGGGATGACATGGCCTATCCCATCGCCGATTTGAATGGAAAGACTGCATTCCGGAAGGGCGCCTTCCTTTATATACCGGGCTGCTCCCTCTGCCAGTCTCTCCGCCTCCAGTGATACGAAATCCACCAGGTCGTGAACATGGAGAACATTCCCCGCAGCAAAGATTCCGGGAACCTCCGTCTGGAAATACTGGTCTACCACCGCCCCCCTGGTATGGGAATCCAGCTTGACCCCGGCGTCAATGGACAGCTCATTTTCCGGGATCAGTCCCACGGACAAAATCAGCGTGTCGCAGGGGTACTCCTTCTCCGTTCCGGGAATGGGCTTTAAATGCTCATCCACCTGGGACACGGTAACCGAAGTCAGTCTGGAATTTCCGTGGATCTCCGTCACCGTGTGGCTCAGGTACAGAGGGATCTCGTAGTCATTTAAACACTGTTCAATATTTCTGGGAAGTCCGCTGGGATAAGGCTGAATCTCAAAAACTGCCTGGACATGGGCCCCCTCCAGAGTCAGGCGCCGCGCCATGATCATGCCGATGTCACCGGAGCCCAGGATCACCACCTCCCTGGCCGGCATCCGGTTGTACAGATTCATATAGGCCTGGGCCACTCCGGCGGTAAAGACCCCTGCGGGCCGCTCCCCTGGTATCCCCAAAGCTCCTCTGGTCCTTTCCCGGCAGCCCATGGTAAGGATAACACTTTTAGCCTGCCACTGTCTCAGCCCGTCCTTTGACGCGGCGGTTACCACCTTGTCCGCTGAGACCTCCAGCACTGTGGTATCCGTCACATAGGGGATCTGCAGCATTTCTGCCTGCCGGATAAACCGGGCCGCATATTCCGGCCCGCTCAAAGTAGTCTTAAACCGCGTCAGGCCGAATCCGTCGTGGATGCACTGGCGCAGGATCCCTCCCAGCTGCTTCTCCCGCTCCACGATCAAAATATCCCGGATTCCCATCTCATGCAGCTTCACCGCCGCTGCCAGGCCGGCAGGTCCTCCTCCTACGATGATAACGTCTTTCTTCTCCATTCCTGCTCCCATCACTGCACCTCCTGGCAAATTTCTTCTGCCTCCCGGACTTTTCCAAACAGGACCTGGGACCCCTGTCTGGCATACCGAACCTGAGTCTCCTTTTTCCCAAGCTCCTCCTCGATCATATGTTCCATGCGCATCTGGCAGTAGCCGCCCTGGCATCGGCCCATCATGGCCCTGGTCCGGTACTTGATTCCCACCATGGTATCCACGCCCAGGGGATTGTGGATGGCCTGGAGCAGCTCTGCCTTGGTCACTTTCTCGCAGCGGCAGATGACCTCGCCGTAATCCGGATTTTCCTGAATCAGGCGTGCCTGTTCCTCTTTGGTC
This sequence comes from Candidatus Enterocloster faecavium, assembly GCA_019118585.1. GTDB lineage: Bacteria > Bacillota > Clostridia > Lachnospirales > Lachnospiraceae > Enterocloster > Enterocloster faecavium. Next base: position 2,110 of record DWYS01000039.1, on the reverse strand, counting down.
TGCTCCGCAAAGCGGATGATGCCTGTTCGGACAGGGTTGAAATCCAGATTGGGCTTTAACTCCTCCCGCTCCTTCATCAGGCTGATGGCATATCGGGCAATAGGCACCGCCGCGGTCAGCCCCGGGGACTCGATTCCCACCAGATTGATGGCGCAGGGTGCCAGATCGTCCCGGATTTCGATCTTGAAATCCTGGATCACGCCCTCATCGTCCACCCATTTCGGCAAGATGCCGGAATAGTTGCGGATGTAGTCCCCTTTGCGGATACAGGGCCACAGCTTCGAAGCGCTTTCCGCCAGGTAATCCATATTCCGCTGAGGAACTCCATAGTAGGAAAAATCCGTCACGGTCTCCGCGTTTGGCCCGATGATCACGTTTCCATCGGTAGTATTGGTCACATGGATCCCCATGTAGGTATTGCTGGGCACAGGGTAAACAGGCATAGGAAGAAGGGGGCCGGTGCGCTTATCCAGGATGATGTAGTCACCCTTGGAGCCAATAACCTTGTACCCCCTGATCCCCAGCATATCGGAGATTTTTCCGCAGCCAAGACCTGCGCTGTTGACCACCCATCTGGTGTAAAAAGTTCCTTTCGGTGTTTCAATGGCGTAGATCCCATCCTGCCCCCGCTTAATTCCCGTCACCTCATGGTCCAGATAGTAGTCCACCCCGTTGTCGTGAGCATTTTCCGCCAGAGCGATGGTATAATTAAAAGGGTCTACAATGCCGCTGTTTGGGGAAAACATGGCAAATTCTCCCACCACCGCAGGAACCAGGCGGTGAAGCTCTTCTTTATCAATGATCACAAGACCTTTGGTCCCATTTTTCTCCCCCTGCTTCAAAGTTCTCTCCAGAGTCTCCATGTCCTCTTTGGTGTTTCCCACCAGAACCTTGCCGCAGCGGATAAACCGGAATCCCAGCTCTTTGGAGAGCTGGTCCATCATCTGATTTCCCTCCACACAGAGCCTGGCCTTCAGGCTCCCGCAGTCGTAGGCAAAACCGCCGTGGACTACGCCGGAATTTCGCCCGCTGGTTTCATAACAGACGTCCAGATTCTTTTCCAGAACCCCGATTTTCAGCTGATAACGGGACATCTCCCTGGCAATGGCGCTGCCTACCACGCCGCCGCCGATGATCAGTACATCGTATTGCCGTTCCATTTTCTTCCTCCTGACTTGGGATTTGGGTGAGTTTGTCTTGCGGAACAAATTCATCCCATGAATATACTTTATTTTTACCATATGGCGTGTGATATGTCAAGAAAAATGGGATGGTTTCAAAAAATTCATCCCATGGATATTTCTTGCCTTAACACTTTAAATTTGTTTGTAAACCTTTCTTTTTCATGATAAAATGGTGATATCTTAAATCAGATCCAAATTCCTCACACGGAGGGATATCTGTTTGTTCTGTTCCGTCTTTTCTATATTCTTTCTCAATCATTCACGGAACAATTCCCAAGCAGAATTGCACAAACCATTATTCTATTGCATACGAGGAGAAACTTCTTCTTTCCGCCTCCTTCATCAATCCGGAAGAGCGCCCCTGTATTGAATGTGCTGCCCTGTATTCAGGCAGATGTACTGCGGGAATTCCTGGAAAAACATAGAGCGGAGGTGAAACATGTGATCTTGACAGAGTATGATGAGGAATTACACGCAAAAACATTATATGAAGAGGGGCTCTCCATCGGTGTACAAGCCTTCCGGCAATCCCTTCTCCAATACATTGGCCGGAAATGGCCGATTACAGAGGAATTAAAGAAAAAAATCGAGACCGAAAACAGTCTTGAAACTTTGCAGCATTGGATGACCCTCGCCTGGGACTGCAATTCCATTGAAGAGCTTTCGAGGCAGATTTCAACCCCTGGCACTCCGCCATCTCAGTTCACCCCAAAAACGGCGGCATACAGTCAGAAAATCAAACTGCACGCCGCCGTTTTTTTAATCATATGATTGGAAAGTTGGATGAAAGCAAATTTATCCTAAATTATTCACGGAACAGTATCTGAATTGATAACAGTACCATGAATCTGAAAATTGATCCATGCAGCCATAACATCACTCAATTAACCCGTCAAAAGGGTATAAAATCCCTGTGGCAGAGTTCA
>DWYS01000038.1 GCA_019118585.1 Candidatus Enterocloster faecavium | reverse complement strand
TCCACTATGAAGTTGTGATCAGGCTCCTTCCTGCCCGAAGAAGCCCTGAAAACCTTTTAAACAGGCGCTTTTTGCCTTCCCTGAAATTCTATTCCTATTATGACACCATCATCCTTATGTACCGTAGACTTAGAAATTCCAAACTTCTTCGCCGTCTGCCTCACCGTTGCATTATAATCCACAATATAGTTCGCTATGGCAACGGCCCGTTCCTTAATATACTCCTTCATGGGTTGCCCCCTGAGAACGTTTTTTACATCATATTAATTCTCAGGGGGATTTATGCATGGGTTACAGGCCAAATGATTTTTACTCCTTCTCCTCCGCCTTTCCCAGGTAGCGCCACAGGGTAGTCCTGCTGATCCCCAGCTGTCTGGCCGCCGCTGCCCGGTTTCCGTTGTGGGCTGCCACGGCCTGCTGGACAGCCTGCCCGATGATCTCCTCCAGGGTGCAGTCCCCGTTGGTCTGGGAGCCCGCTGTCTGAGCACCCCTCCGCAGGAAACGCTCCCTTGACAGAAGTTCCGCCACAATATTGCTTCGGATGTAGGCGGAAGTTGTGGTTGCCAGCGTTTGAAGAACGTGCTTAAACTGGGTGTAATTGTTGGGCCAGTCGTACTGACGCAGCATCTCAAGGGCCTTGGGCTCAAAGCCGGAGATCTGGTTTCCGGTCTCTTCCTTTAAGCTGCTGATATACAGATTGGCCAGCGCCGGGATCTCATCTGAGCGGCTGCGCAGGGAGGGAAGATTTAAAATGATGCAGCCCAGACGGCTGCAGAAGCGGCGCATCACATCAGGAGCCGGCTCCCCGTCCCTGCATACACAGGAAAACAGAAGGCGGACTCTCCTGGAGAGGCCGGTCTCCTGGATCGCTGCCATCAGTTTTAAAATACATTCCTCCGTCAGACCTTCAATGTTCTGAAAATAAATCGTATTTCCCGTGGCATTTAAAGGAGAGTTGTAGTGATTCAGGAGAAAGTCCCAGCTCTTTTCATTGACCAGCTCGCAGTTGATCAGCACGAATGGCTTATTGGACAGGGAGCTGTTCAGGTAAAGGAAACGGGCGATCTGCTCTTTTCCGGTTCCCGGCTCTCCTTTGATCATAACCGGCTGACGGGAGGACGCCAGGGTCCTCACTTCATTATACATATTCCCCATAGCGCCGCTGAGGCTGTAAAAGCTGTTCATAAACAGATACTCACACTCTCCCTTATTCATAAACCGGATCCCGGTCCACTGGGTATGAAGGGGAATTTTGGAGGGTATGCAGTAAAACAGATTGTACCGCTCCGTGTTGATCAGCAGGGGCTGCGCCGTGATCAGGTAAAGCTGTGCCCGCTCCGTATAGTAGAACTTCATGGAGCCGCCGGTGGGAACCTCCTTTAAATGAGCCCGCAGGGACTCCGCCAAACCGGCAGACGGGTCGGCCGGACTGCTGTAAAAGATCTCTCCGTCCATATCCAGTACCACCACACGGCCATTTTGGTCCTGGGTAATACTGCGCAGAAAAAGGTTCTCCTGCCGCAGGTGTCCGAACCAGGTGCTGATATTGATCGCCTGATTGATAGCGCTGTGAAGGCTTTCCACCCCGGAGGTGATCAAGAAAGCGTCCAGCTCCAGCTTGCGGGCAATGGTATGGGCAATCATATCGCATACCACCATCCGGCAGCCCTCCTCCTTCAGCTTCGTCAAAACGAGTTCTGCCTCATCCGCCCCGTGTATGGTCAAAATGTCCAAATGGTAGCCCAGAAGGTCGCAGAGAATGTGAGCGGATTCCGTAATATTGGGAAATCCCACGATCGCGTACCGGCTGGAATAATTCTCTGCCAGCTTCATGGCGCTGAGCACATCGTACACGGACAGCTGGATTTCCACTACCGGAACATCCGTCACCTGGCGGATCAGCTCGGCCGTTCCTCCCCTGGAAATAATGCAGTCGTAGGAATTGGGCGCCATTTGCTGCACGATGGCCACTCCCACCTCCAGGTCTCCGGTAAATACATCCAGCTGAATATTAGGGTAATCCTGCGCTGCCCGGTCCATCACCGTATGCATGCCCTCGTAGGGGGCAATACCAAGAATTCTGATCCGCGTTTCTACCATCGTCCGATCCTCCATCTGTTTCCGTTTTCGTCATTTCTAATAAGAACGTACCAAAAGAGTTTGTTCATGTGGTTCCATTTTGAAACGGTTTGTCTGTAATCCCAGTGTTTTTTTCTTCTATGTTTAAAAATGTAACATATTTAGTTCTTTTTTTCAATGCGAAAACACAAAAAATCAGGCATAATAGAATCAAATCTTAAAAGAAATCAACAAATTTACCCCGTCAGCGGTTTGACGAGGGATGAAATATTGGGGGAGAACAACATGGTCCTTCTTTTGATCATTGCAGATGACTTTACCGGGGCGCTGGATACAGGGGTACAGTTTACGTCCCGTGGAATCCAGACCCAGGTAGTGGTAAATCCGGAGGTGGATTTTGCCTCTCACGATACAACGGTGCTGGTGGTAGATACGGAAACCCGCCATCTGCCAGCCAGCCAGGCCTATGACATTGTGGCCCGTCTTACTGAAAAAGCCCACAAGGCCGGTGTCCGCTATATTTACAAGAAAACCGATTCCGCCCTGCGGGGCAATATCGGCGCAGAGCTGGCCGCTGCCCTTAAAGGCAGCGGCGAAAAGCAGCTTTCTTTCATTCCCGCATTTCCCCAGATTGACCGGGTAACCAGGCAGGGGATCCACTACATAGGCGGGACTCCGGTGGCAGAAAGCCCCTTCGGAAAAGACCCCTTTGAACCGGTCCGCTACTCCAGGGTGACCGAGCTGATCGCCTCCCAGTGCGGCCTTTCTGCGGCAAGTCTTCCGGCCCTGACCGGAGGGGAGTCCATCCCTGAGGACAAGCAGATTCTTGTCTTTGATTCCGAGAGCATCGAGGACCTCTGCCGGACAGGGCGTCAGCTGGCCAAAGAAGGACGTCTGGGGGTTCTTGCCGGCTGCGCCGGCTTTGCAGCTGTACTGCCGGAGCTTCTCGGGATCGATTCCGGCCATTTTGTACCGGTTCCTCACCTTGACCCCCGCCTCCTGGTAATCTGCGGCAGCGTCAACCCCATCACCACCGCCCAGATGGACTATGCAGAGCAAAAGGGATTTCGGCGCATGCGCCTGAGCCCCCGGCAGAAGCTGGAGCCTGGCTACTGGCAGACCGAGGAGTCAAGAGAACTGCTGGCCTCCATTGAGGAGATGCTCTCCAAATACCCCCGCTGCATCATCGAGACCAACGACCAGGGCAGCAACCAGCCCACCGCCGACTATGCAGCCAAACTGGGGATCGACCGGGAAACCCTCCGGGTACGCATTGCAGGAAGCCTGGGGCAGCTGGTAAAAGGGATCTTTTCCAGCCCATCTCTGGGAACCATTCTGATGACAGGGGGAGATACCCTTCTGCAGTGCATGAACTGCCTGGAAGTCAATGAGCTGGAGCCCATCTGTGAGATGGAAAAGGGGATTGTGCTGGCCCGCTTTACCTATGGCGGCCATACCCGCCATATCATCACCAAGTCCGGCGGCTTTGGCCAGGAAAGTCTCATGACAGACCTGGCAGAGCGCATTGCAAATCCTGTACCTTAAATGACAGCAGTTCGGGCCGCTGAAATTCGGATGGCCCGAACCGCCGCCTTCACTATTGACACGATCACTATTTTTATTTGAGGAGGAAACGAAATGTCATATCCAAAGCTTCCCGGACTTACCTGGGACGGAACCATCTACGAGAATGAGGAAATGGGCGACCTGGAAGCCCTGCTCCCCACCGGCGGCTTCCCCACCGCTCACGGCCCCGCCATGGTGGAACTGCCAAACGGCGACCTGCTCTGCTGCTGGTTTGCCGGCACCTATGAGGGCGATGCCGATGTTCATATCGTCTGCTCCCGTCTTCCCAAAGGGGCAGCAGCCTGGAGTGAGCCCGTGGACATTTCCGGAGACCCCAGGCGCAGTGAGCAGAATCCTTCTCTGTTCAACGGGCCCGACGGCGCCGTCTGGGCCATGTATACCGCTCAGCTGGACCGCCAGGAAGGCAAGTCCAACATGCAGTTCACCTCTGTGGTACGCTGTCAGAAGAGCACCGACGGCGGCTTGACCTGGGGTCCCTACGAGACTATGTTCCCGGAAGAAGGCACCTTCTGCCGTCAGCCCATACAGGTTCTTTCCAACGGACGCTGGATTTTCTCCAACTGGATCTGCACCGACTCTCCTGACGGACTGTCCGGGGACCCCACCGCTTTCCGCATTTCCGATGACCAGGGCAAAACCTGGCGCACCGTCATGATGCCTAAGAGCAATGGCCACGTTCATGCAAACGTAGTGGAGCTGGAGCCGGGACATCTGGCTGCCTTCATGCGCAACCGGGAGGCCTACCGCATTCACAGAAGCGAGTCCTTTGACTACGGCGAGACCTGGAGCGAGCCAAAGCCCACTCCCCTGCCCAACAACAATTCCAGCATCAGCGCCATCAAGCTGGCAAGCGGCAGACTGGCCATCGCCTACAACCCCACCTGCACACCGGACCCGCAGCCCGGAAAGGCAGCCTGGCCGGGACTGCGCTGCCCGGTAGCCGTAGCCCTTTCTGAGGACGGAGGACTGACCTTCCCCATCATCCGCTGGATGGAACGGGGCGAAGGATATATCGGCGATGAGAACAAGACCAACAACAAGCAGTACGAATATCCCTTCCTCATGCAGACGAAGGACGGCTGTATCCATCTGGCTTATGCCGCCAGAACCCGCCAGGGTGTTAAGTATCTGCGTTTCAGGGAAGAGGATATCCTGGGCGAAAAGAGGGAGCGCGTAGGGCTCTATGACCCCACCGCTGCGAAATTCCGCTAGGAAACAAACAAATGTATCACATCCGGCAGGGGCTTTTGTTTCACCCCGCCTCTGCCGTTTTTAACTAAATCATTTTAAGGAGGCGTTTTTCATGCTTACAACTTACAACCTGAAAATGCCCCACGCAGTCTATGGCGGAGAGAATGCCATCGACAACATCACCACCATTTTAAAAACAAACGGTGTAAAGCGTGTGGCAATGTTTACCGATAAAGGAATCGAGGCCGCCGGCCTGTTCACCCTCTCTGAGGAGGCGGTAAAAGCGGCCGGAGCCGATTACTATGTTCTGGATGACCTTCCCGCTGAGCCCAGCTATATGGCAGTTCAGAAGCTGGTGGACGAGTTTAAGGCCAGCGGAGCCGATATGATCGTAGCCTGCGGAGGCGGAAGCGTTATGGATGCCGCCAAGCTGGCAAGCGTTCTGGTAACCGATGAGTACGGCGTTAAGGAGCTTTTGGACACTCCCGGACGTGCAAAAAAATGCGTCCCTATTATCCTGATCCCCACCACTGCCGGCACCGGAGCCGAGGTTACGCCCAACGCCATTGTAGCCGTTCCGGAGAAAGAGCTGAAGGTGGGCATTGTCAATGAGAACATGATCGCCGATTATGTCATTCTGGATGCCCGGATGATCAAAAACCTGCCCAGAAAGATTGCGGCAGCTACCGGCGTAGATGCACTGGCTCACTGCATCGAGTGCTTTACCAGCAACAAGGCCAATCCCTTCAGCGACCTCTACGCACTGGAAGGCCTGGACCTGATTTTAAACAACATCGAGAAGGCCTGCGACGACCCTGAGGCAATGACCGAGAAGAACCGGATGCAGATTGCTGCCTACTACGGCGGACTGGCCATCACCGCCAGCGGCACCACCGCGGTACACGCTTTAAGCTATCCCTTGGGCGGCAAGTACCACATCGCCCACGGTGTTTCCAATGCCATTCTGCTGGCTCCCGTTATGCGGTTCAATGAGCCTGCCTGCAGAGAGCGCTTCGCAATCGCCTACGACCGCTGCTGCCACGATGAAGTAAAGACCTGCAAGACTACGGAGGAGAAATCCGCCTGGATCATCAACCGTCTGGAAGAGATTGTCAAGCATCTGGACATTCCCACCAGCCTGAAGGAATTCGGCGTTCCCGAAAGCGACCTGGAAGGCCTGGTAGAAGCCGGCATGCAGGTACAGCGTCTGCTGGTCAACAATCCTCGCCCCGTAACCGCTGAGGATGCCAGAGCACTGTACAAAGAAGTTCTGTAAGATCACACGAAAGGCAACAGTTCCCGTCCTGAACTGTTACAATAAAATCTATCAAACAGGAGGTTTCCCATGAAAGCAATCGAATTAAAAGGTATTATCCCGCCAATTATCACCCCCATGAATGAGGATGAGACCATCAACACCGCAGAGCTGCGCCGCCAGGTAGACCGGTTGATCGAGGGCGGAGTTCACGCTCTGTTCCCCTTTGGAACCAACGGCGAAGGCTACATCCTGACCGCTGAGGAGAAGAAGCTGGTCCTGGAAACTGTAATCGACCAGGTAAACGGACGTGTACCCGTATACGCCGGAACCGGATGCATCTCCACCAAGGAGACCATCGCACAGAGCAAGATGGCCAAGGATGCCGGAGCAGACGTCCTGTCCATCATCACTCCCAGCTTCGCCGCTGCCAGCCAGAATGAGCTTTATGAGCACTACAAAGCAGTAGCCGAGGCAGTTGATATGCCCATCGTGCTCTACAACATCCCTGCCCGTACCGGCAATGCCTTAGCTCCCGCTACCGTTGCCCGTCTGGCTCAGATTGACAACATCGTAGGCGCCAAGGATTCCAGCGGAAACTTCACCAACATCCTGGCATACATCGATGCCGGCAACACTAAGAAGAACGGCAAGTTCTACACCCTGTCCGGAAACGACCAGCTGATCATCTGGACCCTGCTTGCAGGCGGCACCGGCGGAATTGCAGGCTGCGCCAACGTATATCCTCACACCATGGCTTCCATCTACAACCTGTATGCCGAGGGCAAGATCGAGGAAGCAAAGGCTGCCAATGCAAGCATCGCAAGCTTCCGCGCCTGCTTCAAATACGGCAACCCCAACACCATTGTAAAGACTGCCGTCCGCCTCTTAGGCTACGAGGTTGGCCCCTGCCGTGCACCCTTCAACCAGGTACCGGAGGAAGGCATCGAAGCTCTGAAGAAGGTTCTGGCTGAGAACAAAGCCAAGGGCATGAACTAAAAGGAAGGAAGTACACTCCATGAATGAAAAGCCGATTGTTGGCATCACCATGGGCGACCCTGCGGGAAACGGGCCTGAGATTACGGTCAAGGCCCTCTCCCACACGGATCTCTATGACCGCTGCCGCCCCATTGTAGTAGGCGATGCCAAGATGATTGAACAGGCGGCCCGTTTTGTGGGACGCCCCGATATTCAGATCCACCGCTGCGAAAAGGTATCCGACGCCCTCTTTACGCCGGGCACCATCGATGTGCTCCACCTGGAGCTGATTGCCGATGTGGAGAAATTCCCCATCGGACAGGTCAGCATCGAGGGCGGAAACGCCGCTTTCCAGTGTGTGAAGAAAGTGATCGAACTGGCCCTGGCCGGTGAGGTGGACGCCACCTGCACCAACGCCCTGAATAAGGAGGCCATGAACAAGGCCCTGGAATACTACCACGGCGAAAAATCCGACGGCTACACCCATTTTGACGGCCACACAGAGATTTACGCCACCTACACCCACACGAAGAAATATACCATGATGCTGGCCCATCACGACCTGCGGGTGGTCCACGTTTCCACCCATGTCTCGCTGCGGGAGGCCTGCGACCGTGTGAAAAAGGCCCGTGTCCTGGAGGTCATTGAAATCGCCAATAAGGCCTGCCGGGATATGGGAATCGAAAATCCCAAGGTTGCCGTGGCCGGCTTAAATCCGCACTGCGGCGAGAACGGTCTCTTCGGAACGGAGGAGATCGAGGAGATCAAGCCTGCCATCGAGGCCGCCAAAGCTGAGGGCATCAACGCCATCGGCCCCATTCCTCCGGACAGCGTATTCTCCGAGGCACTGGGAGGCTGGTATGATATCGTAGTCTGCATGTACCACGACCAGGGACACATCCCCTTAAAGACCGTGGGATTCGTCTATGACCGTGAGAAGCAGGCCTGGAAGGCCGTAGAGGGCGTCAATGTGACCCTGGGGCTTCCCATTATCCGCACCAGCGTGGATCACGGAACCGGATTCGCTCTGGCCGGAAAGGGCACCAGCAATGAACTGAGCCTGGTCAATGCCATTGATTACGCCATCCGCATGGCCAAAGGGCGCAAGGCATAAAAACGGATCATTTGATTTTTCAGACGGGGTTTGCTGCCCCGTCTTTTTTTCTGCAGGCACGTTCTAATCTGAAACCAAATTTTCAGACTTTAGTACTGGTGTTTTAAAATGAAACGGTTTTCGCTTGGTTTTTTTCATCTTTTTGGACACTGTTCCGAAATAGAACGCATATGGATACTTCTTTTCTTGCTGATAAATACAGCATATTTTATAATGATTATAAATTAAGGCCGAACCGAATTGTGCAACATGTAAGCAGTTGTTCACGGGAAGGCCAGGAAAGGTAGGAAAAAATGATATGACAACCCAAATGATTATCGCACTTGGAATCACTATTTTCATGATTGTCCTGATCATGATCGACAAGCTGCCATTCGGCTCCGTGCCCCTGCTGGCATGTCTGCTGCTTGTCATCTTTGGGATCGCGGACATCAAGGCTGCATTTGCCGGATTTTCCAACTCCACCATCATCATGCTGGCTGAGTTCATGGCAATCATCGCAGCTCTGCAGAAGACCAGCTTTATAGCGGCCTTCAAGAGGACCATGTTCAACATGGCGGATAAAGGCGGATTTAAAGCCTTCCTTTTACTGATCCTGATCGTAATGTTAGGCTGCAGCCTCTTCGGAACCGGCTCCACCGCATACTATGTAATGGTAATCGGACTGCTGTCCACTCTGCCCTACTCCAAGAAGCTGCCTCCCTCCAAGGTGGTCATGACTGCCGGATTTGCAGCCAACCATCCCCTGCTTCCCTTCAATACCGCTCTGCAGTACGGAATCGTGATCGCCGTATTGGGAAGCGCCGGACTGACTGCCAATGTTTCCGTAGCAAAGTTCGCAGTTGTAAACTTCATCCTGTCCATGGGATTCTTGTTCAACTGCGTTATCCAGTACAAGCTTCTGCCTGACCACGACATCAAGGCTACCGAAGATGCCAAGCAGGTTCAGGCTTCTACCGAGGGCTCCTCTCTGACCAAGACTCAGGAGTACATTACATACATTGTATTTGTAATCGCTGTAGTCGGCATGCTGCTTCAGAGCTACATCGGTGACGCCGGATATGCCATCGCCGGACTTTCCGTAGCGGTTATCCTGATCAGCGGCGTTATGGATTTCAACGAAATCCGTAATTCCATCAGCGCTCCCATCATCCTGATGTCCGCCGGCGTCATCGGTGTAGCGGATGCCCTGGGTGCAACTGGCCTGACCGACCTGGTAGGTGCTACCGTAGCCGGAATGCTGGGCACCAGCGTGAACCCCTTCATTCTGATTCTGGTATTCTGTATCCTGACCAGCGTACTGGCAACCCTGACCGGTTCCACCATCGGAACGGTTTACATCTTCGCTCCTCTGGCCATTGCCACCTGCTCCAACATGGGACTGGATCCCACGGCTGCAGCCTGTGCAATCGTTATTTCCGGATGGTGCGGACACTTCCTTCCCATCGACGGCATGCCCGCTATGGTAATGGGCGTCGGAAACTACAGTATCTGGGAATTCTGTAAATTTACGGTTCCTCAGTATTTCATCCGTCTGCTGTTCTTAACAGCCGGAGCCCTGATTATGTTCCCGATGTAATAACGAAAACGAAACAGTACCCCCGTACAGAATTCCCTGTACAACTTATATAACAGGCGGGCACTCAGTACCCGCAGCAAAACTTCCGCGTCCGCCAGGCAGAATATTCCATTCTCCCGGCGGACGTGGTATAATAGGAGCAATGAGCACTTGACGAGCTCTTTTTGAGCCGGGTGCGGGTTACATATCAAACATTCTGAAAGGAAAGAGGTAAAAACTATGAGCTGCAAATTTGAACTGGAACACATCGGAATCAATCAGGCAAATGCGGAGGAGGCTGCAAAGCTGGCAGATCTGTTATGCGCCATGTTTAACTTAACTCCCAAGCACGGCAACAAATCCGAGTTCGCAGGCCCCTATTTTGAGTGCATGAAGTCCCCCTTCCTGGGAACCAACGGACACATTGCCATGAGAACCCCGGATTTGGCTGCTGCCATGGAAGAACTGAAGGGCAAAGGATACACCTTCAACATGGATACCGCCGGATACAACGAGGACGGAAGCATTAAGAATGTTTATCTGGATGGAGAGTTCGGCGGATTTGCTATTCATATTATGCAGAAGTAATGATCCGCATCAAAAAATACGGAGCTGAGGCCGCAGCATGTGGCAGCAGCTCCGTTTTTCTCAAAATCCGGGCCAAAAATCTTGCAATCGGCTTCCTGGATCCATCCGCCCCAAAAGCGTCAGCGCCCAGGTAAACCAATGCTAACCATGAAGCCTGCGGATTATCCGGCAGATCACCTCATGTTCCGTCACCAGCGGCTTCTTATGGGTAAAAAATACGATTCCCTCCGTAGGCGACAGCACGGTCATCACCACATTTCCCTCGTATGGATGAAGGATCTCGGCCAGGGGAGTTCCCATCTGCACCTCATCTCCGGGACGGCAGAGCCTCCGGTAAATTCCTCCTGCGCCGGTTCTCACCGAGGTCAGCTCCTCCTCCTGAATCACGTTGGCGATAAAGCCATTGTGGATCTGGTACTTCAGCATTCCCATCCTTGTAAGGAAGCGCAGCACCGCTGACACCGCCTGTCTGGCCGATGTCTCGTCAATCAAGTCGGTTTCCGTGGTATACAGAGAAAAAGCATTTGTATCCCACATCTGCCAGTTGTAATTTAACGTAGTGGTGTCAATCGGCTTCGGTTTTCGCACCAGCACATAGGGCAGCCCAAAAAGGCCGGCTAAACTGGTATTCTGCTTTCCCGTCTCCATCATGCGGACATGGGGGATAAAATCTCCCGGCATATAAAAGCTGGCAAACTGGATGCCGTACTCATATTCCTTCACCTTCTCAAAAACCCCGGCCGCAATCCTCTTGGTAGTTTCCCCCAAATCAGAGCCGGGAAACATCCGGTTGATATCCGTATTGTCCACGGGCCAGAACCGCTTTCCAATGTTCATGGCGTGATGATTGACCGAGGGAATCACCATGATTTCCTTTCCTGATGGAATACAGTGGGCGGCATCCAGCTGCTGAAGCTTTCGAATCAGCTGGGAGCAGATGTAAAGCTGCTGCACCTCATTTCCCCGCATGCTGCCTACAATGCAGACCGATTTCTCCCCATATCCAAAGGTGTATCCCCTGATCTTCAGCTCCTCCCGGTACGGAGAGCCCATCGCAAACACTTCTGTCTTTCTCATTCTTTTCTGCCTCCCAGTATACGTCCCAGAAGGGAACCGCTGTAAACCACCGGATATTCTCTTCTTGTGAACAGCAGCCCGTCCACAGGAGCCTCCACCTTCTGCTCCACGGTCCCGGTCAAAGGATCCAGGATTTCTCCCAGAAGCTGTCCTTTTCTTACCTTCTGGCCGATCTGCACATGAGGGAGGTAAATGCCGGCATAATCTGCATTCAGATATTCTACCTGATAATCTGTGGATATGATGGGCTTTCGGATTTCTCCCACCTCTCCGGTCCATATTCCCATCTCATGCATCAAATTCAGGATCCCCTCGACCAGCCGGCAGCCGTACTCACGGGTAATGCGCATCCCGACGCCCATCTCCACCACCAGCGTAGGGGTCCCAAGCTTATTCAGACTATAAGCCAGGGTGGATTCCAGCACCGTAGCGGAGCCATGGACCCACACGAAATCCACATTCAGCTTTTCTCCCAGCGGGATCAGCTGTTTTGCTGATATTTCATTGATCCTCACCTGGGGCAGCTCCATCAGAAAAATGTTGCTGGCGTGAAGATCTACGCACAGGTCCGCTCCCTTCAGGTCCTCCATCAGCCGGTGTACCACCGCTTCCATCATAGGACCTTCTTCGTTCCCGGGAAAAATGCGGTTCATATCCAGGTCAAACATAGGAATTCCCCTGGAAATAGAATCAATTCCCAGAGGATTCAGCGCCGGATAAATATCTACAATCCCCCTGAGATTTTCCGGCTCCGCCTTCAGCCTTCTGATCAGTTCATAACAGACCAGCTGTCCTTCCAGCTCATCTCCATGGGTTCCCGTAACAATCGCAATCCGTTTTTCCGTTCCATCCGGATCCACAGGACCAAGCCGGTTCTTCTGGATCCGGAGTTTTTCATCTACCGGCAGTTCCACTGATACTACTGTCTGGATCATAGCCGACTTCCTCCACATTTACATAAATTTCCTGTTTCTGGGCTGCATTTCCCCAGAAAATTCCTTTGTCCACCGGACAGTCCCCGTAGTCCCGCCCGTGAGCCAGCTTGATGTAATAATCATCAATATGCAGGTTGTTGGTGGGGTCAAGACCGTACCATCCATTTTCCCCGTAGACCTCCACCCAGGCATGGGTATACCCCTCCCCGATCATAAGGCCGTTCACATACCGGGCCGGGATTCCCATATAGCGGAGAACCGCCGTCATGATATGGGCATAGTCCTGGCACACCCCTTTTCCAAGAGCAAGGGCCTGGGCAGCCGTTGTCCATATGTGGGTTGTCCCCGGAACATAGTCAAAGCGCTCATAGAGCATATTCATGGCGCATACCGCCCGCTCCACTGCTCCGCTGAGCCCTCTTTTGGCACACTCCTCCAAAACCTCCCGTCCAAAGGCGGCCACTTCCGGCTCAAACGCCGTATATTTGGAAGGATATCGGTAGATCGGGTGAAGAGGAGCCCGGTCCCCTGTCCCATTTTCCACCTGGGCGAGCCCGCGAATCCGGTATCGAAAAACATCATGAGGCAGCCCGCAGCAGCCGGTGAGCTTATTATTTCCAAAGCCATCCTTTACTTCGCGCAGATAATCTGCCGGCTCCACCAGGCACTCCTCAAGACAAACCTTCTGCCGCAAAGAATCTCCGGGGACACAGCGCAGAGCAAAATAATGCCGGTTCACCGGAGAAGAAAATTTCAATTCCATTCGATATTCAAATCTTAATGTTCTCATCTTTTATGCGGAACACCTTTAAAGGAAAAGCCCCATCAGGCATTCCAATGCCTCCTGACTGTCCTTCTCCTGTCCCATTCCCCGGTCGATCAGCTGTCCCAGGCGGGTCAGGTTTTTCTCATTGTATCTCAGATTGATCCGGCCAAGCCGATTGGTCAGCTTCCGGTACTCCTTTTCTAAATCCTTCTTATGATAGTCCAGACGGATGCACAGGTCAAGACGTTCTACATATTTTCCGCATTTTAAGAGATTCCGGCAGTCCTCATCTTCCACATAATCATCGGCACAGCCCCAGAAAGCCAGAAGCTCATCCAACACCTGCTGCAGCTCCAGAAGGGGCGATGTCGTCCTGCTGCAGTTCTCCAGGGTGTTTAAGGCAAGCTGAATATAGGAGAGTACATTGCTGCTGAGCTCTTCCCGCAAAACCACCCCGTTGTCATAAGCCCTCTTCATGCTGGAGATCACGGAATCCGGATTTTCTTCATCAAAAAGATAGGACTGGACAAACTGGTGGTTGGAGGTATAAATATTGGGGATCCCCAATTTTTCGCAATACATCTGATAAGCGCCCTCCGGAGCCTCGATCATCTTGTCAAAGATGTGGAAAAAGACCCGAATCGTTGTATATACGCGCTCCGTATATCTTCCCAGCCAATATAAATGGTCTGCATTTTCTACCGAGATAATACCCATGTGTCCTTAAATCCTCCTCCCTGAGATGAATTCACTACGAATGAATCAGCGTTTCTGAAAAACCGGGTCAAGCCGCTGGCCCACACCCTGGTTTCCTTCCCTGACAGGACGAAGGCCCGCAGGTCGGCTTTCCGCAAAACCTTCTGATCTCCTTCCATGACCTCCATATCCTGGAAATCAATGACTTCCTGGGCGATAAATCTTCTGGGTTCCTTCCGAATCAGGTCCCGGAGCTGAGCCAGCTTTTCCCTGCTCAGGCTGCTGCCGAACACCACTCCGTAGCCCCCGGCTTCCGCTACATCCTTTATTACCAGCTTTTCCAGATTCTCCAGAACGTATTTACGGTCCTCCTCATAGAACGGGAGGTAAGTAGGCGCATTTTTCAGCAGCGGTTCCTGCTTCAGATAATACCGGATCATCTTTGGAACGAAATAATAAATTCCCTTATCATCCGCCACTCCGTTTCCCGGAGCGTTGACAATGGCCACATTTCCGCTTCGGTAAACGTCCATCAGATTTGGAACCCCGATCAGGGATTCCGGAAGAAAGGTCATGGGGTCCAGGTACTCATCGGAAATCCTCCGGTAAACCACGCCTACCTTCTGTTTTTTCTGGCGGTAATCCCGGAAATACAGATAATTGTCCTCAACAAACAGATCCGCACAGGTAGCCAGCTCGCTTCCCGTCCGCTCTGCCAGGTAAGAATGTTCAAAATAGGCCGCATTATAACGCCCCGGAGTCATGATCACCGGTATTCCTCCTGTATTTACCCACTCCATGGTTTCCTTCAGCATAGCCGCATAATTCCGGTTATCGATAATGGCAGACCTGCCGAAGGTGGAGGGGGATACCCGCCTGCAGATTTCTCTGGCGATGAGAGGATAGGAGGCCCCTGAGGGGATTCTCAGATTATCCTCCAGAATATACCACACATTGTCCTTTCCCAGCACCAGGTCGATGCCGGAGATATGGCTGTAGATCCCTTTAGGCGGGCATATACCCTCGCACTCCGGCAGATACCCGGAGGAAATAAACACAAAATCCTCAGGAATCACGCCGTCCTTTATAATTTTCTTGTCTCCGTATACATCCTTCAAAAACAGATTCAGGGCATCCACCCGCTGAATCAGCCCTTTCTCCAGCTTTGCGAACTCATCGCGGGAAATCACCCTGGGAATGGCGTCAAAGGGAAACAACTGCTCATGAAATTCCCCGTTTTTGTAGATTCCGAACTTTACGCCGTAACGCGCAAGCAGCCGGTTAATTCCATCTGTATGTTCGATCAATTCTTTCATTCCCGTTTCCTCCCCGCTCACTGAATGATGAGCACGCAAGCACCTGAAAGGCAGGCGCTCAGTGCCGGTACTGACAAAAAAAGCGCCTAACCCTGCGGTTAAGCGCCTTTGCTTACATTCAACTATAATGACTTTTCTAATTTTTGTCAAGTTTTCTTTTTCTACCAGCAGATTGTCTCCCCCGGCTCCACGATCACGCGGCCCTCCGCCTGAAACTTCTCTGCCGCCGCCCGGTCAAAAAGTGCTCCGGGCATCATATGGACCGGGACAGAATGAACCGCGCCGATCACAGCCGCACACTGGGAGGCCTCCTCCGGTCCCATGTTGTATACCCCGTCAATGGGAAGGAAGGCATAGTCCAGATGCTCTCCGGGCAGTTCCTTTTCCATCGCTTCCGTCCGGGATGTATCACAGGCAAAATAGAGTTTCTTTCCATCCATTTCCACCACAAAGCCCACGCACTGGTCCTTGGGATGGTTTTGATTGTAGGCTTGAGTCCCCTTGATTTTCACATCACATGCCTGGATTTCCTGGTAAACTCCGTCCTTCAGGAAATCTCCTGCCCGGAGAATCCTGCCGTTCTCCTTCCGTTTTACCAGCCCCACCTCATTGTGGTCGTGGTGCTCGTGGGAAACCAGAACCAGATCCGCCGGCCGGTCATATCCCTCCCCGGCAAAGGGGTCAATATAAATAACACTTCCTTCGGATGTAGTCAAACGGTAACTTCCGTGTCCCTGATACAAAATTTCTGCCATATGGGGATCCTCCTCTCTGCGCCTCCGATGATAGAGACTCAAAAACTATTGATTCTTCAAGTATATCACCAGTTCTTTTCGTGGTCTACCGTATTATGCTTTTGTGCCCGGTTTTTCTTGCCGGATCGAGTACAGAATGATATGATAAATAGGATAGTTCCGGACGGAACACCCAGAAGGGAGGCCGCAGGCAATGAATACAAGGCTCAAAAAACTGCCGGTTGGAATTGAAAGTTTCGAAGAGATCCGAACAGAAGATTTTTATTAAGATCCTATCCCTGTTCAAAGAGAATGTAAAGAAAGACGGAAAACGGCCTTGTAATCGAGATAAAATACGCTCAGGACAAAGAGCTGGGACCAGTCTGTGAAAAGGCGCTGAGGCAAATTGATGACAAGGGCTACGCGGCAGAGCTGCGGGAGGAAGGCTTCCATACAATCTATAAATATGGCATCGCCTGCTTTCGGAAGCGCTGCCGGGTGGCAGTTGAAAAAGAGGAATTATAATACACAGATAGAAGGAGGAACCCCATGACAGAATTAGAACAGGTGAGAAGTCAGATGACGGCCCCGCAGGCCGATGAAGAACGATTAAAACAGTACCCCGTCAAGCGCCAGGAAAAGAGCTCCATTCCCACGCGCCACGGTCAAACAGCCATTTATATTTACGAGCCCTTACCCTGCGCAGACACTCCGCAGGGTAAGCTTCCTGTGCTGGTAAATTTTCACGGCGGCGGCTTTGTGAAAGGATACCAGGCCAAATTTATGGTCTATGGGAGGATTCTGGCGAGCAAAGGCGCCTGCCTGGTGGTAGATGTGGATTATAGACTTGCGCCGGAATATCCATACCCCTGCGCCCTGGAGGAGGGCTGGGATGTGGTACGCTATCTGCGGCAGCACAGCAGCGATTTTGGCATTGACCCGGACCGCATGGTTCTGTGCGGCCAGAGCTCCGGCGGAAATCTCGCTACGGTCCTTGCCATGAAGATGAAAAAGGCCGGAGAACCTCTGCCCTCCGGCATCATCAGCTGTTATCCGCCCTATGACCTGTACCAGGACCCCGCACAAAAGGCCCAGGACAAAGGCATTGAACCCAACGATTTTATTCTGCAGGGCCGCCTTTACAACCAATGGTATGTGGGAGACGGTGATTCCAGGGATATCTATATCTCCCCTGTTTTTGCCGCCCAAAAAGACCTGGAGGGCCTTCCTCCCTTTACCATCATCGCCGGCGGCGAAGATTTTCTCTGCCCGGATGCCATGACCTTCGCCTCCCTTCTGATGGAAGCCGGCGTCACGGTAACGGTAAAAAAAGTAAAGGGAGCGCAGCACGGCTTTCTGGTAAGGAGAACGGAAGGACATGAGGAGGGAAACCGGCTGTTATTTCAAACATTAAAAGAATATTTCTCCCTTTCCCATCCTTCATCCTTTTAAATCGTTTATCATTTTGTTAAATTGAAGACACTTGGAGGGAAAAAATGCGGACACGTATTGAGCATTGGCGCAGCCCGGTAGCTGCTACGTTGATACTTGTCATGCTGATTGCAGTCACAAGCATTATTATTACAGTCAAAGTCAATCATCAGGAGGAGGAGGCCAGCTTTCAGCGTCTGGCCAATGAAGCGGAAGAGTTTGCCAGCATGCTGGAACTGAACATGGACTCTGACCGCCGCCAGCTGGAACTCATTGCCGATCTGGCCGGAGACTATATTGCCTTCGACACCAGCAAACTGCAGACATTTCTGAATGAGTATCCGGGCAACGGGAACTTCTTTTCCCGGATTGAGATCCTGCTTCCCGGAGATTTTGTTCTATCCTCAAACGGAGAATTGACCGATGCAGCAGGGCAGCTCTCCTTTGAAAAGGAAGCCAGCCTCGGGGCGCACATCTCCGACCGGGAATATGATCTGAACAGCGAAAACTATGTAGTGCGGCATTTCGTTCCGGTATCCCAAAACGGACAGACCATCGCCATGCTTTACGGCGTCATCGACATCGGCACCCTGGGGCATGAACTCCCCTATACTCCCTACGGCGGGAACGCCGCTGTTTATCTGATCGATGGAGCCACCGGAGATTTTCTCATTGACACCTGGCATCCTGAGCCGGGCAATATCTGGGAAACAGGTTCCCGCCCAATGGCTGACGGCTACAACGATGCGAAACTCCGCCAGGGACTGATCGACGGAGAAAGCAACTATGTGGTCTTTGTTTCCCAGACCACCAATGAATATCTCTACTTTTACTACATGCCTGTTTCCATTAATCAGTGGCGTGTTGCTTTGAGCGTGCCTGAGGACATCGTCTTTTCCGATGCCAGGAGCATACGATCGATGATGAATCTCCTCCTGGTTCTGGAGACAGCAGGGTTTTTCTTCTACCTGCTCTGGCTCATTCGATATGTGCGCCGCGAAACAGGAGAAAAGCAGCGCCAGCTGGACACGCTCAATTATATCTATGATGTGGAAAAGCTTCTGTTCAACGCCCATATACACCGTGAGAACGTGTCTCAGGCCCTGGGCATCATAGGCAGGATGCTGCCTGCAAAAAGAGTATCTTTTTCAATGCTGAACGGAAAAGACACCATCGTCAGCTACACATGGGAGGACGGCGGCGAAACGGATCACGGCGCTTCTCTTTCCGGAATCTCCGAAAAACTGGCAGCCTACTTTTCCTCCAGCCACGATGAAGTAAACGCCCATACGGCCGCTGATGTGCATGCGGTGCTGCCCGAAGCGCCGGAAGGCATAAGCGACCTTTCCGCTATACCGATTGAAGATACGGACGGCAACATTCAGGGGATCCTGTCTGCCGAAGGCCTCAAGGGCTCATCGGACTGTACCGCAATGCTCAAAAGCGTCCGTTTCAGCTTTGCAATGCTCTGCAGCAATGCCCGCACCTACCGGGATATGCAGCGGTTGGGTGAGGGAGATTCACTTACCGGGCTCTACAACCGCAACCGCTATGAAATCGACCTTCCCAACCTGGCGGACAGCTGCCGTGAACACCTCTGCTGTATCTTCGTAGATGTCAATGGTCTTCATGAACTCAACAATTCCCAGGGGCATGAAGCCGGCGATCACATGCTCCGCTCTGTGGCCGATGAGATCCGCACCCGATTCCATACCAGTTACACCTACCGTGTGGGCGGTGATGAATTCGTCATTTTTGTATGCGATGAGCCTGAACATGAGACCCGGCAGCACGTTCAGAAAATGGCGGATACCCTGAAGAGCAAGGGGTATTTTATCTCCGCAGGATGTGCCTGGGCCCATGTCCCCATCGACAATATTGAATCACTCATCAAAACGGCAGAAAAACGGATGTATTCCCAAAAACAGGAATACTACCGCGATCCGGCCAATGACCGGCGGGCAAGATAAGGCTTTTCCCCCGCCTCCTGTTGAACCATTCTCATTACGCGGCTTCGGCTTTCTGCTCTTTAATACACCGCATTGATCCCCAGACACCACACAGGGAGGGCCGCCATGGACAGAATCGTGGTAAATACCACACACTGGGTGGCAAACGCTTCATCTCCCTTGTATTTGGCGGCCAGGATCGCGGTTGTGCTTCCTGCCGGCATGGCCGCTAAAACCACCGACACCCCTGCTGCAACAGATTCCACCTGAAATACCAGACACCCTAAAAGCACCGCAAGAGGGATAAGCAGCAGCCGGATCACCGCAAATACGATCGTCATTTTGGACACCATGTGTTTAAATCCTGCATCCGCCAGGACCGTCCCGATGAACATCATGGTAATAGCCGTGGTACAGCCCCCCAAAGAGCGGATGCTCTTGTCCAGAAATTCCGGAAGCTGCAGCTGAGTCACCATCAGGACAATTCCGATCTCCACCGCAATGATACAGGGATGGCTCAGCACTTTTTTTATAACTTCCTTTCGGTTGGGCGATTCCGTAAAGTAAGATACACCTGCCGACCACATGACGATCCTCTGGGGGATCAGATAGATTGAAGCGTACAGCAGTCCCAGGGAGCCGTAAAGTCCTTCCGCAACGGGATTTCCCAGAAATCCCGCATTGGAGCACACGGTTCCATACTGGAGAATCATCCGTTTTTCCTTTGGCACATTCCGGTAACAGACACTGCTGATTCCCGTGCAGAACACCTGGAGCACCAGGGATACGACCAACACCTGCAGGCCGGAAATCAGGATTTCCCTGCTCAGGGAAACCTGGAATGCGGCAATAATATTGCAGGGCAGAATGAGATCGATAATCAGATCCGTCAGCACATCCCGCCCTGCCCTTGTAATAATTTCCTTTTTTCTCAGGAAAAAGCCTGCTCCCATGAGCACAAACATCATCAGCTGCAAACTTAAAAGTCCATGTAATTCCATCTTCTGTCCTCTCCTCAATCATTGCAATTCCATTCAGTCTTTTTCTATCATAATACCTGAAACGAAAAATCGCAATGATTCCGGAGACGCAGCGTCATTTCTTTTTTCGCTTATCCCATAAGATTTTGTTATGAGTTCCTACTTGCCTGCCACCCGGTAGGTTTCCTCCACGATCCGTTCCATGGCGTTGAGGATATTTTCATAGCCGGTGCAGCGGCACAGGTGGCCGGAAATCAGCTTTTTCAGCTCTTCTCTGCTGTACTTCTTCCCGGTTCCCACGATTTCCACCGCGGACATGATCAGTCCCGGAGTACAGAAACCGCACTGGACCGCGGCCTCTTCGATAAACGCTTTCTGAATGGGGCTCAGTTCCCCGTTCGGACCTTTCAGTCCCTCTACGGTCATAATGCTCTTTCCAGCGGCCCACATGGTCAAATAGATGCAGGAATCCACCGCTTCTCCATTTACCAACACCGTACAGGCGCCGCACTCTCCCACCTCGCAGCCTTTTTTCACTGAGGTGAACCCCATATTCCGCAGGGTATCCAGCAGGGATTCCCGGTCATCTACCGCAAGCTGCCGCTTCTCCCCGTTTACAGTCATTTCAATCACTTTAAGCATCGATTTCACCTCCTGCCAGACGGATGGATTCTTTTAAGGCTCTCTTCGCCAGTTCTTTGATCAACTGAAGCCGGAACTCTTTGCTGGCCCGCCAGGAGGTTCTGGGATTAACCTCCGTCAGAGCCGCCTCGGCAAACCGGCCGTAAATGGAGGAGTCGGAAACCAGGCAGCCCTTTATCGCTTTCTCCGCCTCCAAACAGCGGACAGGAGTAGGCGCCGCCACTCCGTAGGCCAGACGCACATCCTCGATCTTCTTTCGGTCCGCGGACAATTTCACCCTCACCGCGCAGCCCAGGGTTGCAATCTCCATGGCATTGCGCTTGCCGTACTTGATATAATGGCCCTCCCAGCCCTCATAATCCTCTTTCCGGATGGTGATGGCCGTGCAGATTTCATTTTGCTTTCTCACCGTCCGCCCCGGACCGGTATAAAATTCCGTAATGGGCACCTCCCGGCTGCCATCCGGCCCTTCCAGGGTCAAAACGGCATTCAAGGTGCAGAGCGTGGAAGCCGAGTCGGCGGAAGTGGCTCCGTTGCAGACATTTCCCCCGATGGTGGCGGTATTTCTCACCTGAGGACCGCCGACCTGGTCCACCGCCTCCCCCAGCATGTTCAGATGCTTCTTGATGAGAGCATCGTTGGTAATATGGGAAAAGGAAGTGGCCGGCCCGATGACAAGATCCCCGTTTTCCTTCATGGTCACGCCCTTCAGCTCCGGAATATTGTGAATGGACACCAGTCCCTTTCCTGCATCCCTTCCCTCTCTCACCCGGATCAGCACATCCGTACCGCCGCTGATGACCAGGCTGTCCGGGTCTTCCCTTAAAGCCCGGATGGCATCCTCCACAGAGGACGCTTCATAAAACGATTTTATATCAAACATGTTGAGCCTCCTTATTTTTCGAGCAGACCTTTTTTCAAAAAAGCTTCGATCAGCCGCTGGGGCGTCATGGGGATGGTATCCATGGCCACACCCGTAGCATGCAGCAGGGCGTTGCGCAGAGCCGGGGCCACCGGAATGGTGGGCGGCTCTCCCAGAGCTTTGTTTCCGTAAGGGCCTGTGGGGTCCTGGAGCTGTACAAACTCTACCTGAAGATCCGGCGTGTCCATAGCCGTAGGGATCTTATAATCCAGAAGGTTGGCATTTAAGGGCCGCCCTTTCTCGTCAATCAAAAGTTCCTCGCTGAGGCCATATCCCAGTCCCATGGACATTCCCCCGTGGACCTGGGCCTCGGCCAATGCCGGGTTGATGAGGATTCCGGAATCATGGACATTTAAAATATTGACCACTTTCACCTTCCCCACCGGCAGATCCACCTCAACCTCCGCGAAGCAGACACCTGAGGCAAAGCTGTTCTCCTTGCAGTGGCTGGTGGCCTCCGCCGTAATGTGCTGGGAGCGGTCCAGGGAGTAAAAAGATGTCACTGCCAGCTGCTCCATGGAAAGCAGCTCCTTCCCCGTCTCCTTCTCCACGATCTGGTCATGGTCCACATCCAGCTCTCCGGCCGGACGGTCCAGCATATAGGAAGCATAGTCCAGAATCTTCTTCTTAAACTCCTCCCCGCACTTTTTCACCGCCTTGCCGGATACATAGGTCTGCCTGGAACCGTAAGCCCCGGTATCAAAAGGAGCCGTATCCGTATCCTGTGAACTTACAATATAAATTTTGTCAAAGCTGATACCCGTTGTCTCGGAAGCCATCTGGGAGAAAACCGTATCCGCGCCCTGTCCGATCTCCGTAGCTCCCATCTGCAGCTGCATGGAGCCGTCCTGGTTCAAGATCATGCGGGCGGAAGCCGTCTCCAGTGAAATGGGGTAAACACCGGTCTTGTAGCAGAAAATCGCCATTCCCACGCCCCGTCTCACCATTCCCGTCTGGTTGGCGTATTTCTTCCGTTTCTCCTCCCAGCCGAACTTCTCCGCTCCCAGCTCCATACATTTTTTCAGGCCATAGGAGTGGAAGGTGATGCCATTGGCCGGGTCCACAAATCCTGCCTCCATACAGTTGTCCATGCGGAATTTCAGCGGGTCCTCCCCCAGTTTGAAGCAGAGATCGTCCGTAAGGGCTTCCGCGAAAAAGACGGACTGGGGAATCCCGTATCCCCTCATGGCCCCCGCCGTGACGGTGGAAGTCCAAACCGTATAGCAGTCGATTTCCGCTCCCATCCGGTCACGGTACAGATCCTTGAACACGTTGCCGCAGTTGGCGCAGATGGCATGGCCGTGGGAAGCGTAGCCGCCGTTGTTGGCATAGGCTTCCAGCTTTCTGGCCAGCACCTTTCCGTCCCTGGTCGCAATGGCCCTGCATTTTGCATCAATGGCATGGCGGGTTCTGGTGGCGTAAATGGTCTCCTCCCGGCTGATCTCCAGCCGCACCGGCCGTCCTCCCACCGCCAGGCTCAGGTAAGCGTTCAGGGGCTCATAGAGCACATCCTGCTTGTTTCCAAACCCTCCGCCTATGTAGGGCTTGATCACCCGCACCTGTCCCACCGGAATCCCCAGCGCCTGGGAGATCACCCGGCGTACAATATGAGGGATCTGGGTAGAGCTGGTGACGGTAATCTTGCCGTTTGGCTCCTGATAGGCCCAGGACACCGGAAGTTCAATGTGGCAGTGCGATACTCTGGGGGTATGATACTCTTTCTCCAGGACCACCAGATTTTCTTCCCCATAGGTTTCCCTGGCTTCCTCAAGGGCCTTTTCAAATTCAAAATCCGCCGGTCCCATGGTCAGATGAGAGTGGGCGATCACATTGTCCTTGCGCAAATCCGGATGAAGAGGTGTGACTCCCTCCGCCATAGCCTGCTCCACGGTCACAAGCGGCGGGTACTCTTCATACTCCACCCCGATGAGGCCGGCGGCTTTTTTGCAGGCAATCTCGTCCACCGCCACTACGGCGGCAATATCGTCCCCGTAGAGGCGCACCCGCTGGTTCAGCAGCTTCCGGTCCGCAATATCCTGATGGGCCTTTTCCACGCTCCAGGGATGTCCCGCCGTGGGGAACTGGCAGTCCGGCACATCAAAGCAGGTGACAATTTTCACCACCCCCGGCACCTTTAATGCCTCCTCCAGGTGAAAGCTCTTCACCAGGCCATTGGCGATGGTGGAATGAATGACCTTCGCATGAAGGCAGTCCTTGGGCTCCAGGTCCGCCGTGTACTTGGCCTCCCCGGTTACTTTTCCCCGGGCGTCCACCCGGTTGTATCTTTGACCTACACTCTTCATAAGCCATATCCTCCTATTTCATTATAAAAACAATTTCCACAGGGCGATCAAAATAGAAAATACCGCAATTCCCCTTTTCAGCAGCCCCTGGTTGATTCGGGATGCATTGAGACTTCCCAGCCATACTCCCAGGCCGTGAAAGAGCAGGGCAGCTCCCAGCACAGAGATAAGCTCCTGCTGAAAACACTGGGACATATAGCCGAAAAAGGCCGGAAGGCTGATAAAAATCATATTGAAAAGGGATACCCCCACCGCAGTCCGCACGGAAATTCCCAGCAGGACTAAAAGAGGCATCACCAGCACCGGGCCTCCGGCACCGGACATGGCGCAGAGAACGCCGGTCACGAATCCCAGTACAAGGGTCGCGCCCAAATGCTCCCGGATCTGATATCCGCCAGCCTGCCCTTTTGCCTCTCTCCCCGTCTGTTCTTTTCTCAAAAGGATTGAAATGCCCGATATCAGCACCACCAGGTAGAGAATCATCTTTACCTGCTCCTCCGGGATCACCAGATTGAGCTTCACGCCCAGGATGGCCCCTGCCAGACTCCCCAGACTCAGCTTTATGCCGAAGGAAAGGTCCAGATTTCCGCCTCTGCTGTAATTATAAGCCCCCAGGATTCCCGCAATGACAAAGGCACCAAAGCTTAAAGCCAACGCCTGGGTGGTCCCCATCAGCAAAGGCCCGGTATAGACAATGGGAAGAAGAAAGCCCGCTACTCCCGTCAGCCCCACGCAAATTCCTACTCCAAAATTAGCCAGGAGCAAAATCAGCCAAAATTCCATCTTGCGCTTCCCTCTTTTCCGTACTGTTCCGCTTCCCGGAGGATCTTCTCCTCATCCAGCGTTTTCACTTCTCTGTCCTTCATCACCACCCGGCCTCCTACGATCGAATCCGCCACATCCCCGGCCGTTACGATCTCCAGAAGGGTATTGATCAGATTTCCCGTGGGCATCAGATGGGGCTGGCGCAGATTGATGGAAATGAGATCCGCCTTAAAGCCTTCCTTCAGCTGCCCCAGACTTCCCTTCTCATCCAGAGCCGCAGCTCCTCCTTCCAGCACCATCTTCAAGATGGTGGCAGCTGGCATAATGCTGGGATTCTTCTGAGGGACTCCCTTACAGATATTCATAACGGAACGGAATATCTTCATCTCATTCCACAGACTCAGTCCCCCGTGAGCCGCTCCATCACTTCCCATGCCCACCATTATCCCCCTGGCCAGCAAATCCGGGGTGTCCGGCACCGCTTTGCCGCAGTTGCTGAATGGACAGTGGCA
This sequence comes from Candidatus Enterocloster faecavium, assembly GCA_019118585.1. GTDB lineage: Bacteria > Bacillota > Clostridia > Lachnospirales > Lachnospiraceae > Enterocloster > Enterocloster faecavium. The sequence goes on along the minus strand of DWYS01000038.1, from coordinate 5,313 downwards.
CAAAACAGCTCCCCTCTCCTGGATCAGCTCCTTTTCCCTCTCTGAGAGCAGCAGGCTGTGGGCCCCCAGAAAGTGTTTATCCAAAATTCCAAGTTTTTCCAGATACTCATAAGGTCTCATGCCCTCCCGGGCGATGATCCCGTCTACCTCCCCCTGATATTCATTCATATGGGCCTGGAGCATGGTATTGTGCTCCCTGGCATGCTCCGCCGCCTTTAAGGCCAATTCGGTGGAACAGGAGTTGAGCGCTCTCAGAGCGTAATACACCTTCAGATTTCCTTTTCCGTGAAAGGCGTCATACAGCCGGTCCGTCTGGGCCACCGCCTCACGGGCATTCATGGCGATGGACTGCGGCAGCCCCTCCTCATCCATGGTGGAGCAGGAGATGGCTCCTCTCAATCCGCTCTCCGCAAAAACCCCGGCGGCCTCCTCCATAAAATAGCTTCCCGCATCGACAAATCCCGTGGTCCCGGATTTGATCATCTCCAGTGCCGCCAGCCTGGCGCTCAGAGCCATCCGCTCCGGGGTCATGGTGCTCTCAAAGGGGAGCATGATCCTGGTCCAGATAATGGGCTTGGCATCCAGAACCCGTCCTTTTAAAAGCTGCTGTCCCGTATGCATATGGCTGTCAATCAGTCCCGGCATAAACAGCTTGTATCTGCCGTCTATCTGCTCCCCTGCCTGATAACAGGTACCAAGTTCTTCTCCCACTTCCAGGATCTTTCCATCCCCGATGGCAATGTCTACGTGCTCCATCAGGCAAATGCTCTTGATCAGGGCAGTGGTATCTTTAATCAGCAAATCGCAGGATTTCATGTTGTTTATCTCCTTCTTTTGACTCTTTTACGCCCATCTGACCCTTCAGCATCTTGAGCAGCCTCTCATTCAGCAGATCTGCCCGTAAAAGCTGCTGCCCGTCCTCCATCTCCTGTGGATTTTCCCCGCAAAGGTCCGCTCCCAGCACCAAACGGGCCTGAGCGGCTGTCTTTAGCACTTCCATCACCTCCGGAAGCGCTGCCGTTCCCTGATCCCAGTTTACCGCTGCTTCCTCCGCACAGAGGATGTCTTTATCCAGGGAAATGTACAGGGGACGCCTCCTGCCGGGCTCCCCTTCATGAAGAAATGCCCGCCAGAAGCCGGTTCTCATCCTCTCCTCATCTCCAAAGACAAGGCGGTCCCGGAACTCCTCAAGTCCGTCCTCCGCGGCCATCTCCTCCGATGGCCCAATCAGGCAGACCCGCTGCAGAAAAGGATTTTCCTCCAGAGCCATCCTCAGCCATCCGCCGCAGGACAGAATGCCTCCGAAGGCCGGCTGCTGCATATCCGTGTGATGGTCCAGCACCAGCAGGTCGAAGGGGCAGCGAATCTGGTCCGTCCACAGCTTTGTGGCATAATGATAGTTTCCGGAATCCAGAAAATGGATCCCCTCCGCTCCCAGCTTTCTCATTTGTTCCGTGATCGTTTCTGCCGCTTCATCGTCGCAGTAGCAGTTGGTCCCCTCCAGATTCTTAAAATCCAGCCAGACCGCATTCTCATGTTCCCAGAATCTCATCCGGCCATAGACACCGGAAAAGTCCAAAATCACCACCTGGGCCATATTCCGCTCCTTTATATATAGAATGGCCGCAGTTCCTGGCAATCCTCTTCCAGGAATCTGCGGCCTTTTCGTCTTCTCTTCTCAAGAGATCACTTTACGGCAATTGCCTCGATCTCACACAGAACCCCCTTGGGCAGGTCCTTCACTGCTACGCAGCTTCTGGCCGGTTTGGAAGCAAAATATTTTGCGTATACTTCATTGAAGGTACCGAAATCACCCATATCTGCTAAAAAGCAGGTGGTCTTAAATACCTTGTCAAAGCTGCTTCCCGCTGCTTCCAGAATCGCTCCTACGTTCTTGCAGCTCTGCTCTGCCTGAGCGGCGATCCCTTCCGGTACGGAACCATCTGCGGGATTGACCGGAATCTGTCCGGAAGTATAAATCACTCCATTTACTTCATAAGCCTGAGAATAAGGTCCGATTGCTCCAGGTGCTTTTTCCGTGCTGATTACATTCATCTTCATATCCTCCTTATCGTGGGACTTCCGAACACCGGAAGTCTTTTCTTCCAATTTGCAATGGCCTGCGCCATTTTGTGCTGTCTCCATTATAAATGATTCGTTCAAATGTTTCAAGAGATATTCCCGGCTGTTGCGCTTTGGCTCTTCCAGCACCAGAGCCAGCAGCTCGTTCAGAGCCTTCCCCACCTGGGGACCGGATATGTTTCCGATCCGGAGGATATCCCTTCCGCTGACCGCCAGCTCCTTTAAGCTGAGACAGTCCCCGTCCTTCACGATCTCCTCCGCCATACGGCGGATTCTGCTTACCGACTGCCGAACCTCCTCACCGCCAAAGATCTCCTTTAAGTCCAGAAGGTCCAGGTAACGCTCCGTCCCCATGGCATTCATAGCCCGGCGGATCCCCGGCTTCTCCTCTGAAAGAGGCTGCAAAAACCATTTTGTCAGAATCTTAACCTGCGAAATGGTGTCGTTGTCCAGCTTCAGCCCCTTTAATACCTGCTCCGCCCGGTCCGGCCCGGACTCCCTCAAAAAGGCCGCCCACCGCAGAGCTTTTCTGGCCGGAACCTGTTTGGAAAGGACAGGCATCTCTCCCGGCAAAAAGAGGCTGCCAAACTCCCGGCCCACAAAGGGGGCCAGTCCGGTGTCGTAAACCAGCCGGATCTGCTCCGGCCGCCGGCTCATCAGAAGCTTGGTCAGCTCCACCTGGATCCGCTCCCGGCTGACCTTTGCAAGGTTTGGCGCCAGGGCGCGGACAGCCTCCAGGGTCCTCTCCTCCACCTGAAATCCAAGCTGAGCCGAAAACCGGATCGCCCGGAGCATCCGCAGGGCGTCCTCAGAAAAACGTTCCATGGGGTCGCCCACACAGCGGATCACGCCTTTTTTCAAATCCTCCTGACCCTTAAACTCGTCCACAAGCCCGTCAGCAGGACTGTAGGCCATGGCGTTGATGGTGAAATCTCTGCGCTTCAAGTCCTGGATCAGGCTGGGGGTGAAGGTCACCTGGTCCGGATGGCGGCCGTCGCTGTAGTTCCCGTCCACCCGGTAGGTGGTCACCTCGTATCCTGCATGGTCGATCATCACCGTCACCGTGCCGTGCTGGATGCCGGTGTCGATGGTACGGCGAAACAGGGCCTTCACCTGGGCCGGCAGGGCGCTGGTGGTGATATCCCAGTCCTCCGGCTCCCTGCCAAGAAGCATATCCCTGACGCAGCCTCCTACGATATATCCCTCGTATCCATTCTCCCTCAGACGTTTTAGAATTCCAAGAACCGGTGCGGGAATCTCGATCTTCATCAATATGCACGTCCCCAGTAAACCATCTTTTTAGCCGGCTTTCCGCAGCAGATGCACTTGTCGGAAAGGTTCTCCTGGGCGAACGGCATGCAGCGGGAGGTAGCTCCGGTCACTTCTTTGATCTTGTCCTCGCACTCCTGACAGCCGCACCACATGGCCTTTACAAAGCCAGGCTTGTTGTTGATGGTGTCTACAAATTCATCCCAGCAAACAGCCTCGTAGGTGTGGGAAGCCAGATGAGCCTTGGCCTTGTCCAGCAGCGCCTGCTGGATGGTATCCAGCATTTCTCCTGTCTTCGTCTCCAGCTCATCCAGGGAAATGAAGGTCTTTTCATGGTTATCCCGGCGTACGAAAACCGCCTGATTGTTCTCCATATCCTTGGGTCCGATTTCAATACGGAGCGGGATTCCTCTCATCTCACAGTCTGCAAACTTCCAGCCCGGGCTCTTGTCGGAATCGTCCACCTTTACGGAGAATCCGGCCTTCATCAAACGCTCCTTCAGCTCCTGAGCCTTTGCCAGAACCCCCTCTTTCTGCTGCTGTACCGGCACGATCATGATCTGCACCGGAGCGATTCTGGGCGGCAGCACCAGGCCGTTGTCATCGCCGTGTACCATGATCAGGGCGCCGATGATCCGGGTGCTCATGCCCCAGGAAGTCTGATGAACGTATTTTAAAGAGTTGTCCTTATCGGTATACTGGATTTCAAAAGCCTTGGCAAATCCGTCCCCGAAGTTGTGGCTGGTGCCGGACTGAAGGGCCTTTCCGTCGTGCATCAGGGCCTCAATGGTGTAGGTGGCCTCCGCTCCTGCAAATTTCTCCTTGTCCGTCTTCTGTCCCCGGACCACCGGGATTGCCAGAACCTCCTCACAGAAATCCGCGTACAGGTTCAGCATCTGCTGGGTCCGTGCTTCCGCTTCCTCAGCCGTAGCGTGGGCAGTGTGGCCCTCCTGCCACAAGAACTCTCTGGAACGCAGGAAGGGACGGGTGGTCTTCTCCCAGCGGACCACGGAGCACCACTGGTTGTAAACTCTGGGCAGGTCGCGGTAGGAGTGGATATCCTTTGCATAGAAGTCGCAGAACAGAGTCTCAGAGGTAGGACGGACGCACATGCGCTCCTGGAGAGGCTCCATTCCTCCGTGGGTTACCCAGGCTACCTCCGGCGCAAATCCTTCCACATGGTCTTTCTCCTTCTGCAGCAGGCTCTCCGGGATAAAGATGGGCATATACACATTCTCCACACCGGTCTCCTTAAATCTTCTGTCCAGCTCCTTCTGGATATTCTCCCAGATGGCAAAGCCTGCCGGCTTGATCACCATGCAGCCCTTTACGCTGGCGTAATCACACAGCTCCGCTTTTTTTACCACATCCGTGTACCACTGAGCGAAATCCTCGCTCATGGATGTAATGGACTCTACCATTTTTTTGTCCTTGGCCATGATCATTCTCCTTTTCTTTTTTTGAACGGGCGCAAAAAGGGCGGGGGCCGCCAAAACGCTGGCATGTAAATGCCAAAAAAGCCGCCCGGCCCCAGGATGCGTCTTGCGCGCATACATGGGACCGAACGGCTCGGCGGTACCACCCAATTTAGCAGTTTCTGATGCATACAGAACTGCTCACTTTTATCCCGTAACGCCGGATCGCAGCGCCGCTTTTTGCGGGGCTCCCAGGCGGGTTCAAACCCCGGCTCCCGTAAGGACCTCCCACCATCAGCCCTCTCTCTGAAACGTGCCGGATTCTACTATTCCCTTTCAACGCCTTTTCTGTTTGGTTTTTGTAACTGTGATTTTACGCCAGTTTGAGGTTTTTGTCAATCCTTATCCCACTCCTCGATGAAGTAAACGAATTGTCAGTTGACATGAAAGAGAGTGTTCCTAAAGCGAAATGGTTCCAGACTTATTTTCTCAATCATACAACTGAGGGGTCGTTTTTTCAAGCTTATATATTTCCAATCTGCTCCCT
>DWYS01000037.1 GCA_019118585.1 Candidatus Enterocloster faecavium | reverse complement strand
GATGAGGACACACTGGATACCTGGTTCTCCTCCGCTCTGTGGCCTTTCTCCACTTTGGGGTGGCCGAAGCAGACCGAGGATCTGGACTATTTCTATCCCACCGATGTGCTGGTAACAGGATACGATATCATCTTCTTCTGGGTTATCCGCATGGTATTTTCCGGAATTGAGCAGACAGGAAAATGCCCCTTCCACACGGTGCTGATCCACGGCCTGGTCCGGGATTCCCAGGGAAGAAAGATGAGCAAATCCCTTGGAAACGGAATCGACCCCCTGGAGGTGATCGACAAGTACGGCGCTGATGCCCTGCGCATGACCCTGATCACCGGAAACGCCCCCGGAAATGACATGCGTTTCTACTGGGAGAGGGTGGAGAACAGCCGCAACTTTGCCAATAAGGTGTGGAACGCCTCCCGCTTCATCATGATGAACATTGAAAAGGCTCCCGATGTATCCGGCGTGACCCTGGACCAGCTGACCATGGCGGACAAGTGGATTCTCTCCAAGGTCAATACCCTGGCCAAGGATGTGACGGAGAATCTGGATAAATACGAGCTGGGAATTGCCCTCCAGAAGGTTTACGATTTCATCTGGGAGGAGTTCTGTGACTGGTACATTGAGATGGTCAAGCCCAGACTCTATGATGACCAGGATACCACCAAAGCGGCTGCGATCTGGACCTTGAAGACGGTTCTCATCAATGCACTGAAGCTCCTTCATCCCTTTATGCCCTTTATCTCCGAGGAGATTTTCTGCAATCTCCAGGACGAGGAGGAGACCATCATGGTTTCCAGCTGGCCGGTTTACCGGGAAGAGTGGAACTTCGCCAAAGAGGAGAATGCTACTGAGGTGATTAAGGAAGCGGTCCGGGCTATCCGGGGAGTGCGCACCTCCATGAACGTTCCGCCCAGCAAGAAGGCAGCAGTTTATGTAGTTTCAGAGGATGCAGAGCTGAGGGATATTTTTGAGACCAGCAAAAACTTCTTCGCCACCCTGGGATACGCCTCCCATGTGACGGTTCAGGAGGATAAGACGGGAATTTCCGAGGACGCTGTTTCCGCCGTGATTCCCAAGGCGGCCATCTATATGCCCTTCGCGGACCTGGTGGACCTGGAGAAGGAGATCGCCAGACTGAAGGCCGAGGAGAAACGGCTGGAGGGAGAGCTGAAACGCTCCAATGGTATGCTGAGCAATGAGAAATTCATCAGCAAGGCGCCTAAGGATAAGATCGAGGCAGAGCGCGCCAAGCTGGAAAAATATACCCAGATGATGGAGCAGGTGAAGGCCCGTCTGGCTCAGCTTGAAAAATAAAGGTATTGTCTAGGACGCGCGAGGAACAACAAGATGAAACTGAAACAATCGCTGTTGCTGCTTCTGGCGGCAACCATCTGGGGCATCGCATTTGTAGCACAGAGCGCAGGCATGGAGTATGTGGGGCCCTATACATTTAACTGCATCCGTTCGATTTTAGGAGGTCTGGTACTGATCCCGGTGATTCTGGTGATGGACCGGGCAAAGAAGCGGGAAGACGGCGGGGAGTCTCCCCGCTTCTCGGACCCCGCCCGCAGAAAAAGCGAGCAGAAGGTGCTCCTTATGGGGGGAGTCTGCTGCGGTGTGGCCCTCTGTCTGGCATCTAATTTTCAGCAGCTGGGAATCCAGTACACCACGGTGGGAAAGGCCGGATTTATTACAGCCTGCTATATTGTAATTGTACCCTTTCTGGGGCTGTTTTTCGGAAAAAAGGTCAGTGCCTTTGTCTGGGGAGCAGTGGTGCTCTCTGTGGCGGGACTGTACCGCCTGTGTATGTCCGGCGGTGAGGGGATCGGAGGAATCAATCAGGGAGATCTGCTGGTTTTAATCTGCGCCTTCCTGTTTTCCATTCATATTTTGGTCATCGACCATTTTTCACCCCTTACCGACGGCGTAAAAATGTCCTGCATCCAGTTTTTTGTATCCGGAATTCTTTCCGGGATCGCCATGCTGCTTTTTGAGGAGCCCAGGCTGGATGATATTCTGGCGGCGGCTCTGCCGATTCTGTATGCAGGAATTTTTTCCAGCGGGGTGGGATACACCCTGCAGATTGTAGGACAAAAAGGGATGAACCCGACGGTGGCTTCCCTGATCTTAAGCCTGGAGTCCAGCATCTCCGTTCTGGCCGGCTGGGTCCTTTTGGGACAGAGCATGAGCCTGCGGGAGTTCTCCGGCTGCGCGCTGATGTTCGGCGCGATTATCCTGGCCCAGATTCCGGCGCCTCAGAAACGAAAGGAAACGGCAAGGGAGGCATAATCCGTCGAATCCCGTCCCCAATATGCGGTTGCGCCCAGGAGAAATTTGGGGTAAGATAACAGAAGGAGGAATGAGGCTCTGACATGAATGCCTATGACTATATCGAGGGAATTCCCATGTGGGCCGGCAAGAAGCATTCTCTGGAGGAAATTGAGGATTTCCTGCAGGAGCTGAAGGATCCCCAGAAGTCGTTCTGCGTGGTCCATGTGGCGGGTACCAACGGGAAAGGTTCTGTCTGCGCCTTTTTGACCTCTATTTTGAAGGAGGCGGGCTATTTTACCGGCACGTTTATTTCCCCTCATCTGGAGCGGCTTGAGGAGCGGTTCCTTCTGGACGGGAATGTGATCGGGCAGGAGGATTTCCGCCAAAGCTTTCAGGAAGTTTATGAAACGGCGAAAAAACGGCAGGAGAGGGGACTTGGACACCCATCCTATTTTGAGTTCCTGTTCTATATGGCTATGGTCCTGTTTGCCAGAAAAGGAGTGGAGGCGGCGGTGCTGGAAACAGGCATGGGCGGACGGCTGGATGCGACCAATGTGATCAAAGATCCCCTGGCCTGTGCCATCACTTCCATCAGTCTGGACCATACCAAATATCTGGGGAACACGATCCCTGAGATCGCCGGGGAGAAGGCGGGCATCATCAAGCCCGGAGTTCCGGTGGTGTACGACGGCACGGACCAGGAGGCAGCCCAGGTGATCCTCAGTCAGGCCCTCAGGCAGAAGGCCCCGGCAGAGGCTGTGACGGGGGAGGACTATGTAAGGGAGAAAGCTTCTTTGGCAGGGGAGACCGGTCAGGACGGGCTCCAGGAAGGATTTTGGATACGGGAATGTCTCGGCGGCCGGGCCGGACTTCGCCTCTGCGTCCCATTTTCCGCTCCCTATCAGGCGCAGAATGCCATGATTGCGGTGAAAACGGCCCGGGTCCTGAACAGACGGGGACTGAAGATTTCCTCTGAGCAGATCGTGCGGGGCGTGGCAAATGCCAGATGGCCGGGACGGATGGAGCAGGCGGCGGCCGGAGTTTATCTGGACGGCGCTCATAATCCCGGAGGAATCCGCGCTTTTGAGGAGGCAGCTTTTGAAATCATTCAGAGACAGGGAAAGAAGCCCTATCTGATTTTTGGGGTGATGGAGGACAAGGATTACCGGGAGATGGCAGCTCTCCTGTGCGAAAAGGTTTCCTGGCAGGCCATTGGGCTGGTACATGGAAAAAGCTCCAGAGGGGCAAGCCTGTTATCCCTGAAAGAAGCTTTTGAGCCAGTGTACGGCGGACCCGTATATGAGTTTTCATCGGCAGAGGAAGCCATGGAGAAAATGAAGGTGATGTCCGGGGACGGTCTGGTATTCTGCGCAGGTTCCCTGTATCTGACCGGAGAATGGAAACAGGCTTTGAACAAGGTCAATGCGGATAAAGGAGTGAACGTACATGATTGATTTTGAGGAAGAAATTGAGCGTTTTAAGCCCAGTCTGGATATTGAAGAGGTGGAGGATGCCATTGTCAAAAGTGATCTGACGGATATGACAGATGTGATGATGGAGCTGATTAAGGAGATTAATGAAAAGTAGGTCGGTGACTATGGATTATCAGAGGAGAAACGCCCAGATTGCCAACAGCTTTTACAACCTGGGACTGGAAAAGGCCAGGATGCGGGATCTGTCCGGGGCAGCCCATTCCCTGAAGGACAGCCTGCATTTTAACAAATATCAGACCGATGCCAGAAATTTGCTGGGCCTGATTTATTACGAAAGCGGAGAGGTGGCGGATGCCCTGGTCCAGTGGGTGATCAGCCTGAATCTGCAGCCGGAGAACAATCTGGCGGACCACTATCTGGATGAGATCCAGAGAAAGCCCGGACAGCTTGAGGTGGAGAGCCAGAATGTGAAAACGTTTAATCAGGCCCTTTGGCATGCTCAGAGCGGCAGCGATGACCTGGCAATCCTCCAGCTGGCCCGGGTGGTGGATGAGAGGCCGCATTTTATCAAGGCTCATCTGCTGCTGGCCCTGCTTTACATGAGAAGGGAAGATTATACCAAGGCAGGCCGTTCTCTGTACAAGATTCTGCAGATTGACAAGAGCAATTCCAAGGCTCTTTACTACATGTCGATCGTGAAGCAGAACACGGGCCGGGCGGAGGCGGAGAAGAAGCGGATGACCAAAGCTTTTTCCCACAAGAAGATGGAGGACGATGACATTATCCTTCCGCCTACCTACAAGGAGAACACGGGAATCTCCATTGTGGTCCATATTTTGATCGGCCTGGTGCTGGGGGTGGTGGCGGCCTATTTCCTGATTCTGCCTACCCGAATCTCGGACTTGAACCGGGTTCACAATGAGGAGCTGATCTCCTACAGCCAGCAGCTGAACAACGCCAACCAGCAGATTCAGGATCTGGAGAGCCAGAATCAGGAGATCCAGACCCAGGCGGATACGGTTCAGGCTCAGCTGGACGAGCTTCAGAATGGAAATACCAGCATCATTGCCCAGTACAAGAGTCTGATCGGCGTGCTTCAGTCCTACCGGGCCGGAGACCTGGTGACGGCCGCCATAAGCTACGCCCAGGCGGACTTTTCCCTGATTACCGATGAGGAGGTGCTGGCGGTGGTCAACGACGTTCAGGCGGACATGACCTCCAATGTGTACCAGACCCTGATCACCACAGGGGTGGAGCAGTGGAATGCCGGAAACAGGGACCGGGCGATGGAATGCTTCCAGGCAAGCCTGGAACTGGTTCCGGACAACCCGGAAGCCATGTACTATGTAGGGCGTCTATATCAGGAGGCCGGAGATACGGAAAACGCCAACGCCATGTTTGACCAGGTAGTAGGAAATTTCCCGGATTCCGAGTATGCCTCCAGGGCCCAAAGCGCCAGAGGATATTAAAAGTTTCATAACCGTTCAGGACGGCTAAAGCCGGAAAAGAAGATGAGCCATCCTGAACGGTTGCAAATTCTCAAGAGAAAACCAACACAAAAGACACTACGAAAGAAAAACACTTTCGCAGTGTCTTTTTTTGTTACGGGCACTTGGCGAGGTCCTGTCGAGCCTAGTACCCGGGGTTGTTACGAGCACTCAGCGCCTTATCTTTAAGCGCTTACGTGCGATACATAAAGATTACCCAGAGAAAGGGGATGGAAGAATGAAAAATCAGACATTTACATATGAGGCCAGGGGGCAGGTGCTGATTATCCATATGCCAAAGGAGCTGGACCATCATAACTGCAAAAGCCTACGCCTGGAGACGGATTTTTTGATGGAGGAAAACTGCATCCGGAGAATTGTATTTGACTTTTCAAATACGGAGTTTATGGATTCATCGGGCATCGGCGTTCTTCTGGGCCGGTATAAGCAGATGAAAGCTTCCGGGGGCGAGGCAGTTTACTGCTGTGCGGGCCAACAGGTTGCCCGCATCCTGCGGGTAGGCGGCCTGGAAAAGCTGTTAAAGGGATTTGAGAGCCTGGAGGAGGCGGTGAAAGGAAGGGAGGAAGCATGATGGGATGTCAGAGCATGAAAATGGAGTTCGATGCCAGGTCGGAGAATGAGGAGTTTGCCAGAGTGGTGACGGCGGTGTTTATGAGCAGGCTAAACCCCACTCTGGAGGAGATCGACGATGTAAAAACTGCAGTTTCGGAGGCAGTTACAAATGCGGTGATCCACGGATATCAGGGAAAGGAGGGAACAATCTGTCTGAAGCTTTCTGCAGAGGAGGGAGAAAACAGACGGCTTTTTGTATCGGTTCAGGACCAGGGAGTGGGAATCGCTGACATTAAACAGGCCATGGAGCCTATGTTTACCACAGACCCCTCCGGTGAGCGGTCCGGCATGGGATTTTCCTTTATGGAAGCCTTTATGGACGAGATGAAGGTAGAATCGGAGCCGGGAAAAGGGACCCGCGTGTTTATGACCAAATACATCGGCAGGTGACGCTATGGAGGAGACCATCTGTTTAATCAACCAGGCGCATCAGGGGGATAAAGCAGCCAGGGACAGGCTGGTAACGGAGAATATGGGACTGGTCTGGAGCATCGTCCGCCGCTTTGGAGGAAGAGGATGCGAGATGGAGGACCTTTTTCAGATCGGGACCATTGGCCTGATGAAGGCCATTGACAAGTTTGACCCCTCCTTTGAGGTCAGGTTTTCCACTTACGCGGTTCCGATGATTGCAGGGGAAATCAAGCGGTTTCTGAGGGATGACGGAATGATTAAGGTGAGCAGGCCTTTAAAAGAACTGGGAATCCGTGTAAAGAGCGTCAGGGAGAAGCTGGCAAAAACAACAGGGAGGGAGCCTACCATTGAGGAGATTGCAGAGGCTTTGGGAGCCAGCCGTGAGGAAGTAGCGGCTTCACTGGAAGCAGGAGCAGAGGTGGAGTCTCTCTACCGGCCTGTGAATTCAGGGGACAGTGATGGAGTCTGCCTGCTGGACCGGCTGGAGGAGGAAGAGAGCCAGCAGGAGAAGCTGCTGGACCGCATGGTTTTAAAGGAACTTTTGACCGGACTTGAGGCAAAGGAGAAGGAGATTATCCTGCGCCGGTATTATCTGGGGCAGACACAGACCAGGATCGCCGCTGATTTGGGAATCTCACAGGTGCAGGTGTCAAGGCTGGAGAAGCGGATTTTGAAAAATATGAGGCGGAAGATCGAATCTGAGTGACGTTATTTTTTTTTATTGACTAAACTTTATTTTTGTCGTATACTGAATGTAAACAAATGATACGAATTAAGGAGGTATTTGTCATGAGTTCTTTCCAGAAAATCGAGACGTCCAATGCGCCCGCGGCGATCGGCCCCTATTCTCAGGCTTTTACAGTGGGCAATCTTCTGATTACATCCGGCCAGATCCCGGCCAGCCCTGCAGACGGCAGCGTGCCGGAAGGGATTGAAGCCCAGGCCGAGCAGTCCATCAAAAATGTAGGCGCCATCCTGGAGGCCGCCGGAACCAAATTCGAGAATGTGGTCAAGACCACCTGCTTCCTTGCGGATATGGGTGATTTTGCCGCCTTCAATGCTGTATATGAGAAGTATTTTGTCAGCAAACCAGCCCGCTCCTGTGTTGCGGTGAAAGCCTTGCCAAAGGGAGTTCTGTGCGAAGTTGAGGCCATTGCGGTCCTCTGATCGCCCTGCATTCCCAAACAAAAAAGTCATGAGTCCGTCTGTGAACTCATGACTTTTTTTGTTACGAGCACTTAGCGCCCGGCCTCATCCGTTCCGGATTCTGCCTGTAAATTCCGCAGATGAAGATATACCGTGTTTTTGGAAAGCCCCAGCCGTTCCGCCACCTTGGGAACCGCATTCTTCAGATTGAAAATATCTTTTTGGTAGAGAATGGCGATGATTTCTTTGTTTCGGTTGGTGGATGAGATCGTTTCGTCATGCTCTACCTGGATTCTGGCCTGGGAAATGGATTCCTCGATCAGTTCATCCGCGTTGGCCGCAAATGTCTCCAAAACGTCCGCCTTTGTCCCCGGCGTCTGAAACAGCTCCTCAATCAGGGCATACAGAGGCACATCCTGATAGAAGTTGATGCACAAAAGACCGATAATCTGACCATTTTCGCCGTTAATGGGGATCGTGGCCGAGCGAATCGGCGTTCCGTTTTTGCTGCGGCTAAAATAAATCCTGCCCTTGCGATGGTCCTTGCTGCGCTGCATTTCTCCCAGAAGCTGCAGGGCAAAATCCGTAATGGGAGCCCCTTCCTTTCTGCCGGAATGATAGCCGTTTACCACTTTGATGGCAGCGCAGTCCAGGTCCTCCAGGCTGTGGAGTACAAATTCAAAGCTGCTGCCGAAAAAATCAGCCAGTCCTTCCAGGACAGATCCGTAGGACTGAAGAATCAGCCGGTCATTTTTACTGAGTGTGCGCTGGGTATTCATAATGGGGGCCTCGTTTCCTGAATAAATTGACGGCGGGCCGCAGTCCGCCGCGGGTTTCATGATCGGAATCAGTATACCACGATTTTTGGATGGATTGCAATCGTCTCTTAATTTCTATCGCAGCTACCGTGTATTGAAAAATGATGGGATTTTTATGAAGTGCTCCGGGGAAAATCCAAAAGATGAAAAGTGGGAACGCATGGCAGCAGAAATGAAAATTTATACCAGGCAGGATCTGCTGAAAAAGGCTGGCTTTCGGGAACTGAGAACAGACCAGAATGAAAAGGGCTGGATTTGCATCGTGGGGAAAAAGTGATAAATTAAGAGAACGCAGGAATAAAGAAACGCAATTTTGCCATACTACCCATCAGAAGCACAGTCATTCTGAACGAAAAGGATGTGAGTAAACATGGGAATTGGAAAGCATTTGCTGGGGCTGGCGGCGGTGGCGGCCGCTCTGGCACTGACGGGACTGTTGGTGTGGTATGGTCTGTTTCGTGTGGACGGGGCGGATTCCGGTCCAAACGGGACCTTAGTCCGGGAGCAGAGGGAAAATGACAGAGGCGGTGAAGATCCAAGCCGTCAGGCCATTGTCCTTGGGCCTGCCGTGCTCCGGGAACAGGAGGCCTATGTGACCGCCCCCGATTTCCTGGTAGTGGAGCATTCTCTATGAGTCAGACGGTATATCTGATGCTGCGCAAGCTGACAGAAACCAGCGGGGAGGTAGTCCGTCTGGGAGATGCGGCCCAAATCCTCTGCCAGGATGAGACAATCGAAAACCGCCTGAAGGCCATGAAAATTCTCCGCATTTCTTCAAAGAAACGCCATCGCTATGTGATGGAGGTTATGGAGATACTGGAGCTGATCCAGAACGAACTGCCTTCGGTCCAGGTGGAAAACCTGGGAGAGACTTCTTTTATCATCGCCTACAAGCCACCCGAAACCGAAAATCCGGTATGGCAGTGGGCGAAAACCATTTTTGTATGTCTGGTAAGCTTCTGCGGTGCCGCATTTGCCATTATGACTTTTAACAATGATGTGGATGTGACGGATGTATTCCAGGAACTCTACCTGCTGGTGATGGGGCGGGAGTCAGATGGTTTTACGATACTGGAGCTGGGGTATTCACTGGGGCTTGCTCTCGGAATTCTGGTGTTCTTTAACCATTTTGCCGCATTAAAGCTGAATACGGACCCGACGCCTCTGGAAGTGGAGATGCGCCTTTATGAGGACAACATCGCAAAAACCCTGATCGCTCAGCAGGAGGAACAGGAACAGAAGGAGAAGACATGATAAGATATCTGTTTTTGGGATTCATCGGCCTGTGTGCAGGAGGGGTAATAGCAGCCGGTGTATTTGCCTTTCTGGTAATGATTGGCGTTTTTCCAAGACTGATTGGAAAAACCAGCACCAAGAAGTACATTCTTTTGTATGAAACGGTGATTATTGCAGGAGGGGTACTGGGGAACCTTGCGGATCTGTACGAGCCTTTTTTGGTGGCTGGTGAATTTTGGGGACAGCTGCTGCTTGGAATTTTCGGAACAGCGGTGGGTATTTTTACCGGCTGTCTGTTCATGTCCCTGGCGGAGACGCTGAAGGCTCTTCCGACAGTTGCCCGGCGCATCCGTCTGGCAGTGGGGCTTCCCTGGCTGATCCTGGCCCTGGCTCTGGGGAAGCTGACCGGTTCCCTGATTTATTTTATTAATGGGTTTGGATAACCTGTTTGTACTGGAGGAAACTCATATGGAAATTGACCAAAAGAAATATGGAGACTATGTCAAAAAAGTAACGCCCGTTCACAGTCTTGGATTATCAATGGTACGGGCTTTTCTGACCGGCGGGACCATCTGCCTGCTGGGACAAATCATTACCAACACCCTGACCGGTCCCATGGGAATGGGGCGGGAAGAAGCGGCGGCCTGGACCCTGCTGGCGCTGATTTTTCTCAGTGTGCTGCTGACGGGCCTTAACCTGTTCCAGAAAATCGTAAAATTTGGCGGAGCGGGAGCTCTGGTGCCGATCACAGGTTTCGCCAACTCGGTAGCGGCCCCTGCGGTGGAATTTCAGGCAGAAGGAGACGTATTTGGAGTGGGCTGCAAGATTTTCACCATCGCCGGTCCGGTAATCCTTTACGGGATCTTCAGCAGCTGGCTGCTGGGGGTGATCTACTGGATCGGAGGCAGTATGGGGTGGATTTCGATGTAAAATATCTGTTCCCGGGGATTTTTTTCAAGAAGGCAAATCGCCTTGACATGGAGGAGCAGACTCTTTTATACTCTTGATAGTTAGATATAACTAACTACAAAAAGAAAAAAGGAGGAATCATCCATGTCTTTGATCAACAAAGAAGTAAGCGATTTTACCCTTCAGGCCTATCACCAGGGAGCGTTTAAAACGGTAACAAAAGAGGAAATCATGGGGAAATGGAGCATTTTCTTCTTCTATCCGGCAGACTTCACCTTTGTGTGCCCTACGGAGCTGGAGGATTTAGCTGATCTGTATGAGAAATTTCAGGAGGCAGGCTGCCAGGTGTATTCCGTATCCTGCGACACCCATTTTGTCCATAAGGCGTGGCACGATGCCTCGGAGCGGATTCAGAAAATCCGGTATCCCATGCTGGCGGACCCGACCCACGCGCTGGCAAAGGATTTTGAGGTTTACATTGAGGCCGACGGCATGGCGGAGCGGGGAACTTTTATCGTCAATCCGGAGGGAAAGATAGTGGCCTACGAGGTCAACGCCGGAAATGTGGGAAGGAATGCGCAGGAGCTGCTGCGCAAGCTCCAGGCCTGCCAGTTCGTCCATACCCATGGCGATGAGGTGTGCCCCGCAAAATGGCAGCCGGGCGCGGAAACTTTAAAGCCCAGCCTGGATTTAGTGGGGCAGCTGTAATGGAGAAGGGATACGGGAATCTCTATGATGTGGCGGTAATCGGAGGAGGACCGGCGGGACTGACCGCCGCCCTCTATCTGGCAAGGGCCAGATACCGGGTGGTAGTCATAGAGAAAGAACATTTCGGAGGACAGATTACCATTACCAGCCAGGTGGTCAATTATCCGGGGGTAGAGCAGGCGAGCGG
>DWYS01000036.1 GCA_019118585.1 Candidatus Enterocloster faecavium | reverse complement strand
GCGGTCTGGCCCCAGCTATAATGAATTTCAAGAAAAACGCCGATGGTTTTGCGGCTTTTGGTGGGGTGTCCCGCGTATTGAACGCTCTATTGGCCCGATTTAGAGGGGTATGTAACCGATCTAACCGGGAGCGCGCCACACTGGCAGTGTGGAGGCCACGGGTTCAAGTCCCGTATGCTCCAGGTTATAAGAACCATGTAAATGCGTAGAGATTACGTATTTGCGTGGTTTTTCTTTTTGTAATGCCTTATCCCGAAGCAATTTACGACTAAAGGGATTTTATATTTGACGTCCCCCTCCCCTTCATGTTATACTAAAGCTGTCTGAAACTTCTATTTATACAATTCCGTATATTTTTCAGTCCGGCATTTCGCCGTATTTCCGTTCATCACACGAAAAACAATATTGATCAGGAGGAGGTATGTGTATGTGCGGCCGTATTCGGTCAAAAGAAGAAATTTTTGGTCCGGAGCTTACCAGGCAGGAGGCTTTGAGGATCATCGGGGAAACGCCGGGCATGTATGCCTGGTATACGACCCTTTCCCAACATTTGAAAGAGGAATTTTTAGAGTTTCTGATGGGAACAAGGGGGCTGAACCTGACCTATGATCCCATGTTCAAGGCGGTATTTGACCCTCAGCAATTTCCTTCAAGACTGGAGGATTTTTTAAGCCTGTGCCTGGGGGAAGAGGTGGAAATCTTGAGCGCCCTTCCCAACGAGTCCAGCCGCCTGACAGAGGAGGGGTCTCTGCTGGTGATGGATTTGCTGGTCCGCTTAAAATCGGGGGCTTTAGTCAACATCGAAATTCAGAAGATTGGGTATCTGTTCCCGGGTCAGCGCTGCGCCTGTTATTCCAGCGACCTGGTGATGCGCCAGTATGCCCAGGTGCGGGATTCCTGCCGCAAGGAGAACCAGACATTTTCCTATCGTCAAATCCGGAAGGTCTACACCATTGTCCTGATTCAGGACAGCCCCCCGGAATTCCATCAGTTCCCGGGGAAATATCTTCACCGGGCCAGACAGCAGTTTGACACGGGTCTTCAGCTGGATATGGTGCAGGAATATCTTCTCATTCCTCTTGACATCTTTCTGGAAAGCCAGCACAATATAGGTAATGGAGTAACAGTTCCGGACGGCACATCTTCTTGTCCGGACAAAGCCGAACAAGAAGCATCGGATGTTCATCCGATGTGAAAACAGAGGCAAAAGCATGCTTGTAAGCGAGCTTAACGCCTGTTTTTGCCTCTGTTTTCCCGCCGTCCTGAACTGTTACGCAATGGATTAGATGCCTGGCTGATGTTGATTGCCTCGGACAGACCGGAGCAGATTCTGGAGGTCATCCGTGCTTATCCGGAATTTGAGGAGATTTACCGCCAGGTATTTGGCTTTCGCCGTCAAGTAAAGGAGTTGATGAGTATGTTTTCCGATGCGCTGAAAATCCTGGATGCCAACACCACGAAATATATGATTGAGCAGCAGAAGGCGAAGATTGAATGGCAGGAAGAGAAAATTGAGCAACAAGAAGAGAAACTTGAACAGCAGAAAGAAAAAATCAAACGACAGGAGGAGGAGATTGAGCGTTTGAGGTCTCTCCTTGCCGCCAGGGACGACCACAAAAACGAAAACCACTAAAACAATCTTGCATATTTGCGCCTTGACTGCCAACGCTATAAGTGATAATATAAGCACCGTGAATAAAGTTCTGCTTGAAGCCTGAAAGGCATGTCTTTGCAAAGCAGCCTTTTGGTCTGTGAGACCGCAGCAGTGCGGTCCGGGGAGGAAAGAAGATGAGGAAGTTGCGCAGATTTGCGGGAATTGCCGCCTGGTTTTCACTGGCGGCCATTTTGGTTCTGTTCAATGCCACAGCAGGAAATGAACCTTCGCAGGATTTTGGCGAAGCCGCAGCGGCAGTCCAGACCGAACTCCTGTAATTCGTCTGGCGGGAGATGAGCAGTTTTGCTCATCTCTTTTTTTGGCTGCAAATGTCCGGCTCCCGTTCGCGGAATACGTTTACGCAATCCATGTGATTTTTCTTAACAAAGTCTTTTCTCCGGCTGCAAGATGGCGTATAATCTTTAATGATTATAAAGATCGCATAAGTCCCATCACGGGACATTCTGAACTCATTTTTTACTTTACTAGGGAGGCTAATTATGAAATGTATCATCATCGGCGGCGGTAAAGTCGGAATTACTCTGGCGGAACAGTTGTGCCAGGAAAACCACGATGTCGTCATTATGGACGCTTCCGCCAAGCGCATGCAGGATATTCCGGAAAGCATCGATGCTCTGCGGATCGTAGGCAACGGCGCCAGCATCCAGGCGCAGATGGAGGCCGGGGTCAACGAGGCCGATATTCTGATCGCCGTAACAGGCTCCGATGAGCTGAATCTGCTCTGCTGTCTGATCGCAAAAAAAGCAGGAAAATGCAACACCATCGCCCGTGTCCGCAACCCTGTCTACAGCAAGGAGATCAATTTCATCAAGGAGCGCCTGGGCGTTTCCATGACCATCAATCCGGAGCTGACCACCGCCACGGAGATCGCCCGTCTGCTGCGCTTTCCTTCTGCTATCAAGATCGATACCTTTGCCAAGGGCCGGGTAGAACTTCTGAAATTCAAAATCCGTCCCCAGTTCAAACTGGACCAGATGGCAGTCTCCGCTCTCCAGAACACCTTAAAGAGCAATATTCTGGTAGCTGCTGTGGAGCGGGAGGATAATGTCTATATTCCCAACGGCGATTTTGTTCTGAAGGACGGAGACTTGGTCTCCATCATCGCTTCTCCCCAGAATGCGGCCAGCTTTTTCCAGACCATCGGCCTGAAAACCAATCAGGTGCGCAACTGCATGATCGTAGGGGGCGGCACCATTGCCTACTATCTGGCCAAGCAGCTTCTGGCCATGAAGATTCCGGTGCGGATCGTGGAAAAGGACCCTGCCCGCTGCGAGCTTCTCAGCCAGGAGCTTCCAAACGCCACCATCATCTGCGGAGACGGAACGGACCGGAAGCTGCTTTTGGAAGAAGGGCTGCGCAGTGCGGAAGGTTTTGTCTCCCTGACCAATATGGACGAGGAGAATCTGATGCTGGCCCTCTTTGCCAAGGACCAGTCTTCCGCCAAGCTGGTCACCAAGGTCAACCGGCTGGCCTTTGATGAAATCATCGAGCGGCTGGATATCGGCAGCGTCATCTACCCCAAATACCTCACTGCCGACTACATCCTCCAGTATGTCCGCGCTATGCAGAATACCATCGGAAGCAACGTGGAGACCCTCTACCAGATTCTGGATGACCGGGCCGAGGCTCTGGAATTTGCCATCCACGAGGAGTCCCCGGTAACGGATACCCCTCTGATGGACCTGAATCTGAAGGACAATCTGTTAATCGGCTGCATCCACCGCAGGGAACGGGTCTTCATTCCCAGAGGCCACGACTCCATCCAGGTCGGAGATACCGTGATCATCGTTACCACTCAGGTAGGACTCCAGGACATCCGGGATATTCTGAAATAGCGGAGGATTTGAGAAATGAATTATCGAATGATCGTCTATATCATCGGCTGGGTTTTAAATTTAGAAGCCGTTTTTATGGTTCCGGCCTGTATCACCGCCGTGATCTACGGGGAACGCGAACTGTTTTCCCTCCTTCTCAGCATGGGGCTCTGCCTTCTGTTCGGCATCCCCCTGACCATACGCAAACCCAGGAACCGAAGCTATTATGCCAAGGAAGGCTGTGTCACCGCTGCTCTCAGCTGGATCATCATGAGCTTCATGGGCTCCCTGCCCTTCATATTCAGCGGTGTTCTCCCCAATCCGGTGGACGCTATGTTTGAAACCGTATCCGGCTTTACCACCACCGGCTCCAGCGTGATCACGGACATTGAAATCGTCCCCAGATGCATCGTTTTCTGGAGAAGCTTCACCCACTGGATTGGCGGTATGGGCGTACTGGTTTTCCTGATCGCCCTTCTGCCCTCCGCCGGAAATATCCAGATGAACCTGATGAGAGCGGAAAGCCCCGGCCCTTCGGTCAGCCGTCTGGTTCCCAAGGCCCGCTCCACCGCCAAAATCCTGTACATCATTTACCTGGTCATGACGCTGGTGCAGATCCTCCTTCTGCTCTTGGGAGATATGCCCCTCTTTGACGCCCTGACCATTACCTTCGGCTCTGCCGGCACAGGAGGCTTTGGGATCAAAAACGACAGCATGGCCAGTTATTCGGTTTACTGTCAGGTGATAACGACTATTTTCATGATCCTCTTTGGAGTCAATTTCAGCTTTTACTTTCTGCTGTTTATCCGCCGCTCCCTCTCCGCTTTCAAGATGGAGGAGGTTCGCTGGTATTTTGGGATTATCGCAGCAGCCATTTTGCTGATCGCCTGGGATTTAAGGGACATTTACCGCGTAGGACCTGCCATTCAGCAGGCCGCCTTCCAGGTGGGTTCCATCATCACCACCACAGGATACGCCACTACGGACTTCAACCAGTGGCCCTCCTTTTCCAAAACCATCCTCGTGATGCTGATGTTTGTGGGAGCCTGTGCAGGAAGTACCGGAGGCGGCATGAAGTTATCCCGCTTCGTCATCCTTCTGAAATCCATCAAAAAAGAGTTTCACCAGTATCTCCACCCGCAAAGCGTCAAGATGATCAAAATGGACGGGAAGCCCGTGGAACACGAAGTACTGCGGTCCACCAATGTATTCGTCATCACCTACATCATCCTGTTCTCTTTCTCCGTGCTGGCGATTTCTCTGAATGAATTTGACCTGGTAACCAACTTTACCGCCGTGGCCGCCACCTTCAACAACATCGGACCAGCACTGGGGCTGGCAGGACCTGCTTCCAACTTTGCCTTCTTCTCCAACCCCTCCAAGCTTGTACTTACCTTTGACATGCTGGCCGGGCGGCTGGAGCTCTTCCCGCTGCTGCTCCTCTTTGTGAGAGACACATGGAAAAAATTCTAAAAAAGGCCCTGCAGCCGCGATCCGCTGCAGGGTCTTTTCTTTTGTTCCAATCGTTTATTCCATTGCCAAAAATTCTTTTAGAGGATCATTCTCCCTTGGGGCCAGCCTCCGCAATGTGCTTGGGCATGTTGGGATACTTCTTGGCGAAGTTGTCCGCAAACATCTTGGCCAGCTTCTTGGCCTGTACATCATAGGCAGCCTTGTCCTCCCAGGTATCTCTGGGATTCATGATCTCATCGGGAACATCGGGGCAGCTCTGAGGCACATCCAGGTTAAATACATCGTCGTGCTTGTACTCTACGTTCTCCAGAGAACCGTTGAGAGCAGCCGTTACCATCGCACGGGTGTATTTTAATTTCATACGGCTTCCCAGCTTTCCGTCGCCGGAGGCAGGGCCGCCGGTCCATCCGGTATTTACCAGATAAACCTTGGTGTTGTACTTCTCGATCTTCTCTCCCAGCATGTTGGCATATACAGACGGATCCATGGGCATGAAGGGCTCGCCGAACAGAGTGGAGAAAGTGGGCTGAGGCTCCTTGACGCCGCGCTCGGTTCCTGCCAGCTTGGAGGTAAATCCGGTTACAAAATGGTACATAGCCGCATTCTCATCCAGACGGCTGATGGGCGGCAGAACGCCGAATGCATCTGCAGTCAGGAAGATCACAACCTTAGGAATTCCGCCTACGCCCGGGATCTGAGCGTTGGGAATATAGTCAATGGGATAGCCTACTCTGGTGTTCTCTGTCAGGCTTCCGTCAAAGAAATCAAATTCTCTGGTATCGGGGTCCATCACCACATTCTCTACCAGGCTGCCGAACTTGATGGCATTGTAGATATCCGGCTCTCCTTCGGGATCCAGGTTGATGCACTTGGCATAGCAGCCGCCCTCGAAGTTAAAGATGCCGTGCTCAGACCAGCCGTGCTCATCATCGCCGATCAGACGGCGGTTGGGGTCTGCGGAAAGGGTGGTCTTTCCAGTACCGGACAGGCCAAAGAACACAGCCGTATCGCCGGTCTCCGGATCCATGTTTGCGGAGCAGTGCATGGGAAGCACATTTTCCTTGGGCATCAAGAAGTTCATAACAGAGAATACGCTCTTCTTGATCTCACCTGCATACTGGGAACCTGCAATGAGAACCATCTTGGCCTCGTAGTCTACCAGAATAGCAGCCTCGGAATGAACGCCGTCAATTTCCGGGATGCACTTAAATCCGGGAGCTGCAATAATGGTGAAATCAGCCTCTCCGTAGTTGGCCAGTTCCTCGGCGGTAGGACGAATCAGAAGCTGATGAATAAACAGATTCTGGCTTGCCAGCTCATTTACAATACGAAACTTCTTGGTGCAGGCGGGATCTGCTCCTGCCATGCCGTCAAAAATGAAAATCTCCCGATTCTGAAGATATGCCACCATCTTGGACTTGATGGCGTCAAATTTTGCCTTCTCAATGGGGCGATTCACCTTTCCCCAGGCAATCTGATCGTGAATGGTGGGGGTGTCAACAATAAATTTATCCTCCGGGGAACGTCCGGTGTACTTTCCAGTCGTAACAACCAGAGCTCCTGTGTTGCTTAATGTACCCTCTTTTCTGCGCAGAGCAGCCTCCGTCAACTGAGCCGGAGTTAAATTACGGTAAACCGCTGCCGGGCTGATAATTCCCAGCTTTTCCAGACCATATGTTTCCATATCTTTCTGCCTCCTCTTGAGATTTAAGTAGTGTAAAGTTTTGGCATGTCCTGCTAAACCGAAACTTAAATCCATTATCGCATTATATTGTTAAAAAGTCAACGAGAAGTCTTAAGATTTTTTAAGCTTTGTCCGAAAAATAGTCCTTCCGAAAGCAGTCATCTGAAAAATTCGTGACCATCATGAGCAAACAGATAATTCAAATGGCGGTCAAACCAGGAAGCGGAACCGCCGGAGGCCTTCCGGTTCATAAAATACAGCGCCCCCTGTGAATAATCTTCTCCTGCCAAAGCCCGGTCCACACAGCGGACGGTTTCCTCTGTCACCTGGACGGAATTGATGGAACCGCTGGATACAGGCTGAAACTGAGCCGGTTCATAGACCACATCCCGGACACTGTCCGGAAACTCGTCGGAAAGGACCCGGTTGATGATCACATTCGCCACCAGGATCTTTCCTTTTTCATCGCAGACACCTGCCTCTGCCTGGACAATCCTCAAAAGCACCTGATAGTCCTCATCGCTGCAGGGAATCTGTCTGGCTGCCCGTCTCTCTTCCTCGGCCTTGCGCGCGGCTTCCTCTGCTGCCTGTCTGGCCGCCTCCTCCTGACGGCGTCTCTCTTCCTCCTGCTTCTTCCTGAGCCGCTCCTGTCTGGCTGCCTCGGCCCGCTCTTTTCTCAGCCGTTCCTCTTCCTGCTGCTGGCGAATCTTCTGTGCCAGAAGCTGACCGCTGAAAACCTTTGCCGTGCTGTTCTGATCTAAAAGTTCGATTTGTATTTTTGCTTCTGTAACAAACCTGATTTCTTCCCCCGATTTTCTGGAAACCGCTTTTTTCCCAACTGTTTCCATGCTCTGAATCTTCGCCTCTGGCGCAGCATTTTCCTGGCTGCCTCCAAAACCCATAGATGGAAACGCCAGGACCAGAACTGCTGCCGTTCCGGCCGCCAAAGCGGATGCCCGGTGTTTCCGGAACTGATTCAAAAGACATCGGGAAGAAAGAAATGAATGCCGTGTCCGCATACATACTCCTCTTTTCTCCAGGAAGCTTTCCATTGCTTCCACATTCATTTTGGTCAAAAAATGGGACGAACCCCCACTTTCGCCTTTTTTCCGGGGATGTACCGGTTATTATAGAGAGCCGTTTCCTGTCTGTCAATGGCAATTTAATATATTTGTTACATTTTTTAATACACAAGAAAAAACTCCAGGGTAATATGTGCTTATATTATATTTTTGCGTGTATATTTTCGTATTTTTTATGTATATTGTATATTTATATTTTACGTTTTTGTTACATTATTGTTAATTTTTAAGTTCATTTTTTAAATGCCGCCGCTCGTGCTTTCGTTTTATGTTAACTATTTTAGCAAAAAACTGACCGTTTTTTACAGTTTTTCTCAATTTATCTCATATGTCAAAAAATGTCTTTTTCCCCCACTTTCAGTCAAAATACTTCATCTGTTTTTTCCTGCCGCCCACACTAAAAAAACTCCCTTCCGAAAAAGGCCGAAACCTTTTTTCAGAAGAGAGTTCTTCTTAATCTCCGCAAATCCGTCAAAGGATTTTACGTCCGGTCAGTCTGCTCTGGCTCCTGTGCCGTCTACATAGCGGCCGTCCACCCATGTATTGACTGCCATAGCACCGCGTGTCCCATCGGGCGCTTCATTGAAATAATACCATTTTCCATCGACCATAAGCCAGCCGGTACACATCTTTCCTCTGGTCCCGTCCGGTACGGGATTTAAATAGTATCTTTCATCGTCCGTCGTAATCCAGCCAGTCAGCATTTTTCCTTTTTCATCAAAGTAATACCAGTCCATCCTGCCATTGTAGGACAGATAATGCCAGCCGGATGTGAGCATCGCCCCCTTGGTGCCATCGGATTCTTCGTTAAAGTAGTACCATGTATCATCCAAATACATCCACCCGGTGCACATTTTTCCCTGATTTCCATCGGCTTCCGGATTCAAATAATACGTCTGTCCCTCATGCGTCAGCCAGCCAGTGACCATATAGCCCTGCCCATCAAAGAAGTACCAATCCGTACTCCCTTTATAAGGAAGCTGATGCCAGCCATTGGCAAGAACCGAGCCGTCCGGAGCCTTGCACTTCCATCCATTTCCATCCCAGACCCAGGAATCGTCCGTATATCCCGATCCGGCAGTATCGATGATGGAACCAGAATCTCTGCTGCCGGAGCCGGAACCGCTTTCGGAACCGCTGCCGCCGGAGTCTGAACCACTTTCACTGCCGGAATCACTGCCGCTGCCGGAATCACCGCCGGAACCGATTTCTTCGTCATCACCGGAATCGCTTCCTTCGTCATCACCAGAATCAATCTCTTCATCATCACCGGGATCAATTTCTTCGTCATCATCGGATGAATCCCCAACTTTCAGTGTATATTCTGCATAAGACTCATCAAACTCATCGATGCTGTAACTTGCCCCTACCTCAATCCGGAAGTCGCCCGTTTCCTCCGGAGTACCAGAAATTTCACCTGTCTTAGGATCCAGATGCAGGCCCTGAGGCAGTTTGCCCTCCACCAGGTGGAATGTCACCTCGTTCCAATCGGGCAGCTTACTATGTTCTATCTGACAGGAATACCTCTCACCCTTAACAGCGTCACCCAGTGTTTCCGTAATAATATGCGGATTTTTAAAGTACGCAATGCAGTATACAGCTTCTAATCCAACTGGATCTGGATTCTCACTAATAGTCACATTCCATTCCAGTCCCTCTGATTCGTCTAAAGTTCCCTCCTCTTCTCTATATAATCTCAGGAAATCTTCCATCTTATATAAATTTACACTAATATCATTATTTTGTGTACGAAACGTTGAAGAAATGGAAACGTTATAATTCCCCTCCACACTATCCTCTACATAAAATACAACAGCCGTCACCGGTATAGCCGGATCCTCTGAAAAATGAGATTCCATATATACCCGGTTAGGTTTATCAAATACTGTTGTACCCATCTCTCCTCTGTTTCGACTCAACTCAAAGGTCAAAGCATCTTCTATCATTGTAACAGTTTCCGGAGCTATTGTTACCGTAACAATATATTGGACTGCATCGTAGTCTAGCTGATTGCCTGTACCTACACGCAGTGTCATTGTAAACTCCGCATCTTGCATTTCAGTCAGATCCAGCGTATCTTCCCTTTCGATTACGCGATATATATCCTCTATATCCCCAAGGGAAACCAGTATTACCTTTTGACCTTCCTGAATTGTAAATACAGTATTCTGTTCTTTAAGAAGTTCCAGTATTGTATCTACCTTCATCTCCTTTAACTCTTCCCGTGGATACTCCGTTAAATCCAGATACACATATACGTCTTCACATGGAGGAATCAGCGAATTCGGAGCAATCCCCATCTGCGCATCCGAAATCGTAGCCAGTTCAAACTTTCCGGCTCCGCCCGTGTGCTCATAAGACCCTTCCGGCGAATCTTCCGGTTCCCTTTCCGGGGACGCGCTGGAATCAGTTGCCTTCTCCGGCCGGTCTCCCTTCGGATGGTCCTGCCGGCTGTCTGAATCCGAATCTTGATCCCGCTCCGGTTCTTCCTGTATATCCTCTGGTTCCTCTTTCTGAGACGCATTGGAATCGCTTGCTAATTCCGGCTGTTCTCCCGCTGGCTGTTCCTGCCGGCTGCCTGAAGCCGGATCCCGGTCCGAAACCGAAGCATGTGCTGCCATACCTGGCTGAAACAGACACGTTGCTACCAGAATCAATGCCAGGATCTTGGCCAGTTCCCTTCTGCACCTTCCCATATTGAATCTCCTCCTTCTTATTTTTTGTCCGGACAGCTGTCAAATCAGCAAATATATCACTCTTTCTTGCTCCGAATCTAGTTACTTTCTACAAAATTACAACATACAAAAAAGTAGA
>DWYS01000035.1 GCA_019118585.1 Candidatus Enterocloster faecavium | reverse complement strand
GAAATTTTCCTGAGAAGCCAGGGATACCAGGTTCTTCAGGCCGCGGATGGCGTGGAAGGATTGAAAATCCTGGAGCAGGAGGAGGTTCAGCTGGCCATTGTAGATGTGATGATGCCCAGAATGGACGGCATTACGATGGTGGTCCGCTTGAGGGAAAAATATGATTTCCCGGTGATTTTCCTGTCGGCTAAGTCGGAAGATGTGGATAAGATTCTGGGTCTGAATATGGGGGCGGACGATTATATTACCAAGCCCTTTACCCCCATGGAGCTTTTGGCCAGGGTCAATTCTCAGCTGAGGCGCTACCACCGTTTTATGGAACGGCTGAATCAGAAGCAGCCGGACAATCCGAAAATTCACCGTCTGGGCGGTCTTGAAATTAATGAGGAAACAGTGGAAGTGACCGTAGATGATAAGCCGGTGAAGCTGACTCCCATAGAATACCGAATTCTCCTGCTGCTGATTCAGAATCCCGGCCGGGTATTTCCGGCGGATGAAATTTATGAACGGGTCTGGAATGAGCGGGCGGTAAATACGGACACAGTGATGGTCCATATCCGGAATATCCGCGAGAAAATCGAAGTAAATCCCAAGGACCCGAAATATGTAAAGGTGGTGTGGGGAGTTGGATACAAAATTGAAAAACAGCCATAGAGTCGGCGTATGTCTCTGCCTGCTGCTGGTAACGGCGGCGTCCCTTTTAACGGTATTGGCATATCCCTATATGCAGGAGAAAGCGTTAAGATGGCATGAGGGCTATGAGCAGTCCATGGAGGAAAGCAGCAAGGCGGAGTACTCTGCTTCCATACAGATCATGAACAGCATCTATCAGGCATGGCGGGAGCAGAAACAGAAGGAAGCGGGACAAATTCTTACTCCTTCCCAGGTATTCCTGCCGGGATTGGAAGAGAAAATCCGCCAGAAACAAAGCGGTCAGGGATCGAGCAGCGTTTCTGGCGACGAAACCTGGGAAGATTCTGAGAATCTATCCTATGACGCCTATTATTATGAGGACCTGCAGGCCACGATGGATTCGGTAGGACAGGAGTGGCAGTCCTTTGCAAGGGAGTACAGCCGGATCCTTCCTTATGAAATGCTGGACCGGCAGGGAAAGGTTTTGGGCAGCAATGTGGAGAATCCATCGGCTTTTTTTTCCCGTAAGCTGGAAAACGGACAAATCCGCCTTTCTTTATATTTTGATGAATCCGGTTCCATGGAAGTGAAATCGGTAGATGGCTCCGATGCAAACAGGGACCGAATGGGCAATTTGATGACAAATTACCAGTTTTATGACCCGCTGGAGCTGCGGCTTTCAGGGGATTACCGCTACAGCGGCGTAGTGTTTTCAGGACCTAAGGATGTCAATTTTGTGTATCAGTTTGATCTGGAGGATTTCCGATATCTCGACGGCCCTACAACTCCTATGCTTCACGATTATGTCAGTTCCGGAGGATATTATGGAGTAGTGGCCACAATCGGAGGCGTATTGGCTCTTTTAGCTCTGATTCTTCCGGCTGTCCGGCCTCTGGGGCTTGGAGAGGGAAGGTGCAGCCGTCTGTCCTTTGAACCTATGTGCTTTTTGGCTCTTTGCTGGACCGCTCTTGTATGCGGCGGTGTACCGGCGGGTATGATTGAGCTGACTACCCGAGGAGAAATCATCCGGGAACTGACGGATGCGGGCATTTTGCCTGCTGTGGCAGAGATCCTGGAATTTCTGGCAAACCTGGCCATGTGGATGTTCGTCTACGGGAGTCTCTTCTGGATGGCGGTTAGTGCCGGCGCTGTGTTCCGGCTGGGATTGTGGCGGTATCTGAAGGAGAGAACCTGGATTTTGAGATTCTGCCGCTTTATAAAACGGTGGGTGGTACGCTGTCTGAATCCCTTTAATGAAGTGGACTGGCATTCCAATTCTACCAAGGCTATTGGAAAGGCGGTTATTGCCAACTTCATTATTCTGGCCCTGATTTCTCTGCTGTGGTTTGCGGGAATTGGTGTTCTGATTATCTACTCTCTGGTGCTGTTTGTACTGATTCAGAGATATTGGAAGCAGATGCAGAAAAAATACGATGTTCTGTTAAATGCGATCAACCAGATGGCAGAAGGGAATTTAGATGTGGATGTAACGGAAAATCTGGGACTTTTTGAACCGCTGAAGGAGCAGCTGGCTCGGGTCCGCCAGGGATTTAAAAAGGCGGTGGACCAGGAAGTAAAAAGCGAGCGGACCAAGACGGAGCTGATTACCAATGTGTCCCACGATTTAAAAACGCCTTTGACGGCTATTATCACCTATGTGAATCTTTTGAAACAGCCGGGAATTACAGAAGAGGAGAGGGATTCCTACATTGATGTGCTGGAGCAGAAGTCTATGCGCCTGAAGGTGCTGATTGAGGATTTGTTCGAGGTCAGCAAGGCCAGCAGCGGGAGCGTGAATCTCAATCTGGAGCCGGTGGATCTGGTGAGTCTTATAAAAGAAGTACGGCTGGAGCTTTCTGAGCGAATCGCCGGCTGCGGCGTGGATTTCCGCTGGAAGCTGCCGGAAGAAAAGGTAATCGCCAATCTGGACGGACAGCGGACCTACCGGATTTTTGAAAATCTTCTGGTAAACATTACAAAATACGCCATGCCGAACACCCGGGCCTATGTGACCTTGGAAACACAGGATGGGTGGGTAGTCATTACTTTGATGAATATTTCCGCGGCGGAGGTGACCGTATCTCCCCAGGAGCTGATGGAGCGGTTTGTCCGGGGAGACGAATCCAGGAATACGGAGGGCTCCGGCCTAGGACTGGCCATTGCCAAGAGCTTTACGGAACTTCAGGACGGCACGATGGAATTGTCTGTGGAGGGAGATTTGTTCCGGGTAGTGCTGAGATGGAGGGTAATGGAGGAGTCGGCTGCGGAGGAATTAAAAGAAGATTAAGGGCGAAAATGAATCATGTCAGAAGCCTTCGGCGGGATGTCTTTTCAGGAAAAGAGTTCTGCTGGGGGTTTCTGTTGTTTGGGTTTGTTGTTTCGGGCCTTTAGGCGCCTTCATTATCCCACTTCATTTGATAGAATAGCCACATCAGCAGTGTTCATACTGCAACATACTTCATTTTATCCGGGATATGCCGCTGCGGGACTGCCTGTATATGTTCCAGCTGTATCAAAATTATATTGACCGCCAGGAACTGGACCTGTATTCTTCCGCCCTTCTGAAGATTCCGACGCCGCGGCTTGTGGTATTCTTCAATGGGCAGGATAAGATGAAAAATGAAGAGGAACGGATTCTGAGGCTGTCCGACGCTTTTGAGAAGCCGGAGCCGGAGCCGTCTCTGGAATGCAGGGTACGGGTCATTAATATTAACTTCGGGAAGAACTGCCGGATGATGGAGAAATGCCCGAAATTATATGAATATGCCTATTTCGTGGGGAAAATCCGGGAAAACCAGGCATTGGGAAAGACCCTGGAAGGGGCCATCGGCGAGGCCATAGAGGATTGTCTCGCTCAGGGCTATTTAACGGAACTGCTGACAGATTATCGCAGGGAGGTGATTGGTATACTGCTGTATGAATATGATGAGAAAAAGCATCTAAAAAATACGTATGAAGAAGGGGTTGCGGAAGGTGACAGAAAAAGAGGTATCAGAACCGCCCGCAACTTGTACCGCAAGGGCTACTCGCCTCAGGAAGCAGCTGACATTCTGGAGGAAGATGAGAAGACGGTAGCCGCATGGTACAAAAAGTGGAGCAAAATGTAATCAATATAAAGACAGAGCTAAAGTGCTCATAACAAAAGGATCCCCCGCCTCCGGTGAATTGTTGATTCGCTTGAAGCGGGGGATTTCCTTATGAGCGATTAATGCTGATTAATACTCCTCTTCACATAAGTCGTATGCAGCAGGTGGTGGGCCTTCTCGCTTCCGGGTTCGCCAAGATAAGTGGCGTAGAGTTCCTTGATGGCAGGATTCTCATGGGACTTGCGGATGGGGTTAGCTGCATCGCTGTCGTAGAGAACCTTAGCTCTGAGAGCCCGAAT
>DWYS01000034.1 GCA_019118585.1 Candidatus Enterocloster faecavium | reverse complement strand
AGCTCGTGGGCATAGGTCCAGCTGGAGGTTTCCGGCGTTTTGGTGGAGATAAAGGCCGCCTTTAAGGTATCCGGCTCTAAAAGGCCAGCAGGGATGAACCAGTTGAGAATGGAGGGGCGGGACAGCTCCTTGGCCGCCTCCGGGTCCGTCACCAGCTCCACCTGCCGTCCACGCTCCGCCAGCCGGATTTCCGACCAGATTTTTTGGAGGGCGGCGTACATCTCTTTTTCTGTCTGGCCGCAGATCTGTCTGTAGCCGTAGATTTCTACATAGACCAGAAAGGCGTCGGAGGGCGTCAGCTCCAGCCGTTCTCCATGGGCCATGTGGAAGGCTTTTTCAAACCGGCCAAAGGCAGAGCGGAAAAACAGGCGTTCCTCCTCGTCCCAGACTTCATCGGGGCCTTTGCCCATCAGCTTTAACAGGCGGCGGTAGCTGCCAAGACGGCTAAACCACACCTCGCAGTTGCCGGATACCCGGTTAAAGTCCAGAAATTCAAAATAGAGTTTGTTTTCTTTTTCTTCGGTTCGCTTGGGGATCAGCCGCGTCACCTGGCCCCGGATGCTGTAAGCGCCTAAAAATTTTAAGACGCTGACCCGCTTATTTCCTTCCTGGACATAGAACTGGTTCATATATTCAAAGGCCACGATGGGATCCTGAATGCCTTCTTTGACCTGATAATTGTAAAGCAGGCTCCATTTGGCTGCGAATTCGGATTGTTCAGGCAAAAGGGGCATAAAATTGCTGGCAAAGGCGTTGGCCCGGTCCTCGGTTTTTGTACCTACTATGCGGGAAAGGGGGATGTCCATGGTTCCCAGGCTGACGCTGGAGGTGATTTCCGAGTAGGATAAAATCTGGTCCAGCACAGGAAGATAGGGGTATGTTCCATGAAGCAGGGCATCCTGGTATTGGCGTTGTCCCTGCCTTTGTGCTACTGCGTAATGGGTAATCAACACGTCAAAGTCCTCCTCTTTGTTGGGGATGGTTATTCAGTCTTATCGGAACTGTTCGGGACGGCGGTATCTTTTTGCCCGGACGGAACTGTTACGTCTTATTGTAGAATCATCTGCTCCCAGTTGCAACCCCAAAATGCAGTTTGCAGCTTTTTTATTTGCCCGATAACAAAAGATGATGGAGTAAGCAAAAAAAAGAAATGGGGCTGCTGGAGGGAAAATATTGCGATTTTTCTTTTCCGGTATTATGATAGAAAACGATAAAATGGAATCGGAACGGTTGAGGAGAGGACAAAAGATGGAACTGCAGGGACTTTTAAACTTACAGCTGATGATGTTCGCGCTCATGGGAGTGGGTTTCTTCCTGAGAAAGAGGGAAATTATCACGAAGGCAGGGAGAGACGTGCTGACGGATCTGATCATCGATATCATTCTGCCCTGCAATATTATTGCGGCTTTTCAGATTTCCCTCAGCAGGGAAATACTGATTTCCGGCATTCAGGTGCTGGCGGTATCGCTGGTACTTCAGATCTTCTGCACCGGAATCAGCAGCATCTGCTACCGGAAAGTGCCAAAGGAAAAGCGGATGATCCTCCAGTACGGAACGGTGTGCTCCAATGCCGGCTTTTTGGGAAATCCCGTTGCAGAGGGAATTTACGGCTCTCTGGGGCTTTTGTACGCCTCCATTTATTTGATCCCTCAGAGAATCGTCATGTGGTCTGCAGGCGTATCCTACTTTACAGAGTCTCCCAACCGAAGAGAAGTATTCAAGAAGGTCCTGCGCCATCCGTGTATTATTGCTGTGGAGATTGGGATTGTTCTTATGATTACCCAACTGCAGCTGCCGGAATTTTTGGACAGGAGTATCAGCTCCTTAGGCGGCTGTACCACGGCTATCACCATGATGTTTATCGGGACGATTCTGGCAGATGCGGGATTCAAACATATGGTATCCCGGCTCACCGTTGTTTTTGCGGCTATTCGGCTGCTTTTCATTCCGCTTTTGGTTATGCTGGGGTGTATGCTGTTTCATGTGGAGGCTGTTGCGGCTGGGCTGTCCGTGGTTTTGGCGGCAATGCCGGCGGGCAGCACGACAGCGATCCTGGCTGCCAAATACCATGGGGATGAGGCGTTTGCCACTCAGTGCGTGGTATTTACAACGATTTTATCCATGGCGGCGCTGCCCTTGTGGTGTATGGGCCTGAATATGGTGTTTAAAGTATAACAGAGCGTCGAGACGGCCTACCGCGCCCTCCGGTTGTTGACAGGGTTGCGATAGTACTCCTGCTTTTGCAAGTACATCTTTTTTTCGGCATCTTTGATAAGCATTTCAACATCTTTTATGGGAACCGATGCCCAGGCGTATCCGGCTGACACGAAATATCCTTTGCCTTTCAGTATATCCTCCATTTCCAGGATGCGCTGCCGGGTTTCTGTTTCCGGTTTGTCGCATACAAAAATGACGAACTCATCGCCGCCTACGCGGTAGGCATAGAGGGTATCGAAACAGGAGCGGATCTTATCTGCTACTGAGCGGAGCATGTGATCTCCGGCTTCGTGTCCCTGGGAATTGTTGAGCTCGTGGAGACCGTTGACGTCTACGAAGATGCAGCAGAGATTTTCCCTGCAGCCATTGACCAGATTGGGAAGGTCAATTTCGTAGCGATTGCGGTTGTAAAGCCCGGTGAGTACGTCGTTTTCTCCCAGCTGTTTCATATCCCAATAAGAGCGGGCGTTGCTGCAGAGCATTGCGAAGCTGAATTCAACGCTTTTAAGCATAGCGGCACATGCGGACGGCCTTCCAAGGCCTCCGGCGGACAGGATTGCGCAGACTGCTCCGTCGGCGTCTTCTATAGGTATAGACGTAAGATCGCTCATTCCTTCCGGCTCTCCGGATGACTTGGAAGATACTGCGGCGCCCTCTTCCCATACGTAATTAGCGGTCGTTTCTTTGCCCCTTAACATTGTAAAAGAAACTCTCTTAGCCGGAAGCATTTTTGCTATGATTTCCAAAGCCTGCGGTATATTTTCGCGATGCACATGGGCGTTAAAGAGAAGCTTTTCAACGTCGTAGATATAATTGAGGGCGTCCAGCTGGCGCTGCTTTTCTCCGGTTTCACGGCGCACATAGCGGATGAGCCAGGACAGGTAGAGCAGGAAGCCGATTGTTTCCAGGATGAGCATAACATTCAGCATGGACCGTACGCTTCTGGCATCGGCAAAGACCACTTCCTCCGGTACGCTCAGCGCTACTCTCCACTGATTAATTGAAATGGGCATGTAGTAGAAATAAAGGTAGTCGTTGGTCGTGTTTGAGAGAAAGACTACATAGTTGGATTCGCCTTCGATTAGTCCCCGGCGAAGCTGGACATCATTATAGCCATGGGCCATGGGGCGGGAGCCGGACTCCCATATATTGCCAGGCTCAGGATGCCAGGTATCTATGAGAAAATCCCCGGTGGCGCCGTCAATCAAATAGACGGCGGCGCTTCCGCCGTATGGCGTATAGGGCAGTTCCTCCCCAAGAGTTCCGATGTCAATTACACCGTACAGCATAGCTAGGATCTCGCCGCTGCGGGATACCGGGACAAAATGACGCACCACATAATTTTCGCTGTTCAGGTCCCGCTCCCGGTCTGAGATATGGGCGCCCAGACCGGCTTCCTTTTCGAAGGAAAGCTGCCCTTCTGCGTTGGTTACCTTTCCATTTGCGGAGAGTACAAGATCGCCGGGAAGCAGTATTTCAATCCGGGAAAAGAAGTTACCGTTGCCAGGGTATTGGTCGAGAAATGCCTGCAGTTTGCTGGTATCAAGGGCGATATAGTCGTTTGCCAAGGCGGCGATCAGTTCAAGCTGACGGCGGTCAGAGTCCATGTTCAGTTCCAGAAGGCTGGCAAATTCCTCCGCCTCGCTGGCGAGACGTTGGAAGCTGGCATTTTCCTCTCTTCGGTTTACATTGAATGTGATTATTGCGCTTGTAACCGCAATCAGAAGGATGAGCATTAATGTTGCGGTTACGGGGCTGCGCCAATGCCCTGCGGGTGCTTGCATTTTTCTTCCTCCATATTTCATGCTAAAGGGCAAAGTATCCTTTTAATGTCCCAAACAGCACCCGGTCCCCCTCCGTATGCCCTTCGGTTCTCCTCACCAGAAAACCGTGCTGGGCAGCGGTTACCTTCTTTACTGTCACTGTGACGCCGGCTTCCATCAGAAGAGAGGCGAAAGCCAGGGCGTCCGGTCAGAGGAAATCTTCTCCGCCGGCGATGATCGTAAAGGGAGGAAGGCCCTTCAGGTCCTCCGGAGAGGCAAATACCGGGGAGATATAGATGTTCCTGGGATTGTCGGAGCCCACGTACCATTGATTGTAGAGACGGCCCCTTAAGATAAAGTCATTGGGAGCGATTCCCTGATCCCCAGCTTTTTCCACTGGATCCTGATATTTTCCTGGCGTTTGACCGGGTACTGTTTTAAAAGTTCTTCATCGGCCTGAGGGGCTGTCATCTGACTCCTCACCTGCTCTAACTCCGTCATGGGGTTCCTCCTTTTATCTGCTGCAATTCCTCTTTTTCAACCGCTGCCCGGAACTGTTACATTTATCATATCATTCTGTCCATGATACGGCAAGAAAAACCAGGGATAAAAGCATAATACGGTAGACCCCAAAAAGAACGAATGATATACTGAAAGAACGAAACGTATTGAGCCTTTGGGACAGAGGCGCTGAGAGGAGGATTCATATGGCAGAAATTTTGTATCAGGGACACGGAAGTTTTCGTTTGACCACATCGGAGGGCAGTGTGATTTACATCGACCCTTACGCAGGGGAGGGATACGACCGGCCGGCGGACCTGGTGCTGGTATCTCACGAGCATCACGACCACAATGCGGTGGAGCTGGTAAAGCGGAAGGAGGACGGGAAAATCCTCCGGGCAGGGGACGTTCTGAAAGACGGCGTTTATCAGGAAATCCGGGCCTGCGGCGTCAAAATCAAGGGAACACAGGCCTACAACAAAAATCACCCTAAGGATCAGTGCGTGGGTTTTGTGGTGGAGATGGAAGGAAAGAAGCTTTACTTCGCCTGCGATACCTCCCGGACGGAGGCTATGGAGCAGGAACTGTCTGGAGAACGGCTGGATTACGCATTCCTGCCCATTGACGGTGTGTACAACATGGGGCCGGAGGAGGCCTCCCGGTGCGCGGCCGTGATTGGCGCGGCCCACTCGGTTCCGGTCCATATGATGCCGGGAGCCCTCTTCGACCGGGCCGCGGCGGAGAAGTTTCAGGCGGAGGGCCGCGTGATTGTGGAGCCGGGTGAGACCATCTGCTGGTAGAGGCGGAGATTGAAAGGGGTCAGGAGCGGCAGATGAACGGAAGCCAAAGAAAAGCGGAGACAGCCAGGCGGTGAAAGCGGCTGCGGCATTGATCGGGAAAATGCGGTAGGACAGAAACGCAGTTCCGGAAGGAACGCGCCGCAAAAAGGTTGACAGAAGCTGGAAAAAAGCTTATATTTGAATACAAAGCAAGGGTGCTCAGTCTCAGGGATTGAGCGCCCTTTTCGTTTTCGCGGGGAAGTGAAAGAAAAATGGGCTTCCCGAAAAAGCAAGCGCAGGAGGAATGGAGTATGAGAGAGCTGATTGAGCATACGGAAGGCATCAACCGTCTATTGGCGCGCTTCGGAGTCAAATTCGGAATCTACAAAAACGGGGAATTTCATGAGCAGCTGTTTCCCTTTGACGCGATTCCAAGAGTGATTTCCCATGATGAATTTGCGAAGCTGGAAAAAGGGCTGATTCAGCGGGTGGATGCCCTGAACCTGTTTTTAAGGGATGTGTACGGGGACAAGAAAATCATAAAGGACGGCGTGATTCCCGAGGACTTTGTGTTTATTTCCTCCGGGTATCTGCCGGAGTGCGAGGGAGTATGCCCGCCCAAAGGAATTTACAGCCATATCTCCGGTATTGACCTGGTTTTGGGGAAGGACTATGGTACATCCTGGAGGATAATCTGAGAATCCCTTCCGGGGCATCTTACCCGCTGATTGCCAGAGAAATCTGCAGGCGGGTATCTCCTTCCACCTTCAGCAGGTCAGCCATCATCGACAACCGGAATTACGCCTCCATGCTGAAGGAAACCATGGAATGGGTTAATACCGGGGGAATCCCGGTGATTATGACACCGGGGCGATACAATACGGCCTATTTTGAGCACTCCTATCTGGCGGAGCGGACAGGCTGCGAGCTGGCCACCTGCGCCGATCTGTTTGTAGAGGACAATTACCTGTATTACCGGGATTAGCGGGACAAAAAGAAACGGGTAGGGGTGGTCTACCGGAGGATTTCCGACGAATATCTGGATCCTATGACCTTTCTGCCGGAATCTCTGATTGGCATTCCGAACCTGATGGACGTCTACCGGAGCGGAAATGTAGCCATTGTCAACGCGCCGGGCAACGGGGTGGCGGACGACAAGGGCATCTACTATTTTGTGCCGAAGATGATTCGGTATTATCTGAAGCAGGAGCCGATTTTGAAAAACGCGCCTACCTACCTGCCTTTCTACGAGGAAGACCGGAAATATGTCCTGGACCATCTGGGACAGCTGGTGGTAAAGGATGTGGCGGAAGCCGGCGGCTACGGCGTGGTATTCGGAAACAGTCTAAGCAAAGAAAAGCTCCGGGAGCTGAAGGAGCTGGTAAAACGGGAGCCCAGGCGATTCATCGCTCAGGAAGTCATTGATTTCCAGGATATGGATGTGATGGAGGGAGACGAAACCGTGTCCCGGAAGGCGGACCTGCGGGTCTTCGTCCTGTCGGGAACGGAAACCAGAGTCTGGGCCAGCGGCCTGACCCGGTTTTCCAGAAATGCCGATTCATTTGTAGTGAATTCATCTCAGGGAGGAGGATTTAAAGACACATGGGTATTATCTCGGTAGAAAACGCGGACCATTTATATTGGCTTGGAAGATACACGGAGCGGGTATATACCACCATACGGGTATTTTTCCATATTTTTGATGAAATGATCGAGGCGCCGGAGAGCGTTTATGTGGAGTATTGTAAGAAACTGGGGATCCCCAATATTTATACCTCCAACCGCCAGTTTGTCGGTTCCTACCTTTTTGATGAAGAAAATCCGGATTCCGTGATTTTAAGCATGAAAAGGGCCTATGACAACGGCGTGGTTCTGCGGGAAGAGCTGAGCAGCAATGTATTGTCCTATATCCAGCTAGCGCTGAATACGCTGGAGGCCTGCAGCAAGACCACCGCTCCCCTGCTGGAGCTGCAGCAGGTGCTGGATTACCTTCTGGCATTCTGGGGCTGCGCGGACGATTATGTAGAGGATGAGGACTGCCGGAACCTCTTAAAATGCGGAAAATATGTGGAACGTCTTGACCTCTGTATCCGTCTGGATTATCATAAGAAGGATCTGGAAAAGGAATACCGGAAGCTGACCAACCGGCTTGGCCGGATTAACCTAAGTTACAATGAAGAAAACCTGGCCCGCCTGGGGCAGCTGATTACCCGGGGAATGGAACAGGCGAAGGATCGTCAGGAGGCGCTGGGATGCCTGGGGGGACTTTTCCTTTAAAGGCATTCTGCAAGTAAGATGAAAACACTAAGATTTGAATACCGAATGGAACTGAAATTTTCTTCTCCGGTGAACCGGCACTATTTTGCCCTGCGCTGCGTCCCCGGAGATTCTTTGCGGCAGAAAATACGTCTGGAGGAATGCAGGGTGGAGCCGGCGGATTACCTGCGGGAGATAAGGGACGGTTTTGGCAACCGGAAGCTTACCGGCTGCTGCGGACGGCCCCACGATTTTTTCCGTTACCGGATTCGCGGTACCGCACAAATTGACAACGGGTCAGGGGACCGGACGCCCCTTCACCCCATATCCGGACCACCGCCGCCCAGGCCCTGGCGCTGGGAACGGGAGTGTGCCAGGACTACGCCCATATTATGACGGCGGTTCTTCGTTATATGGGAATCCCGGCCAGGTATGTCAACGGTCTTATGATTGGGGAAGGCTATACCCACGCCTGGGTAGAGGTTTACGGAGAAAATGGGTGGTATGGCCTGGACCCCACCAACAACCTGCATATTGACGATTATTACATCAAGCTGGCCCATGGGAGGGACTATGGGGACTGCCCGGTGGACCAGGGGATTTTCTGGGGAGACGCGGCCCAGAGTCAGGACATTTATGTAAATGTGGAGGAAGCGGACCCGGATGGAGACGGCGGGTCCCGTGGAACTGCCGTCAGATGAAGGCTTAGATGATCCCCAGATATCTGGTGATAAAAATCCAGAAGAACATGGTAAATACGCAGGAAGCGGAGCTTACAACCACCATTTCGTTGGCCAGGTCCCCGTCTCCGCCCATGTTCTGAGCCATGGGATAGGAAGCCGCAGCTACCGGCGTGGCAAACTGGGTGAACAGGACGAAACATTCCACCGGTTTAAAATCCAGGGCAACGGAAAGCAGCACCATAAACATGGGAATCACCATAAGCTTGGCGGTCAAAGTGGGAATCAGATATTTTAAGTCCCTGCGTACGGAGGCGAACTGGAGGGTCCCGCCCATAACGAAGCAGGCCAGAGGTGTGCAGAGGGCCGCGTATTCGCTGACGGGTTTTTCAACGCACTGAGGCAGCTTGATTCCTAGAAAAAGGAATACGGCGCCCACAGCAGAGCCCATAATCATGGGATTGGTAATCATTTTGACCAGCAGCTGGGGCAGGCTTGGTTTTCCGCCCCGGAAATATTCCAGGATTAAAACGGCCATAACATTGTAAATGGGAATAATAAAGGAAAGGCTGACAGAAGCAAGACTGCCGCCTTCCGGGCCGAATACATTTTCTGCCAGAGGAATGGCAAAGAGGGCGCAGTTGCCCCGGTAGATTGCCTGGACGATTACGCCCCGTCTGGAATTTTCTTTTACAAGCCTGGGAACCACCAACATGGCACAGCCGATTACGGCGAAAACACAGAGAATGTTGACGCCCACAAGCAAAGGATTTACTAAAGTGCCGGCGTCAATGCGGTAGATGTTGTTGAACATCATGACGGGAAAGAAAACCTTAAAAATCATCTGGTTCAGCCGTACCAGGAAGGGTTTGTCAACCAGCCCGGTCATCCGGATGCCATAGCCGAAGGCAAAATAGATAAAGAAAGGTACAACTGCGTTAAATGCGACAAAAAAACTGTCCATAATGAATTATCCTTGCAAAAAGGAAACAATCCAGCAGAGCTTGGGCTGAAAAGTCCAAAATCCCACTGGAATGTTTCCTTTTATCGTGTTTGGGGCGGGAAGCCGGTCCGAACCGGCGGTCCCTTGATTGACAGGAACAATTACTTCTGCATAATATGGATGGCAAATCCGCCAAACTCTCCGTCCAGATAAACATTCTTAATGGTTCCGTCCTCGTTGTAAGCGGCGGTATCCATGTTGAAGGTGTAGCCTTTTCCCTTCAGCTCCTCCACAGCGGCGGTCAAATCAGGAGTTCTCATGGCAATGTGACCGTTGGTTCCCAGGAAGGGAGTCTTCATGCATTCGAAGTAGGGGCCTGCGAATTCGGATTTGTTGCCGTGCTTGGGAGTTAAGTTAAACATAGCGCTTAACAGGTCAGCCAGCTTTGCGGCTTCCTCCGCGTTTGCCTGATTGATGCCGATGTGTTCCAGTTCAAATTTGCAGCTCATAGTTTTTACCTCTTTTCCTTGAAATTGTGTTTAGTGCTATATGATACCGTGTCCGCTAAGCTCGTGAGATACCTCGCTAAGCGGCCGGGTATGACTCGCACTAGACTCGTGAAAGACCTCGCCAAGTGCTCATATTATACCACGTCCGCCAGGTAAAGGGAATATCCTGCCAGGCGGACGTGATGATGAAATGTACAGGGGTCTGTACCAGGGGGACTATTTTTTACGTTACCTTAAATTTTACATCGGGAACATGATCAGTGCTCCGGCTGTTAAGAATAACAGACGGATGAAGTACTGGGGAACTGTAAATTTACAGAACTCCCAAATACTGTAGTTTCCGACGCCCATTACCATAGCGGGCATGCCGTCGATGGGAAGGAAGTGTCCGCACCATCCGGAAATAACGATTGCGCAGGCTGCAGCGGTGGGATCCAGTCCCATGTTGGAGCAGGTGGCAATGGCCAGAGGAGCGAAGATGTAAACCGTTCCGATGGTGGAACCGGTCAGAGTTGCAAGTACGCTGGTCAGGATACAGAATACCAGAATCAAAACGAAGGGGTTTACGCTGGTACCCAGCATTCCGGCTACGGTAGAACCTACCAGGTAGGTCGGTCCGGTTGCGCCAAGGGCATCCGCTACGCCGATCACGCCGGCAGACATCAGGATGATGGGGGCGCTGATGGAATTACGAATCTCATTGAAATCCATAACGCCGCTGATCAGGATAACCGCTACGGACAGACCGGCGATGGCATATCCGGCGTCGCCGATATAGCTCTGGAGCAGCATGCCGATTACAGCAATTACAAATACAACGTATGTAATGTATTCCTGATTCTTGGTAAGAGAGGAGCTTTCAGTAGAAGCCTGTACCTGCTTAGCGTCCTCGGTGGCCTTAATATCGTGGTCAGGTAAAATCTTATACTGAATTACGCAGTTGAGCAAAAAGCCCATGGACAGGAAGAGGTTTACAATAGCGAATTTTGCTACGGGAACCTCAGCTGCAATACCGGCGCTTCCCAGAACAGCGATTACGATTCCGTACTGAAGAGCGGTGTTGAAAGGAAGCAGGGGATGGTTGGCAGCAAATCCGGCGGTCATAACCACCTTGGAAGGAGGCAGCTTTTTGGTGTAAGGCAGAGTGGACAGCAGTCCAATTACCATTACATAGTAGGCGGTAGAACCGGTACCGAAAAGGCTGCAGCCTAACATTACAATCAGAATCAACAGAAGGAAAGCTTTAAATCCTCCTTTGTCCGCCATGTTGAACATGGTTCGCTTGAAAGCCGCTATGAAGCTGGTCTTCTGAAGCGCTGCGATGATTGCCATGAACTCAGCCAGCATTACGATGGTAGAGTTGGAAAATCCGGCAAATGCAGCCTTGATGTCCGCGATACCAAAGATGACAAGCAGAAGACAGGCCAACAGAGGCACAGATCCGAATGGCAGCTTGTCGATCATGATCAGGACAATCATGAAAATAGTGATTCCAAGTGCGATAATCATTTGGGTTGTCATATCATTTTTTCCTACCTTTCCTGGCCTTCCGTGTACAGATGATTACATGTTGCACAATTCGGTTCAGCCTTAATTTATGTTTATTATAAAATCTGCTGTATTCATCAGCAAGGAAAGAACAAAGTATATGCGTTCTATTTAGAAACAGTATTAAAAAAGATGAAAAACAAAGCGTTGATAGCGTTCCATTTTAAAACATCAATTAGAAAGTTTGATAAAATGGTTTCAGATTAGAACACACTCGGAATAAAACCCAAATTAGAATAAAAAAGCTGTGAAACTCATGCAGTTTCACAGCCCCTTAAACTTAAAAAGTATTTGCCTTATGCGTTGCGCCCTTTAGCCATGCGGATGGCATAGTCGATGGCGTTGACCAGGCTCAGCTCATTGCTGGTGCCTTTGCCGGCCAGGGCGAACCCGGTTCCATGATCCACGCTGGTGCGGATGATGGGAAGGCCCAGGGTTACGTTGACGCCCTCCACAGCCTTCCAGGCCTGTTTCTCGCGATCATAGACAAATCCGACGGTTTTCAGCGGAATGTGCCCCTGATCGTGGTACATGCACACCACGATATCGTACCAGCCTCCAAGGGCCTCGGAGAAGACGCTGTCCGGAGGAATGGGGCCGATGGCATTGATTCCCTCGGCTTTGGCGGCCTCGATGGCAGGGCGTATCTCCTGGATCTCCTCTGTGCCAAAAAGCCCGTTCTCTCCGCAGTGAGGATTCAGTCCCGCTACAGCAACCTTGGGATTCTCGATTCCCATGTCACGGCAGGCCTTATTGGCAATCTCGATGACCTCCAGAACGCGGGCTTTCTTCACCCGGTCGCAGGCCTCCCGCAGGGAAACGTGGGTGGAAACATGAACTACTCTCAGATCGTGGTGAGCCAGCATCATGGTGTATTTTTTCGTATTAGTATAGGTGGCGTAAATCTCCGTGTGGCCGTCGAAATGGGTATAGCCATCGGATTTTTCACCATGGTAGTATTCCAGGGCCTTGTTCATGGCCTCTTTATTCAGGGCGTTGGTACAGGTGGCGTCCACCTCGCCGGCCAAAGCCAGTTCAATAACTCTTTTTACGCACTGGAACGCAGCGTTTCCGCCTTCGATGCTGACCTGTCCGATGGGGAATTTCTCTACGTCGGCGATCAGCTCCATGTGGAGCACATCGATGGTACCCGGTGTAAAGATGGCGTCGGCTACCTTTTCACAGCGGTGAATTTGAATATCTGGGCATCCTACAAAACGGGCTGCCTGTTCAATCATCTTGGCATCGCCTACCACAAGAGGGCGGCAGCGGTCGTAGAGATCGGTGTGGGAGAGGGCTTTGACGGTAATCTCAGGCCCGTTTCCCGCAGGATCGCCCATGGTGATGCCAACAATCGGCTTTTCATTCATGGAGTATACTTCCTTCCTTTAGTTCATGCCCTTGGCTTTGTTCTCAGCCAGAACTTTCTTCAGAGCTTCAATTCCTTCCTCAGGTACCTGATTGAAGGGCGCGCGGCAGGGACCTACCTCGTAGCCTAAGAGACGAACGGCGGTCTTTACGATGGTGTTGGGGTTGCCGTACTTGAAGCAGGCGCGGAAGCTTGCGATGCTGGCATTGGCTGCCTTTGCTTCCTCGATCTTGCCTTCAGCGTACAGGTTGTAGATGGATGCCATGGTGTGGGGATATACGTTGGCGCAGCCTGCGATTCCGCCGGTGCCGCCTGCAAGCAGGGTCCAGATAATCAGCTGGTCATTTCCGGACAGGGTATAGAACTTGCCGTTCTTCTTGGTGTTGCCGGCATCGATGTAACCCAGGATGTTGGT